>NZ_JBSFJU010000007.1:192929-198345 GCF_053598215.1 Kitasatospora sp. NPDC001175 | reverse complement strand
GCGATCTCCCGGGCGGCGAGTTCCACCTCGCCCACGCCCCAGGAGCCGGCCACCACCAGTGCGACGGGACGGTCGGTGGGCAGGCCGAACCGCAGCCGCTCGCAGAGCCGTTCGTCCGTCGAGGCCGCCGGGCGGAACTCCCGCCCGACCAGCGGGCCGCTGACCAGCACGCCCCGGGCCAGGTGCCCGCGCGCCTGGGCGGCGGCGACCGGGTGCAGGGCGAGGTGCAGATCGACGCCTCGTGCCACCCAGAGCGGGTGCACCGACATGTCGGTGAGGAAGGTGACCAGTGGGGCGGCGAGTTGGCCGCGCCTACGGAGCCGGCCCAGGGCCTGGCTGGCCAGCGGGTAGGTGGACACCACGGCGCCGGTGTCGGGGCCGAGCAGCGTCCGGGTCCGGCGGGCGGCGGCGCGGGCCGCGAGCGCGCTGACCAGCGCCGCTGACCACCGGTGCCGCTGCAGGCCCTCCAGCAGCCGGCCCCAGGCCCAGGGCGCGACCCGCAGCTCCAGTGCGTAGCTCGCGCGCAGCAGCCGGCCCCAGCCGGGCGGCAGCAGGTCCAGGAAGTCATGGCAGTCCACGGTGAGTCCGAACTGCCGTAGGCGGCGCACCAGTTCGCGGGCCGCGCCGTCGTGGCCGGCGCCGATGCTCGCGGACACCACCGTGACCCGGCGGGGCGGCGTACGGTCCGTCCGCGGAGCCCGACGGCCACCGACCACCGCCAGATGGCGGACCTCGGCCTCGGCCGTCGCTGCGGTGCCCATGGCTCCGCTCTTCGATGGCTTCGGGGTGTGGGGCTGAGGCATCCAGGGCTCCTCGCGCGGGACACTGCGCCGGAAACCTCCGTCCGGCGGTGCGGCTCAGCATCACTCCGGAAGCCTGAAGCCAGCCTGAAGCAAGCTGAAGATCACTTCAGTACGCGCGGAGTCCGTGACCCGGCCGCCTCGCACGGTTCGCGGCGGCAGGGGACGCCGCCGGCAGGATCGGCGAGAGGCCGCGGACGGGGGCAACGGCGAAGAGTGGAGCGGGAGTTCACCGGGTGAGCGGGGCGGGAGTTCGCCGGGGCGGCGAGCGGTGAAAGCAGCCTGCCCCGGCAGTGAGCCTGGGCAGACCACGGAAGCTGCCGGGGCAGGCTGCGCCGAAGCGGACGGCATCCGGCCCCGTGGCGCGGACCACCGAATCCCGGAGGTCTTCGTTCCGCGGATCCCGCCGCGGAACGAAGAGCGCGGGCGGCGGAGTCGGCCCTGCCACGTCGGTTCTGGTTCAGTTTGGCCTTGAACCCCACCAAGATCGTTTCTTGGTGGGGTTCAGGGCCAAGCCAAGGCCGCGGCGGGCTCCGGTGCGGAGATCAGGAGCGGACCAGCCGGGCGATCGCGGCGTTGGCTTCCTTGAGCTTGAGCGCGGCCTCGTCGCCGCCGGCGCTGACGGCGTTGCTCACGCAGTGCGCGAGGTGCTCCTCCAGCATCTGCAGCGCGAAGGACTGGAGCGCGCGGGTGCTCGCGGAGACCTGGGTGAGGACGTCGATGCAGTAGGTGTCCTGCTCGACCATCCGCTGGAGGCCGCGGATCTGGCCCTCGATGCGGCGCAGTCTCTTGAGGACGTCGTCCTTGTGGTTGCTGTAGCTGTGCTCGACCATGGGCCTACTCCGGTTCCCTGAAGTGCTCGGCTCCCGCCCTGCCGGGCGGACACCTCCATCGGCGATGCCGGCCGGATCTGCCGGTGTGTCACTCGCGGCGGCCGTCTGACGGGCGTGTGCCACGCCACCGGCCAGCCTACTTTACCCGGGGGCGGTATCCGTGGAAACGGATCCGGCCGGGACTGCCGGGACGGTTCGGGCCTGCTGGGCGAGCGCGGCGGCGGCGGCCGGCGCCAGGAGTACCGCGCCGATCGCCAGCCCGGCGGCGGTCCCGCTCGGGCCGCCGGAGAGCGTGCCCGCCAGCAGCGGGCCCAGGCACTGGCCGAGGGCGAAGGCGGTGCTCCTCGGCTGTGCCGAGCCGGCCCCGGGTGTCGTCGTCGGCGCCGCGGGCCGGTGCTCGCTTAGCGCGTCCACGTCCGATCCGGGGCGCTTCGCGGACCAGCGGGCGAGGGTGGCCCGGGGGTGGTGCGCCGCGGGTCGACGGCGCGCCACCCCCGGGGCTTCGGTGGCCGGCGGGTCAGACCAGCTCGTACCCGGCCTCGTCGATGGCCTCGGCGACGGCTGCGCGGTCCAGCGGCTGCTCGCTGTCGACGGTGACGACGCCGGTGGCGAGGTCGACGGCGACAGCGGTGACGCCCGCGATCCTCTTCAGCTCCGCAGTGACGGAACCGGCGCAGTGTCCGCAGGTCATGCCCTTGACGACGTAGACCGCCCGGGTGCCGGCCTCGGCGACGGGGGCGGTGCTGCACGAGCCGCCGCCGCAGCAGGAACCTGCGACCTGGGCGACGTCTTCGGTGAGGAGGTTCTCGGGCATCGGATGCTCCCTTGCTGGATCTCTCTCACGCGCGGGGCCGACGGCCGAAGTGCACGGTCTTCGCGGTCAGCAGGAACAGGTCGGACCGCCGGTCGACACCCGCCGGGTCGGCAGGGTCGAGCAGCCGGTCCAGCACCGCCAGGTCCTCGCTGTCCAGTGCCCCGTCCAGCGTCGCACGCTGCCGTTCCAGCAGCCGTCGCACCGACCGCCGCGGACCCTCGGCGAGCGGCGCGGGGTGGTCCACCAGGAACGTGCGGCTGCGCACCTCGGTGAGCCGGGCGGCCCGCAGCATGCCGGGCCAGTCCTCGACCACCGTGACCGTGCCGGGCAGTTCGGCCCGCATCCGGGCGAACCGGTCGGCCGTCGCGACGTCCAGCCGCTCCTGCAGCCCGGGACGTCCGAAGCCCAGGTCGCGCGGCAGCCAGCGGGCCGGCAGACCGCCCTCGACGATGGCCAGCGCGCCGCCCGGGCGCAGCAGGCCGGCCAGTTGGTCGAGCGCGTCCTGCTGGTCGCCGACATGGTGCACCACCTGGCCCGACCACACCAGGTCGGCCGGGCCCAACTCGCCCAGGTCCGAGGGGAATTCAGCCAGTCTGGTGCGCAGCCGGACGCCCAGTCGCCCGGCCCGCTCCTGCGCGCGGGCCAGTAGCTCCGGCGTCCCGTCCACCGCCGCGACCTCGGCCTGCGGGAAGAGGGCGGCCAGGCAGCAGGCCGCGACACCCGGACCACTGCCCACGTCCAGGATCCGGCGCGGACTGAAGTCGGTCAGCTGCCGCAACTCCTCGAAGGCCTGGCGCACATAGGGGCTGTGCGTCTCACCCTCCACCTCCAGCAGATCAGCCATCGCGGCCCAGTCGAAGTCGTTCGTCACACCAGCTCCAGCAGTTCGTCCGGCAGTGCGCCGGCCAGTTCTCCGTCGATGGGGTCCGGGTTCAACGCACGCACGGCCGCCGCCCCGGCGGCCGCGGTCCGACGGCGGGCCCGGGACGGCAGCGGCGCGGCATCCGGTCTGCCGACGCCACCGCCGACGGCCAGTTCCACGTGCATGGTTGGACACCTCCTGCCGCCGACCATGCGCCCGGGCGCTCTCAGTTGACAAACCATGTTGCCATTTCTGCAATAGGGGGATGGAAGATGTACTCGCCGCCGTCGGGCCCAGGCTCAGGAGCATCCGCCAACAGCGCGGGTGCACGCTCGCCACGCTGTCCGAGACCACCGGGATCTCGGTCAGTACGCTCTCCCGGCTGGAGTCGGGACAGCGCAGACCGAGCCTGGAGCTGCTGCTGCCGATCGCGCAGGCCTACCAGGTCCCGCTGGACGAGTTGGTCGACGCGCCACCGGTCGGCGACCCGCGGGTGCGGCTGAAGCCGGTGGAGCGCGGCGACTCGACGGTGATCCCGCTGACCCGGCAGCCCGGCGGACCGCAGGCGTTCAAGATGGTCGTCGGCACCAGTCGCAGCAAGCCGGAGCCCCGGACGCACGAGGGCCACGAGTGGCTGTACGTGCTCAGCGGCAGACTGCGGCTGGTGCTCGCCGAGCACGACATAGTGCTCAAGCCGGGGGAGGCCGCCGAGTTCGACACCCGGTTGCCGCACTGGTTCGGCAGTACGGGGGAGGGACCGGTGGAGATCCTCAGCCTGTTCGGGCCGCAGGGCGAGCGGATGCACGTCCGCGCGAAGCCGCGCGCGAAGTAGGTGTCGGGCAGGGGGAGTTCCTCCGTGCTCGGCACCGGGCCGGTGTCGAGTTCGACCGACTGGTCCGGCCCGGCCGGGACGAGGACCACCGCCCCCCTTCGTGACCTCGCTGCTCCGCTGGCTCCACGCCGACGGCGTCCTGGTGGCGCGCACCCGGGTGCTGCCGTACTGCGGACCGTGCGAGCGCGCGCTGTACGGGAAGTTCGTCAGGGGCGACTGCCCTTCATGCGGCGCCCAGATCGAGGACCGGGCCGCCGGTGCGGCGGGCCGCTCTCAGATAGCCGACGATGTCCGCGGCGTGCGGGTTGAGCAGGAAGTCCTGCAGCCAGGTGGTGTGCGGGGTGGGAGGCGCCATCGACTCCACCCCCGGGGTCCAACGGATGCCGGCCGGCCGGCGGATGTCGTGAGGGGGGTCGAGGGGACGCGAGCGGGGCGGGCCCGGACAGGCTGCGGATGGCCATGGCTCCTCCGGAGTGCGCGCAGGTGCCCCGCCGGGGACGGCCGGTGCCACGAGAGCACCCGGGGTCGTCCGCCAGTCTCGGCCGCGGAGCCGGACCCGAGCCAGTGACGGGTGCGGGGGCCACGTGTTGGCGGGTGGATGCCACGGCTCGATCCGGACTGAGATTCGAATATATGCAGTCATATAAACGAAGAAATGCTCCCTTTGGGTATCGCGATGCGGCGCTACGCAAGGCCGTTCGGGTTAATAACCACATCGATATTTTGATCGTGCTGTGTGTATGCGCTGGATAAATCGGCCCTTGTTGTAGACAGAGAATCCGCTTTGCCGATCACATTGGGAGCATCATGAAGACCCGCGCAGCCGGTCTCGTCGTGTCGGGACTGACCTCGTTCGCCCTGGTAGTGCTGGGAGGCAGCCCAGCGCACGCGCACTCCGACTGGACCTCGGACGTCATGCCCGGCGACATGGGGACGAGCAATTCCCCCTGGGTGGACGCGCTTCTCGGCCAGGCAGGAACGGAGGACAGTGTCAGCCCCGAAATGGCACCTCCCGAAGAGGGTGCTGCGCAGGCCGACGAAGGCGCCGACGGCATCGAGTCGCAGGAATTCGAGGGTGCGCCGGAGTGGGAGAACCGCCACCGGACGGCCGGACCGGCGGAGCTGCCCGGCCTCGCGTGGGTAACCCCGCGGGGTAGCCATTGCGACGAGCGCTGCGAGGAGCGCGACGAGGACCATGGCAATGGTGGGGAGCGCGACGAGGACCATGGCAATGGTGGGGAGCGCGACGAGGACCATGGCAATGGTGGGGAGCCG
>NZ_JBSFJU010000007.1:0-192832 GCF_053598215.1 Kitasatospora sp. NPDC001175 | reverse complement strand
TGGCAATGGTGGGGAGCGCGACGAGGACCATGGCAATGGTGGGGAGCGCGACGAGGACCATGGCAATGGTGGGGAGCGCGACGAGGACCATGGCAATGGTGGGGAGCGCCACGAGGACCATGGCAAGGGTGGGGAGCGCAGCAAGGGTCGCGAGCGCGGCAAGGAGCACGGCAAGGCGCACGGCAAGGGTCGCGAGCACGGCAAGGACCAAGGGCAGGACCAGCAGCAGCAACAACAGCAGCAGCAGGACCAGTCGACGAACGCTGACCAGACGTCCGACCAGACGGCCAACCCCATCCAGGACGGCACCGGCAGTGCCACCTCGAACCCCACCCAGGACGGCACCGGCAGTGCCACCTCGAACCCCACCCAGGACGGCACCGGCAGTGCCACCTCCAGCCCCACCCAGGCCAACAACCCCATTCAGACGTCCAGTCAGACCCAGGGCAACCAGACCATCAAGGTCTCGATCACGAACGACAACACGGTCAAGCAGGAACAGGAGCAGGAGGGCGCCAAGGCCCTGGTCGTGGAGCACGGCAAGGAGGGCCACAAGCCCAGCCGGGGCGGCCACCACCACGAGGAAGGTGAGGAGGGCCACCACCACGAGGGGGGCAAGGAGCACCACCACCACGGTGAGCTGGCCCACTCGGGTTCGGTGCAGACCCCGATGATGCTGCTCTCCGCGCTGCTCGCGACGGTCGGCGCGATGCTGCTGGTACTTCGCCGGGCCACCCGGGACTGACCGGGGCTGTCCCCGGGGAGGCGGGGCCGGACCGGAACGGAGCGAGTGGAGGCAGCGGGCACAGGCGCCGGAAGGAAGCAGGTAGAGAAGCGGACGCGGAGAGCAGAAGGCGAGTACCGCGTGCGCCAGGTCGGGCGGATCCCGGCCCGGCGCACGCGGTGCTGTCATGCGAGTTCCGGTTCGCTCGGCCTGCCTCCCGCAGGAGACGGAGGTATCCCGGTGTAGTGTCCGTCGGGTCCTCTAGGCTCACAGAACTCACGGTCCGGAGGGTGAGGGCGGTGGCGAAGGCGAGGTCATCACCCGATACGACTATGGGGGAGGCTTGGATGAACAGACGGCTGATGGCCGGTGCGGCGGTCGCGGCGGGACTGGTCCTGTCGGTGAGTGCCTGTGGGCCGGAGGGGGACGGCGAGGCGGCGGGGGCCACGTCGACCGCCTCGGCGGCCGGTCATACCTCCTCCCCGGGTGCCCGGGCCTCCGGCTCCGGCGTGCCGTCGGCCTCCGACACGGTGAGCGCGGCGCCGAACGCCTCCGCGAGTACGGCTGCGCCCTCGGGCAGCGCCGTACCGGCGAGCCCGCTGGCGGCGTCCGACTCGGCGTCACCGGTGACCTCGCTCTCCGCGACGGCGAACGGACCGGTCCCGTCGGGGACGGCCGCGCTGCCGGCGTCGGACAAGGCGGCGGGCAACTGCCAGTCCAGGCAACTGCGTTGGACCCTGGTGCACCTGGAACACGCACAGGCGGCATCCGGGGACCCGGCCGTGGCGCGGCTGACCGCGCAGAACGGCGGCGGTGCGGCGTGTGCCTTCGACGGATATCCGTGGTTCCGGGTGCACGTCGGCAAGGGGCTCGAGGTGGTTGCGGTCGCGGCCAGGACGGCGCCTGCCCGGCTGGTGCTGGCGCCGGGGCATTCCGCGGTCGTCGACCTGCACTACAGCGAGGTGCCGGGCACCGGCGGCATCTGCTACTTCCCGTCGGACGACCTCGCCCAGGGGCAGGTGCTTGCGCCGCACGCCGCACCGCACGAGGTCGGTCTCGGGCTCAGGATGACGGACGCGCACGGTAAGCGGATGGCGATCGCCGTCTGCGAGAACCACATGTGGATGAGCGCACCCGTCATGAAGTGACGCTCCACCAGGGCGCCCGGCCGGTCGCGTACGCGGTCGATCTGGCAGAGCCTCGCGCCCCGGGTGCTGCCCGCTGCGGATGCGCGCGGTCAGGTTGCCGTTGGTGCAGAGCCCCACGCTTCGGGCGCTGCCCGGCGAGCGTCGCGGTTCTCAGAGGGCGCGGCGGATGCGGAGCGAGGCGGGGAGCGGCCGTGGTCGGCGGGGTGCCGGCCGGGGGTGGCAGGGGTGAAGCCGTGCCTGGTGAAGAACTCGAAGGCCGGGTCCTCAGGGCCGTACACCCCGACCCACTGTTCGGCGGCGACGCGAGCCCGCTGCTGCGCCGTCGCGGCACCGATCAGTGCGGTGGCGATGCCCTTCCCGCTGTGTCCGGGGGCGGTGCGGAGGGTGTAGATCTCGCCGGATCCGACGGTGGTGATTCCGCCGGCGGCGACACCGACGATTTCGCCGCCGGCCCGGGCGAATGCCGTGAGGCCGCCGGACCGGGCGGTCGGGCGGCCTCACGGGGGCGGTCGACGGTGGCGGTCCGTCAGGCGGTCGGCTCGGCGGTGCGGTTGTCGGGCAGGGCGTCGAAGCGGCGCAGCCGGAGGCTGTTGGAGACCACGAAGACCGAGGAGAAGGCCATCGCCGCGCCGGCGATCATCGGGTTGAGCAGTCCGGCGGCGGCCAGCGGCAGCGCGGCCACGTTGTAGGCGAAGGCCCAGAACAGGTTGCTCTTGATGGTGGCCAGGGTGCGCCGGGCGAGGCGGATGGCGTCCGCCGCGATCCGCAGGTCACCGCGGACCAGGGTCAGGTCGGCCGCCTCGATCGCGGCGTCCGTGCCGGTGCCCATGGCCAGCCCGAGGTCGGCCTGGGCGAGCGCGGCCGCGTCGTTGACGCCGTCTCCGACCATGGCCACCTTGCGGCCCTCGCCCTGGAGACGCTTGACCACGTCCACCTTGTCGGCGGGCATCACCTCGGCGATGACCTCCTCGATGCCGACCTCGTCGGCCACCGCGCGGGCAGCCGAGGCGTTGTCGCCGGTGAGCAGCACCGGGCGCAGTCCCAGCGCGCGCAGTTGGCGGACGGCGGCGGCCGAGGTCGGCTTGACCGCGTCGGCCACCACCACGATCCCGCGTGCCTTGCCGTCCCAGCCGACCGCGACGGCTGTGCGGCCCTTGGCCTCGGCCTCCGTCCTGGCCCGCTCCAGCTCGGGAGCCAGGTGCTGGCTCCACTCCTCCAGCAGGCGGGTGCGGCCGACCAGGACGGCGTGGCTGGTGCCGTCACCGGCCACCACACCCTGCACGCCCAGGCCCTCGATGTTGGCGAAGTCCTCGACCCGCGGCAGGGTGCCGACCCGCTGGACGGCGCCCTTGGCGATCGCCTGGGCGATCGGGTGCTCGGAGGCGTCCTCCAGGGCGCCGGCCAGGCGCAGGATCCGCTCGCTGTCCTCACCCTCGGCCGGGACGACCTCGACCAGGGTCATCTGACCGGTGGTCACCGTGCCGGTCTTGTCCAGCACCACGGTGTCCACGCCGGTGGTGGACTCCAGCACCTCGGGGCCCTTGATCAGGATGCCGAGCTGGGCGCCGCGCCCGGTACCGACCATCAGAGCGGTCGGAGTGGCCAGGCCCAGGGCGCAGGGGCAGGCGATGATCAGCACCGCGACGGCCGCCGTGAACGCCGAGCTGATGCCCGCGCCGGTGCCCAGCCAGAAGCCGAGGGTGGCGACGGCCAGGGTGATGACCACGGGTACGAAGATCCCGGAGACCTTGTCGGCCAACCGCTGCACCTCGGCCTTGCCGTTCTGCGCGTCCTCCACCAGCCTTGCCATCTGGGCGAGTTGGGTGTCCGCGCCGACTCTGGTGGCACGGACCGTCAGCCGTCCGCCGGCGTTGACCGTCGCACCCACCACGGCGTCGCCGGGGGAGACCTCGACCGGGACGGACTCGCCGGTCAGCATGCTGGCGTCGATCGCCGAGGTGCCCTCGACGATCACACCGTCGGTGGCCACCTTCTCACCGGGACGGACCACGAAGACGTCACCGACGGCCAGCTGTCCGATCGGGACGCGCTGCTCACGGCCGTCCCGGACCACCGCGACGTCCTTGGAGCCGAGCTCCAGCAGCGCCTTCAGCGCCGATCCGGCCCGTCGCTTGGAACGGACCTCGAAGTAGCGGCCGGCCAGGATGAAAGTGGTGACGCCGGCGGCGGCCTCCAGGTAGATGTTGCCCGAGCCGTCGCTGCGCCCGATGGTGAGCTCGAACGGGTGCGTCATGCCCGGTGTGCCGGCGGTGCCCCAGAACAGTGCGTACAGCGACCAGCCCAGGGCGGCCAGCGTGCCGACCGAGATCAGGGTGTCCATGGTCGCCGCGCCGTGCCGCAGGTTGGTCCAGGCGGCGCGGTGGAAGGGCCAGGCCCCGTACGCGACGACCGGGGCGGCCAGGGTGAGCGAGAGCCACTGCCAGAAGGTGAACTGGATCGCCGGGACCATTGCCATCGCGATCACCGGGACGGTCAGTGCGGCCGAGATCAGCAGCCGCTGCCGCAGCGCCCGTACCCGCTCGTCTGCTGCCGAGGGCGCGCTCTCGTCCGCTTCCTGCGGCTGCTCGGCGGCCGGGGGCGCGGGAAGTGCGGCGGTGTAGCCGGCCTTCTCCACCTCGGCGACCAGGGCCAGCGGCTCGATCGACTCCAGGAAGGTGACCTTGGCCTTCTCGGTGGCGTAGTTGACGGTGGCGGTGACGCCCGCCATCTTGTTCAGCCGCTTCTCGATCCGGGCGGCGCAGGAGGCGCAGGTCATGCCGCCGATCTCAAGCTCGATCTGCGCACTGCCGGCGGGCAGGGTCCTGTCTTGGGTTGCGGAGCTCATCACCCCTCCTCGGGGGTACTGCGGTCGGGCGCGTTCTGGGTACGGGCGGGGGGTGTCGGCCGGGAGCGCGGTCAGTGCTGGTGGCCGTCGTGGCCGCCGTGCTCGTCGCCGGCCTCGGCCGGGCCGGTGCCGGGTTCGGCGTGCGCGGTGAAGGCGGCGGTGTGCACGGTGTCGCCGTGCTTGAAGTCCAGGAAGAGCCGGTAGTCGCCGGCGCTCGGCACGGTGGCGTAGAAGGTGATGCCGGGGCCTGCGGGGGTGCGGCCGTCACCGGGCATGCCGTCCGGGTGCACGTGCAGGTAGGCGAGGTCGCCCGCGCGCAGCGCCACCAGGTGCCCGTAGGCGGCGAGGTAGGGCTGCAGATCGGTGACCGGCTTGCCGTCCTTGCTGACGGTGAGGGTCAGCCTGGAGGTCTTCCCGGCCTCCAGCCTGCCCTCCAGGTTGACGGAGTATCCGTCGGTCTCGACGGAGGCGACGGGGGCCGGGAGCGGCTGCGGGGTGAACTCGCCGGCGGCGAAGAGGTCGGTGCCGAGGGTCAGGCCCTGGCCGCCGGCCGGGGCGAAGTCGGTGAACATCCGGTACTCGC
The DNA here is from genome assembly GCF_053598215.1 of Kitasatospora sp. NPDC001175. Classification (NCBI taxonomy): domain Bacteria; kingdom Bacillati; phylum Actinomycetota; class Actinomycetes; order Kitasatosporales; family Streptomycetaceae; genus Kitasatospora; species Kitasatospora sp. NPDC001175. The sequence goes on along the minus strand of NZ_JBSFJU010000007.1, from coordinate 187,532 downwards.
CGGCGCTCGGCAGGGTCAGCGGGATGCTCCAGGTACCGGCCGCGTCCCGGGTCGGGTGCAGGTGCTGGAAGGAAGCCAGGTCGCGGCGGACCACGATGAGGTGGAGGTCCTTCTCGTGGGTGGCGGTGTAGTCGGTGACCGGCTTGCCGTCGGGGCCGCGGACGACGAACGAGAGCGTCTGTGGCTGCCCGGCGGTCAGGGTGTCTGTGGCGGCCTCCAGGGTGTAGCCGTGCTGCGTGACCATCAGTCCTCCAGGGGTCTCCTCGGTCGCGGTGTTCGAGTCGGTGGTGTGGTCTCCGTGCCCGGCACCGGAGGCGGCGGTGCCGTGGTGCATCCGGGCCGGGGCCGGGGCGCCGATCGGGCCGACGGCGTGGCCGATGCCGGCCGCTCCGCCCAGGGCGACCGCCAGGACCAGGGCGAAGCCGGCGAGCTTGGTCGGGGTGTTCAACGGATCTCTCCTTCGGGGCGGACGGTGGAGCGGCGTACCGGTGGCGGAAGCTCAGGAGTGCAGCAGTCGTGCGATGGCGGCGGAGGCCTCCTGGAGCTTGGCGTCCGCCTCCGCGCCGCCCACCCCGGCCGCCGTCACCAGGCAGTGGCTCATGTGCTCGTCGAGCAGCCCCGGGGCGATCGCCTGCAGTGCCTTGGTGCGCGCCGAGACCTGGGTCAGGATGTCGATGCAGTAGGTGTCGGACTCGACCATCCGCTGGAGGCCGCGTACCTGGCCCTCGATGCGGCGCGGCCGCTTGGTGATCTCGCTCTTGGAGTCGATGTACCCGGCCATGCCATGACCTCCCGTCTGTTCGTCTTGGTGGTGTAGACGGTACCCCCCCAGGGTATCCACGGGCAAGTACCCCCCGGGGGTTTGCTCCGACCTCAAGCCCCGCTCGATCAATCACCGTTCCCGGCCATGTCCCTCTCGGTTGGGCGGCGCCATGTTCCTCTCGCCGATATACCCCCGACCGGTACGTAGACCTGGTGCTCGCATCCGGTAACTCGCCCAACCGGAGCCGCGGGAAGGTCCTCTGGCTGATCGCGGCGGCCCAGCTCATGGTCATCATGGACACGTCGATCACTGGTGTCGCGCTGCCCAAGATGCAGGGCGACCTCGGCTTCACCCAGGAGAACCCGTCCTGGGTCTTCAATGCCTAGGTGGTCGCCTTCGACGGCTCACTGCTGCTCGGCGGCCGCCTCTCCGACTTCTTCGGAGCCCGCGGGCTGTTCGGCATCGGCTGGGCCGCGCTGGCCGTCGGCTCGCTGGCTGCGGGACTGGCGGGCAACGTCACTGTCGAGCTAGTCGGCCGATTGCGAGCGCCCCACCCACGACCGCGATCGCGGCCGGGCGCTACCAATGGCAACAGCTGCGCTACGCATGGTGGTTGTCCGGACTGTGGGGGCCCCCGGTGGATCATCGACTGGTCCGCAGCGCCCACGGCTGTCATGGTTCACTGGGCAGATGCCTGCGACCTACGCAGATTTCGCGTGAACCAGGCAACCGGCTATCGGACACAAGATGGCAACGATCGAACGATTTGAGCTTTGTATGAGCATTTCGTCCGAGTTGGTCGCTTAGTCTGCGACGCATTGCCTGGCCGTGGTTTTGAAGTCACTTCGTGGCCGGTGCCGATCAGGACAGGAGCCTCATCCGGAGGCCCTGGCGACCAACCCGAAGGGGCGACACATTGAGCGCGCCTGAGCCAACAAAGCGGTCAGACCAGAACTACCGCCGCTCACTCGGAACCATCAGCCTGACCGCGGTCGGCCTCGGCTCGATCATCGGTTCCGGGTGGCTGTTCGGTGCCGCGCGAGCCGCCAAGCTGGCCGGTCCGGCCGCGACGCTGGCCTGGGTGATCGGTGCGGCGGTCGCACTTGTGATCGCTCTCACCTACAGCGAGCTCGGATCGATGTTCCCGAAGGCCGGCGGCATGGTCCGCTACGGCCAGTACTCGCACGGTTCGCTGGCCGGTTACCTGGCCGCCTGGGCGAACTGGATCGCCATCGTCTCGGTCATCCCGGGTGAGGCGACCGCCTCCGTGCAGTACATGAGTTCCTGGAGCTTCGGCTGGGCCAAGGCCCTGTACGACGGGCAGGAGCTCACCGGCAGCGGCGTGGCCCTGGCCAGCGTGCTGCTGATCGTGTACTTCGTCCTGAACTGGTTCGCGATCTCGCTCTTCGCCAAGACCAACACGGCGATCACCGTCTTCAAGGTGGTCGTGCCCGCCCTCACCGCGGGCGCCCTGCTGATGTCGCACTTCGACACCCACAACCTCCAGGACCACGGCGGCTTCGCCCCCAACGGCTGGAGCGCGGTGTTCACGGCGGTCGCCACCTCCGGCATCGTCTGGGCCTACAACGGCTTCCAGTCCCCGCTGAACCTGGCCGGCGAGGCCCGCAACCCGGGCAAGTCGCTGCCCAAGGCCGTGATCACCTCGATCCTGATCGCCCTGGTGATCTACATCGCCCTGCAGCTCGCCTTCCTGCTGGCCGTTCCCTCCGGAGACCTCGCGCACGGTTGGGGCAGCATCAACTACAAGTCCCCGCTCGCCGACCTGGCGCTGGCCTGGGGCCTGAACTGGCTGGCCATGGTGCTGTACGCGGACGCCTTCATCTCGCCGAGCGGTACCGGCATGATCTACGCCGCCACCACCTCGCGCATGATCCACGGTGTCCAGGAGAACGGCCACCTGCCGTCGATCTTCGGCCGGGTCGACCCCAAGACCGGAATCCCGCGCCCGGCGCTGCTGCTCAACCTGTTCATCGCCTTCCTGTTCCTCGCGGTCTTCCGCGGCTGGGGCTCGCTCGCCTCGATCGTCTCGGTGGCCACCGTGATCTCGTACATCACCGGCCCGGTCGCCGTGATGTCGCTGCGCCGCCTGGCGCCGGAGCTGCCGCGTCCGGTCAAGCTGAAGGCCATGCCGATCATCGCGCCGGTGGCCATGGTCTTCGGTTCGCTGGTGCTGTACTGGGCCAAGTGGCCGCTCACCGGCAAGGTCATCGTGCTGATGGCCGCCGGCCTGCCGATCTGGGCCTGGTACGAGCTGCGCAAGCCGTGGGCCGTGCTCAAGCCGCACCTGCTGGCAGGCTGCTGGATGGTCGGCTACCTGCTGGTGATGGCGGGTGTCTCCTGGGCGGGCAGCGCGGACTACGGTGGCCACGGCTACCTGCCCGAGGGCTGGGACCTGCTGATCGTCGCCGCGATCGGTCTGGCCTTCTACTACTGGGGCGTCCGCAGCTCCTGGCAGAACCCGTCGCTCGCCGAGGTGCGCGAGGAGATGGCCGCCGAGTCGGCCGCTGCCCCGGCCACGGCCGACGAGGCCGCGCCGGTCGCCGGCTGACAACCGAGTAGCACCAGGGGCGCGGGGACCCGCGCGCGAGACCAAGGACCTCCGGGGAGGGCCGGTCCGCGCGGGTCCCCGCGCCCCTGTGGTGTTTCTCCAGCCACCGGGCGACCCCCCCGCCACGACGGTGCTCCGCTCGTGCATACGGCGGCAGCAGGTCTGCGCGCCCCCCGGGCGGCCCTAGCTGGTCGCCTGTCGGCGGCGGTAGGCACGTTGACGGCAGGCCCGGGAGCAGTAGTCGCGCGGGCGGCCCCGGGTGGTCCCTTCGAGTGGGGTGCCGCAGACCGTGCAGTGACCGGCGGGCGGGCGGTCCGGTGCCGGAGCACCGTTTTCGTCACTCTTTTCGCTACGGCGGCCCTGGACCAGCAGCTCGACGCCGTCGAGGGTCCGGGCGAGCCCGAAGTCGAACGGGTCCTCGGGCCGGTCGAAGCCGCCGGCCTGCCAGAGCCTGCCGAGGGTGGGGTATGCCGCCAGGTGCTCGATCAGGCCGTCCTGGCCGCGCCACCACTGCTCGTGCGAGACGCCGGAGTTTTGCTCCTCGCGGAGGAACTCGTGCAACTGCCGGGCGGAGGTCTGCACGAAGCCCGCGACCAGCGCGACCACCGAGATCACCTCGGAGGCGCGCAGCCCCGTCCGCTCGGCGATCCGCAGGCCGTGCTCGTAGTCGGCCATGATGTTCGGCCCCGGCAGCCGTCGGCTGCCCGAGGTGTGGACGAGCCAGGGGTGTCGCAGGTGGATCGCCCAGTGCGCCCGGGCCCAGGCCTCCAGAGCGGCCCGCCAGTCGCCGTCGTCCTCGCCATCGCCGGCCTCGCCCTGCCGGACAGCCGACTCGGCGATCACCGCGTCCCGCATGAGCTCGACCAGCTCCGCCTTGCCGGGGACATGTCGATACAGCGACATCGTGGTGTAGCCCAGCCGCTCGGCGACGCTGCGCATGGACAGTGCCGCGAGCCCTTCGGCGTCGGCGATCTCCACGGCGGCCCGCACGATCCGGTCCAGGCTGAGCCCCGCCCGGTCCCGGCTCTCGCCGGCACTCCAGAGCAACTCGACGGTGCGGTCCGGATCCGCCGCGGCGTTCTCGGCGGCCGGAGTCTTTGGTGCTGGATTCTCCGGGGCCGGATTCTGGCCAGTCATGCTCATCCCTCCTCGTCCTTGACAGCCACCTTAGCCGGATGTTTATGGTGTACACGCTGTGTATGCCATAAACACCTCTGGGGAAGGCTGTCCCATGGTTGAGAACCAGCTCTACGTCGCGCCCTGGGGTCGGGATTCCTGGCCCGGTACCTTCGATCGGCCGTTCGCCACGTTGCCCGCCGCGCAGCGGGCCGTGCGGGCCCGCACCGGAGCCATGGGGTCGGATCTCGTGGTCTCCCTACGGGCCGGGACCCATGTGCTGACCGAGCCGTTCGTGCTGAGTGCCGAGGAGGGCGACTCGGGGGAGAACGGCTACCGGGTCGTCTACCAGGCCCACGGCCATGGGACGGACGAGCGGGAGGAGGCCGTCATCAGCGGCGGCCGGCGGATCACCGGCTGGCGGCCCGGCGAGGCGGGCGTCTGGCGGGCCGAAGTCGGTGAGCTGGAGACCAGGCAGCTCCAGGTCGACGGCCGCCCGGCTCCGCGAGCCTCGGTCAGCCCTGGTATTCCCGGGGCCGTGACGATAACCGAGGCAGGTTTCGTCACGGACAGCGAGATTCCGCAGAGCTGGCGGGATCCGGGAAGCATCGAGTTCGCCTTCACCGGTGTCTATCCGTGGTCCGAGGCCCGCTGCCGGGTGGCGGAGATCAGCGGTGACGCGGACTCCAGCACGATCACCATGGCTCAGCCCGGGTTCGGGTGGGCCAGGGAGCTCTACCGGGCGCAGTGGACCGGTGAGCTCCCGCCCGGGGCGGGCTCCTCGGGGGTGTGGGCGACCATCGGCGCGCCGAGTTCCGCCGAGAACAGCGTGAGCTTCCTCACCGAGCCGGGCAGCTTCGCCCTCGACCGGTCGGTGCCCGGCCGCCACGTCCTCCACTACCTGCCGCTGCCCGGGGAGGACCCGGCGCGGGCGGAGATCGTGGCGCCGGTGCTGGAGCGGCTGGTCGTCGGCCGGGGCACCGAGGAGAGGCCGCTGCACGACGTGACCCTGCGCGGACTCACCTTCACGGACGCGGGCTGGACCGGGCCTAGCGGACCCGGCGGGTTCCTGCACTTCCACGGCAACGGCTACTACGACGGCGGCCCGTTGCGGCAGGTCGAGCTCGCCGAGGGCAACGCCCGGCTGGCGGTACCGGAGCGTCCGGCGATGCTGCCGGCCAACGTCGAGTTCACGGGCGGGGTGCGGATCACCCTGGCGGACAACAGGTTCACCCGGCTCGGTGCCGGAGCGGTCGGCTTCTCGGGACCGGGGCAGGACAACGCGATCCTCGGCAACGTCATCGAGGACGTCTCGGGCAGCGGCGTGGCCGTGGCCGCCGGCACCGGCACCCGGGTGGAGCGGAACCTGATCCGCCGGATCGGCCGCGAGTACCACGGCTCGCCCGCCGTGTGGGTGGCGGACGCCCGCGACACGACCGTGGCGCACAACGAGATCCACGACGTCCCCTACTGCGGCATCATCCTCGTCGGCGGTGACCGGGCGGCCCGGGTGCAGATCGTCGGGAACCTGATCCACCGCACCATGACGGTGCTCGCCGACGGTGGCGGCATCTACCTCAACGGGCGCCAGGGCTCCTCGTACGCCGGCGGCACCCTGGTGCGCGGCAATGTGATCCGCGACACCGTCACTTCGTACAACTTCGGCCTGTACACCGACTTCGGCGCCGCCTGGGTGACCGTGCTGGGCAATGTCGTCTACCGGGGGGACACGCCGATCGTGCTCAGGGTGACGCCGCCGCTGGAGAACGTGGCCTTCCTCGGCAACTTCTGGGATGACCGGCCGGAGGGCTACGGCGACCCGCCGGCCGGCGTGGTCGTCGCCGGGAACACCGTGCTGCCGAAGGACGGCTTCGAACAGGCACTGACCGCCGACCCCGCCGGGGCGGACATCCTGGCGACGGCCGGCCGGGGCGCTGCCGCAGACGGCTGATCAGAGGGAACAGCACTGAGCCCCCGGGAGGACTCCCGGGGGCTCAGACGGGGCGCGAGTCTCAGTGGTGCTTCGACGCCGGGGACGGTGCGGGCGTCAGCGACGGCGAGGCGCTGCCGCTCGGGCCGGGTGACGCGCTCGGGCTGGGTGACCCGCTCGGGCTCGGGCAGGTGGAGCCCGAAGGCGACGGCGACGCGGACGGCGAGGCGGATCCGCTTGCCGACGGACTCGGCGAGGTCGACGGGCTCGGGCTGGCCGAAGGCGACGGCGAGGTGCTGCCGCTCGGGCTCGGCGACGCGCTCGGGCTGGGTGACCCGCTCGGGCTCGGGCAGGTGGAGCCCGAAGGCGACGGCGACGGGGACGGCGAGGTGCTGCCGCTCGGGCTGGCCGAAGGCGACGGCGAGGTGCTGCCGCTCGGGTTCGGCGACGGCGAGGTGCTACCGCTCGGGCTTGCCGAAGGTGAGCCGCTGCCGCTCGGGCTTGCCGACGGGCTCGGCGTGCCGGACGGGCTGTTGCTCGGACTCGGGCTGGCCGACGGGCTCGAGGTCGGGCGCGCCGGGTACCAGCCGCCGGTGGTGGGCGGCACCGGGATCGGCTTCGGCATGCTCCACGGATCGCCGGGCCGGTCGGGGGTGACGGTGGCGCCGTTCTCGAAGTGGAGCATCCAGTTCTTGACGGTGTTGAGGTAGTCCGTCGAGTAGTTGTAGCTGAGGATGGCCCGGTCGAGCTGCCCGGAGTCCGACAGGTCGCGGCCGTCCGCGCACAGGTAGCGGCCGGCCGTCAGTGCGGCGTCGAAGACGTTGTTGGGGTCGGCCTTGCCGTCGCCGTTGCCGTCCGTGCCCCAGACCGACCAGGTGGAGGGGATGAACTGCATCGGCCCGATGGCCCGGTCCCAGCCGGAGCGGCCGTCGCTGGACGGAATCGCGGCGAAGCCGTTGTTGCCGTCCAGGGCCGGGCCGAGGATCGGCGTCAGAGTGGTGCCGTTGGCGTCCACCTGGCCGCCGTCGGCCTGCCCGGACTCCACCTGGCCGATGCCTGCGAGCAGTTGCCACTTGAGGTGGCAACCGGGCGAGCTGATGGCCAGGGCGTCCTCCGCCTTGCGGTAGGCGGTGTAGACCGTGTCGGGCAGCGAAGCGCCGTTCGGGAGGATGGCGGTGCTCTTCGAGCCCGCTCCCGGAGCGGTGCTCCCGGGCGGGGTGGCCGGCTTGACCGGCGGCTGCTGCAGGACCCGCGGACCGCCGCCGTCGGCCGACTGGCCGGCCGCGGCGTCCGTGCCGGAGGCCGACGCCGAGGACAGATGGAGCGTCTGAGATCCCGTCAGCGCGGCGGCCGCGGTGAGGGCGGCCAGCGCCCAGGTTGCCCTTTTCTGTGCTCTTGTTCGGTTTATGACCTGTTTGAAAACAGTCATCCGATTCCCCCCTTGATGTTCGAAAAAAACCGGTATGCGGGCGGGACGATGTGTCAACGCCGCGCCAGCTTAGCTCGGTTGTCCGAACGTTCGATGAGCACCGATCGAAGCCCGGGCAGCGATTGCCGGATGCCGCGTCAGGGGCGGATCGCGCCCATGTACGGCATGACGTTCATGGGGACGATCTGGACGTTCTTCCCGAGCCGCGGGGCGTGCAGCACCTTGCCGTCGCCCACGTAGATCCCGACGTGGTGCAGGTCCTGGAAGTAGAAGACCAGGTCGCCGGGTTGCAGGTCGGACTGCGAGACATGGTGGCCGGCGTTCCACTGGTCCCAGGTGGTCCGGGGCAGGGACACTCCCGCCGTACGCCAGGCGGACTGGGTGAGCCCGGAGCAGTCGAAGGAGCTCGGGCCCACACCGCCCGGCTGGTACGGCTTGCCGATCTGTGCGTACGCGAAGTCGAGCGCGCTCTTGGCCCGGCCGCTCGCCGGACCGGTGTACGAGCCGCCGACGGAACCCGACGGGCCGCCACCGACGGACGAACCGCCACCGGTGGAACCGGACGGATCACCGGGGGAGGTGCGGCCCGAACCGCGGGAGGCGGCCTGGTCGTTCCCGTCGGCGAGGACCTTGGCCCGGTCGGCGGCCTCGAGGCCGCCGAGTATGGACTGGGCCTCGGCCAGCTTCGCCTTCGCCTCCTGCTTCCGCTCGGCCAGATCCTGCCGGGCACGGTCGAGTTCGGCCAGCTTGGCGGCGGTCTCGTTGCGGGTCTGGTCCATCGAGAGCTGCAGCTGCCGGGCCAGGCGCAGCGCGGCCACCTGCTGGTCGTTCGCCTGGTCCTGGAGCCCGGCACGCTGCAGGTACTCGTCGGGGGAGGCGCTGAGTATCAGCTGGACCGAGGGGTCCACCCCGCCCGAGCGGTACTGGTCGGCGGCCACCGCACCGAGGGTGGACTGCAGTTCGTTGATCCTCGCCTGCTGTGCGGCGAGCCGGTCCTGAAGCTTGGACGTCTCGGCCTGGAGCTGTTGCTGCTGCTCGCCCGCCTTGTTGAACTTCTCGGTCGCGACCTCGGCTTCCTCGTAGAGCTTGTCCACCTGGGCCTTGACCTGCTCGATGTTCCCGCTCGGCGCGGCATGGGCGGCCGAGGCCACGGGAAGGACGGTGGCGGCTCCCGCCGTCGCCGCCAGCATGGTCATCCGGGCGCGGCCGGCGGGCTTAGGGCGGCGATGGTTCCCCAACAGAGCGTCACTCCTCTTTCGCGGTCAAGACATCGGCGGGCAGCGGTGGGTGTCACGGACCGCGCATAGAAAATTAGTATTTACCGAGTCTTGGTGCAACTATTGCTTGATCGGGATCGTGCTCTACCGGTGCTGCTCGTGGTCGCGGGCGTCGGCCGGCGCGCCGCCCATCATCCGCAGCATGGCGAGGCCCCCGGTGCGGACGAAGCGGACCGTCAACAGGGCGGCGAGCAAAAGGAAGACGAGGTTCAGCCAGGTCGTGTAGTTCCACCGGACCCCGCCCATGGGAACGCTGGCCGCCGTGTGGTCCGGGATGATGCCCAGTGCGCCGAACAGGAGCTCCACGGTGTAACCCGCCAGCACCATCGCGGCGTAGAAGGTGCCGAGCAGGAAGAGCGCCATCCGCACGCCGTAGTACTTCCGGTAGATGTTCAGGATCGGCAGGATCAGCAGGTCGGCGAAGATGAAGGAGACCACCCCGCCGAAGCTGATGCCGCCCTTCCAGAGCACCACCGCCAGCGGCACGTTGCCGATCGAGCAGACGAACGAGGCCATCGCGACCAGCGGGCCGACCAGCGGTCCCCAGAACCTCGCCGCGAGCGGGTGGCTGTCCAGGAAGAGTGCCTGCCAGAAGGAGTCAGGCACCCAGGCGGCGATGGCGCCGGCGACCAGGAGCCCGCCGGCCAGGTCCTTCCAGATCGCGGCCCACTCCATCGCGAAGACGTGGGCGGTGGCGGTCACGCCCTCCCGGGAGAGCAGCCGGCGCCAGAACGGGCCCTGGCCGGACACCGACATGTCCATCGCGGCGTGGCCCTCCATCGATCCGGCGAGGCCCCGGTCGGCCTGCGCCCTGGCACGGTCGAGCAGCCTGGTGTGCAGGAAGAGCCGGAACAGCAGCGCCAGCAGCACGATCATGGCCGGCCCGCCGATGAACTCGGCCAGCGTGAACTGCCATCCCATCAGCAGGACGAGCAGTACGCCGAGTTCGACGACCAGATTGGTCGAGGCGATCTCGAAGGCCATCGCGGCCGTGAAGTCGGCCCCCTTGCGGAAGAGCGAACGGGCCAGCGCCACGGCCGCGTACGAGCAGGAGGACGAGGCCGTGCCGAGCAGCGCGGAGACGGCCAGCGTACGCGGCCGGTCGTCGCCCATCAGCCCGGAGACGGTGGACTTGCGCACCACGGCCTGAACCACGGCGGACAGCAGGAAGCCGAGGATCAACGCCCAGGTGATCTCCCAGGTCATCGACCCGGTGATCGACAGGGCGTGCAGTACTGCGGTCACGGCGGACACGGCAGAACTCCTCCGGGCGAGGCGGCGCCTGATAGGGGGATGCCCGCGGTGGGGCACCGGTCAACCGGGCCGGTGCCCCACCGCGTCACGCTGCTGCTCCTGCTGCCGTTGCCGCTCAGCCCGCCGAGAGGAGCTTCTCCATCTCGGCGATCTCGGCCGTCTGTGCGGTGCTGATCGATCCGGCCAGCGTCCTGGCGGGAGGGTAGGCGCCCTTGGCGAGCTCGTCCGCGGCCATCGTCACGGCGCCCTGGTGGTGGGTCACCATCATGGTGAGGAACGCCTTGTCGAAGTCCGCGCCGGACGCCGACCTCAGTTTCGCCATCTCGTCGTCGGCCATCATGCCGGGCATCGGGTGGCCGGAACCGGCGGAGTGGTCCATACCCGGCATCGCGGCCGACACGCCGGCGTCCGGCACCGGGTTGCCCCAGCCGGTCAGCCAGCCGCTCATCATGGTGATCTCCGGGTCCTGGGCGCCCTTGATCTTCGCGGCCAACTCCTTGACCTGTGCGGACGAGGCACGCTCCGCGGCCAGTTCGGCCATCGCGACCGCCTGGCGGTGGTGCGGGATCATCCCCTGCGCGAAGGAGACGTCGGTGGCGTTGTGGTCACCGGCCGACGCCGAGGCCGAAGCCGCCGGAGGGGCAGCCGGCGCGGTCGCGGAGACGGGCGCGGACGGTGCGGTGGACGAACCGGCCTGGTGCGAGCCGGACCTGACACCGGAACAGGCGGCGAGGGCGAGCGTCGCGAGACCGGCCGCACCGGTCACGGCGATCCGGCGGGCGAACGCGCGGGAGGGGAACATGCGGGTGGAAACGTGGGTGGAAACGGACATGCCGAAAGGCTCCTGCGTACTGGAGGAATGAGGACGTGGGCGTGGCCGCACCCGGGGTGCGGCGAGGGCTCGGCCTATATGCGCAGGAGTTGGAGGGCGGCGAGGGAGGGCGGACCGCGCCCGGTGGTGAGGCCGACGGACGCGTCGGCCGGGGACTGGGACGGGCCGTGGGCGGAGGTGCCGAGGCACGGTCGGAGCGGCGGCAGCACCGGCGTTGAACCGAGGCCGGACGCCTGGCAGACACTCCCGGCGTGCGCCTGATGACGGCCGTCGCAGTCGCACCGGCCGTCACCGTTGCCGGTGAGCTGCGCCGTGGTTCGTTGCGCCACGACGGGCTGAGTCGTGGCCCGATGTGTCATGGCCCGATCTGTCATGGCCCGCCGTGCCGCGGTGACGAACTGGGCCGCTGACCGCCGTTCGTGCGCCTGCGGATGCGCCACGGCGTCAACGGGATCGGCCAGCGCGTGCATTGCGAGCAGCCCGAACAGCAACGCCAGTACGGTCAACGCCCGCACTCCGGCCGACCGGCGGCGACCGGCCACCGGGTGCCGGGGCGTGAGCGTGTCCATCGCGCACACTCTAGGGCAGCCCGGTGCCCGTTCGTGTGCCCGACTCCCCGCCGAGGCTCCCGGGCCGGAGGCGTCAAGGTGTCGTCAAGGTGGGCGGGATCCGCGTAGTCCACACGTCAATGCCGGATGCGGACCGGCCAGAGTGGGGCTGCACTGGAGGGGCGGGCAGCAGGTCCGTTGGAACCGGTACCTCCGGAAGGAAGCGAAGCGCCATGATCGAGGGCAATCGACTCGCCGTCGTCGTCAACGGATCGCCGAGGGGGAGTGTGCTCGGCCGTCCGACGGCGGTACCCGCGCCGGCGCGGCTCGAACTGCGGCCGGTCGGGATCGCGGTGGCGGCACCGGAGGCCGAGGAGGAGGAGCGGGTCCCGGCCGCGGGCGCGCGCTGCCGCCTGGCCATGGCGTACCTCGACTGACCGGTGGGGCGGCGAGTGGTGCGGCTCCGGACAGCTCCGCCGGGGCCGCGCACTCGACGGTGTCGCCCGCCGGGCCTGGCAGCTGACCGCTACGGCGCGGCGGTGTCGAGGTCCGCGGCGTCGAGAGCGGCCGTCGCGCGGCGCAGCATCGCCTGGAGGGCGGCGATCTCGGTGAGCGGCAGACCGGTGGCGGCCGCGATCCGGCGTGGCACGTGCAGTGCCTGCGCGCGCAGCCCGACTCCGGCGTCCGTGAGGTGGACGGTGACCGACCGCTCGTCCTCGCTGCTGCGCTCGCGGCGGACCAGTCCGGCCGTCTCGAGCCGCTTGAGCAGCGGGGAGAGCGTGCCGGAGTCCAGTCGCAGGTACTCGCCGATCTGCTTGACCGGCAGTTCGCCGTGCTCCCAGAGCACCAGCATGACCAGGTACTGCGGATAGGTGAGCCCGAGGTCCTTGAGGACCACCCGGTAGACGCCGCCGAAGGCGCGCGAGGCGGCATGCAGTGAGAAGCAGACCTGGCTGTCCAGGCGGAGCAACTGGTCGTCGGAAGGCTGCGGCGGGTCCGCGGGCAGGTCGATGGCGGTCATGTTCCCAGGGTATCCGTACCGCGCCCGTTTTAGTTGTGCGCAATTTAATTGTGTGCTCTACTTGTCCTGTCGGGCGATCCGGAAGTCGGGTTGCCGATCGGATGAGCCCGGACGGGTTCGGACAAGGGAGAGGAGCGAGTCCCATGGACGCGCTGTACACCGCTGTTGCCACCGCCAACGGCCGCGAGGGCCGGGCCGTGAGCTCCGACGGGCGGCTCGACCTGGCGCTGGCCATGCCGACCGCGCTCGGTGGCAGCGGCGAGGGCAGCAACCCGGAGCAGCTGTTCGCGGCGGGCTACGCCGCCTGCTTCGCCAGCGCCCTCGGCCTGGTCGGCCGGCAGGCGAAGGTGGACACCGGCGACGTCTCGGTGACCGCCGAGGTCGGCATCGGCAAGGACGAGACCGGCTTCGCCCTCGCCGTCACCCTGCGGGTCGAGCTGCCGGAGGCCCTGCAGGGCGAGACCGGCGAGCTGCTGGTGAAGAAGGCGCACGAGGTCTGCCCGTACTCCAAGGCCACCCGCGGCAACATCCCGGTCGAGCTGGTCGTCGAGTAATCGGGCAGTCGGCCGGTCGGTGCGGCCGGTCGGCGCAGCACCGGTGAACCGATGCGGCCGGCCGGTGCCGGCGAGCCCAGAAGCCGGTGTCGGCCGGCACCGTGACCGGCACGGTCGCCGCTCGGCCCGGAGCAGGGTTCGGGTACCCGGAACCGCGGTGGCGCCCCCTTGCGCAGCTGCCCTCAACCGCCTTGACTGGCACCGCCGGTCAAGGCGGTCGGCCGTTCCGGGCGACCGGGGCGGACCTGGCGGGCCGGTCCGGGGTGCGGGCCGGCGGTGGAGGAGAGGGCAGAGCCGTGCAGGAGTACTCGGATCAGTACATCGGCGGTGAGTGGCGGCCCGCCCTCACCTCGGAGACCGTCGCCGTGCTGAACCCGGCGACCGAGGAGGTCATCGCGACCGTTCCGGCCGGTGGGGCCGAGGACGTCGACGCCGCCGTGCGCGCCGCCCGGGCCGCGGCCCGGGCCTGGGGTGCGACCGGCCGCGCGGAGCGCCTGGCGCCGCTCACCCGGCTTCGCGACGGCCTGGCCGCCCGGCAGCAGGAGATCGCCGAGACGATCGTCGCCGAGCTGGGGGCGCCGATCGGGTTCGCGGCCTCGGTGCAGGCCGCGTTGCCGCTCGCAGTCGCCGGCTCGTACCTGGAGGTCCTGGCCGGGTACGAGTTCGAGGAGCAGGTCGGCAACTCCACGGTGTACGCCGAGCCCGCCGGGGTCGTCGCCGCGATCACGCCGTGGAACTACCCGCTGCACCAGATCGTCGCCAAGGTCTTCCCGGCGCTCGCCGCCGGCTGCCCGGTGGTGCTCAAGCCCGCCGAGGACACGCCCCTGGTGGCCCGGCTGTTCGCCGAGCTGGTCCACGAAGCAGGCTTTCCTGCCGGGGTGTTCAACCTGGTGACCGGCCGTGGACCGGAGGCCGGTGCCGCCCTGGCCGAGCATCCCGGCGTGGACCTGGTCTCCTTCACCGGGTCCACCGCCGTCGGCCGGTGGATCGCCGAGGTGGCCGGGCGGGGTGTGAAGCGGGTCGCGCTGGAGCTCGGCGGCAAGTCCGCCAACGTGGTGCTGCCCGGCGCCGACCTGGAGCGCGCCGTGAACGTCAACCTGGCCAACGTCTTCGCCAACTCCGGCCAGACGTGCAGTGCCTGGACCAGGCTGCTGGTGCACGAGGACCAGTACGAGGAGGCCGTGGCGATCGCCGCCAAGGCCGCCGAGGCCTACCTCCCCGGGGATCCCGCCGACCCCGCCACCCGGCTCGGACCGGTCGTCAGCGCCAAGCAGCGGGAGCGCGTCCGGAGTTACATCACCGGCGCACTCGCGGAGGGCGCGCGCCTGGTGGCCGGTGGCGCCGAGGCGCCCGAGGGGCTCGCCAAGGGCTACTACGTGCGCCCGACCGTGCTCGCGGACGTCACCCCGAAGATGACGGTGGCTCAGGAGGAGGTCTTCGGCCCGGTGCTCGCGATCCTCGCCTACCGTGACGAGGAGCACGCCCTGGAGATCGCCAACGGCACCGACTACGGCCTGGCCGGCTCGGTCTGGGCGGCCGACGACCAGAGCGCCGCCGCCTTCGCCCGCCGGATGGACACCGGCCAGGTCCACATCAACGGCGGCCGTTTCAACCCGCTCGCGCCCTTCGGCGGGTACAAGAGCTCCGGAGTCGGGCGGGAGCTCGGACGGCACGGGCTGGCGGAGTTCCTGCAGACCAAGTCGCTGCAGTACTGAGGCTCCTGCGATACTCACGCGGTTCCGGCCGGCCGACCGGCCGCCAATCGCCGTAAGGAAGGAACTCCATGGTCCGCGCCGTCCTGCTCAGTGCCGTCGGAGCCCCGCTGGAGCTCACCGAGATCGACCTGCCCGAGCCCGGCCCCGGGCGCGTCCGGGTCAAGCTGGCCGCCGCCGGCGTCTGCCACTCCGACCTGTCGCTCTCCAACGGGACCCTGCGCACCGAGACGCCGACCGTCCTCGGACACGAGGGCGCAGGGACCGTGACCGCAGTCGGCGAAGGCGTGACCGCCGTCCGTCCCGGCGACCAGGTCGTGCTCAACTGGGCGCCCGCCTGCGGCGGCTGCCACCTGTGCGGGATCGGCGAACCGTGGCTGTGCGAGCGCTCCGGCGAAGGCGCCACGTCCGTCTACGGCTCGCTCGCGGACGGCACCGGTGTCTACCCGGGGCTCGGGGTGGCGGCGTTCGCGGAGGAGACCGTGGTCGCCGAACGCGCCGTGGTCCCGTTGCCCGAGGGAATCCCGCTGACCTCGGCGGCCCTGCTCGGCTGCGCCGTGCTGACCGGCTACGGCGCGGTGCACAACGCCGCCCGGGTCAGGGAAGGCGAGTCGGTGGTGGTCTACGGACTGGGCGGCGTGGGTCTCGCCACCCTCCAGGCGGCCAGGATCGCGGGGGCCGGTCCGATCGTCGCCGTCGACGTCAGCCCGGAGAAGGAGGAGCTCGCCCGACGCCACGGGGCGACCGAGTTCCTGCTAGCCGACGACCGGACCACCGCGAAGGCGGTGCGGAAGCTCACCGGTGGCCATGGCACCGATCACGCCTTCGAGTGCGTCGGGCGGGCGGACACCATCCGCGCCGCCTGGTCGGCGACCCGCCGGGGAGGGCGGACCACGGTGGTCGGCATCGGGGGCAAGGAGGAGCTGGTCTCCTTCTCCGCCCTGGAGATCTTCTACTTCGCGCGCACCCTGACGGCGTCCGTGTACGGCAATAGCGACCCGGCGAAGGACATCCCGGTGCTGGCGGAGCACGTCCGGTCCGGGCGGCTGGACCTGGAGGCGCTGATCACCGACCGGATCTCGCCGGAGGAGATCCCGGAGGCCTTCGAGCGGATGGCGCAGGGGCGCGGCGGACGCTCACTGGTCGTCTTCTGACGGGCGGCCGCTGACGGGCTGCCGCGCGGACTGGACCAGGTGCCCGGCGAGGCCGCGGGAGTCGGAGTGCGCGTGTGCGGTGGTGTGTCCGCCGCCTGGGTGCGGTCGCTCTGCCCGGGGTGGGCGGATGATGGTGCCCGCAGACCGCCCCGGACCGGGACCCCGCGTGAAGCAGGCGGGCTGACGCATCATCCGATCCTCTGATCACTTCCAGCCTGCATTGCCGGCCAACGGGGGATGTTTCGCTCGAACGAGTGATCGTTGATCTGTTCGATGGCCGTACCCGGGTGCGCTGTCCTAGCGTCTGGGCCGGACCTGAACACTGCCGTGGGAAGTGGGGGCGATCATGACCGGCGAGCTGCACGAAGGTGGTCGGCGGGGCGGAGCGAGTGGTGGCGGGCTGACGAGACGCGGGATGCTCGCCGCCTCCGCCGCACTCGGCGGGGCCGGCTGGTTGCTGCGCGGCACGGTGGGGGTGGAGAGCGCCCAGGCGGTCGGCAGTGCACCGCCCGGCCTCCCGGCCGGGATCACGCCCTACCAGCGGGTCTTCGAGAACTGGGCCGGGGAGATCCGCACCGACCAGCTCTGGACGTGCGCCCCGAGCACGCCGGAGCAGATCGCCCAACTCGCCGACTGGGCCCGGTCGGCGGGCTGGCGGCTGCGGGCCCAGGGCCACCGGCACGGCTGGGCACCGCTCACCGTCGCCGACGGCACACCGGCCTCCGCCCAGGTGCTGCTCGTCGACACCAGCCAGTACCTCACCGGAATGTCCCTGGTGGACTCCTCGACGGTCCGCGTGCAGACGGGCGCCGGGATGGAGGAGCTGCTGGGCTTCCTCGGGCAGCGCGGTCTCGGGGTCGCCGCCTGCCCCGCGCCCGGCGATCTGACCGTCGGCGGGGTGCTCGCCATCGGCGGCCACGGCACCGCCGTCCCGGCCACCGGGGAGACTCCCCGACCTGGCCACGGCTACGGCACGCTGAGCAACCAGGTCACCTCGCTCACCGCCGTCGTCCACGACCCCGCCACCGACCGCTACGTGCTGCGCACCTTCGACCGCTCGGAGGCCGACAGCGCGGCCTTCCTGGTCAACCTCGGCCGGGCGTTCCTCACCGAGGTGCAGCTGCGCGTCGGCGCCGACCAGCAGCTGCGCTGCCTCAGCCGGCTGGACATCCCCGCGGCCGAACTCTTCGCCGCGCCCGGCAGCGCCGCCGCATCCGGCGGCCGGACCTGGGCCGACTTCGTCAACCGGGACGGCGGGGCCGAGGCGATCTGGTTCGCCTACACCGCCAACCCCTGGCTCAAGACCTGGCACGTCACTCCGAGCCGGCCGTTCGCCGCCCGCGCGGTCAGCGAGCCCTACAACTACCCCTTCTCGGACAACGTCCCGAAGCCCGTCGCCGAACTGGCCGGCCAACTGGTCGGCGGTTCCTGGAGCCTGGCACCGCTGTTCGGACAGCTCCAGTACCTGGTCGCGACGATCGGCCTCACCGGCGACCTGACCGACGTGCTGCTCTCCGGCGGCCTGCTGCGCGACCTGCTCACCGGCGACATCCTCACCCACCTGCTGGCCGACGGCCTGCGCTCGGACCTCTGGGGAGCCTCCCGCCACCTGCTCCAGTACGTCCGGCCCACCACCCTACGGGTCACCGCCAACGGCTATGCGGTGCTCGTCCGCCGGGCCGATCTGCAGTGGGCGGTCAGCGAGTTCACCCGGTACTACCAGCAGCTGGTCGCGGAGTACCAGGCCCGTGGCGAGTACCCGGTCAACGGCGCGGTCGAGGTCCGGACGACCGGCCTGGACGACCCGGCGAGTTCCGGGGTGCCGGGCGCCCGTCCGCCGCTGCTCTCGCCGCTGCGGCCCCGGCAGGACCGGCCGGAGTGGGACACCGCGCTCTGGCTGGACATCCTCAGCTTCCCGAACACGCCCGGACTGCACCGGTTCTGCCGGGACTTGGAGGGCTTCCTGCAGCGCACCTTCGACGGCAGCCGGGCCGGGCTGCGGGTGGAGTGGTCCAAGGGCTGGGCCTACACCGCCGATGCCGCCTGGGCCGACCCGGACATGCTGGGCCGGGTCATCCCCGACAGCCTGCGGGCGGGTGGCGGCCCAGGCTGGGACGAGGCCGTCGCCACCCTCGACCGCCACGACCCGTACCGGGTGTTCGGCAACCCGTTCCTCGACGGGCTGCTCAGGTGACCGCCCCCCGGTGTCCAGCCGTCCCGAGCGGTACCAGCAGCAGGCCGGCAGCGGTCAGCGCGGCCCCGCCGGCGGCCGGGGCGCGCGGGCCGAAGCGGTCGGCCAGCCGTCCGCCCAGCGGCCCGGCCAGGCCCATGGCGGCCGGGAAGCAGAGCAGGGTCAGTCCCGTCGTGGTGGCGCCGGCCGCGTCGTCCCGTTGGAGGTGCAGCGCGACCAGGTAGTGCATCGCCGCGAAGCCCGCCGCCAGCGCCAGTACCGCGGCGTGGATCCCGTACGTACCCGCGTCGCGCAGCACGCCGGCGACCCGCCGGCCGGCGGCTCCGCGCAGCCAGCGGACGGCGTGCGGTACGGCGAGCAGCGCCGGCAGCAGCCGGAGCGGCGAGCCGGGGGAGAGGCTGAGCGCTAGCAGCACCGCGGCCACGGCACCGCCGGCCAGCCCGGCGTCGGCGAGGGTACGCCGGTCGGGCGGGCGCAGCGTGCCGCCCGCCGGAGCGCTGCGACGGGCGATCAGCAGTGCGGCCAGACAGACCGGGAGCTTGACCAGGAAGATCGCCCGTCAGCCGAAGTGGTCCAGCAGCAGCCCGCCCAGTGCCGGCCCGGTGACCGCGCCGAGCGGACCGAGGGTGGCGGGCACGCTCATCGCGCGGCCGCGCAGCTCGGGGCGGACCGACCGCGCGGCCAGCACCGGCATCAGGACGAACAGCACCGCGCCGAAGGCCCCCTGCACCATCCGGGCCGCGATCAGCCAGAGCGCCGAGGGCGCGGCCGCCGAGGCCGCGCTGCCCAGCGCGAAGCCGCAGGTCGCACAGAGCAGCGCGGGCCGCAGCCCGGTCCGGTCCAGCCACTGGCCGGCCGGCAGCAGCAGGGCGACCACGGGCAGCTGGTACCCGAGCACGGCCCACTGGGCGGTCTCGACGGCGACCCGGAAGCCGTGGGAGAGCGAGGAGACGGCGAGGTTGACGATGTTCATGTCGGGCATCGCCACGAAGGACAGCAGACCGGCGACGACCACCAGGCTCCACCGGTGCGCCGCCGGCGCCGCGACAGCTGAGCCCGGCGCCGGGCCGCCGCCGGGGCCTCGACGGTGACGGACGCCGTCGGGTGACGGCGTCCGTCACAGCAGTCGGGCGGTGACCGCCGCGATTTCCCGAACAGATTCCTGATTTTCGGGGTGACGCGGACAGCCGCCTTCGCCGTGGTCGGAGCCGGATCCGGAGCCGGGCTCGAGGCCGAGGCCGACGGAACCGGACCGGCCGTCAGCCCGCCAGCGCCGCGGGGTGCTCCCGCCCGGCCCACAGCGTCCGCCCGCCGCCACGCCGGGTCCCCGCTCTGCCGAGCCCGGCCGTCCCTGCCGCCGGTCCGCCCGTGGCCCGGTCGCTCTCGGCCGAACGCAGCAGCGCCACCAGCTCGTCCCGCGCCCGGGCGACCCGGGACCGTACGGTGCCCACCGGGCAGCCGGACACCGCCGCCGCCTCCGCGTAGCTGAGCCCGACGACCTGGGTGAGGACGAAGGCCTCGCGCCGCTGTGCGGGCACCCGGTCCAGCAGGTCGCTCAGCACCACCTCGTTCTCGAACCGCGGTACCTCGTCGGGCCGTTGCTGCTGCTCGGCGGCGGCCTGCCAGTCCGGTACCGCCGCGCACTGGGGCCGGGCCGCCGCGCTGCGGTAGCGGTCCACCACCACCCGGCGGGCGATGGACAGCAGCCAGGTCCGGGCGGAGGAGCGCCCGGCGAAACCGGGCAGGCTGCGCAGCGCCCGCAGGAAGGTCTCCTGGGCGAGGTCGTCCGCCGACTGGACGTCGGTGAGATGCGCGACGAACCGCCAGACGTCCCGCTGGGTCGCCCGGACGAAGGCCTCGATGTCGGCGGGCCGGCCGCTGCGCGCGCGCAGCGCCACGGTGGTCAGCTGCTCGTCATCCACGGCGCACCCCCGGCTTCCCGGGCAGAGCGGCCGCGCTGGCCGGTGCGGCCACCGTCCTGGGCGCTACCGCACACAAGGTCGAGTAGGAGAGCATGGCGGCATGATCTGCGCCGAGTACCGAACCGCGGTGTCCGCCCGCCTCGACGGCGAGCGTACGGACGTCGTGGCCGGCGGCGCTGGCCTCGACGAGCACGAGGAGCGGTGCGCCGACTGCCGGGACTGGCTGGCGGTGGCCCGTCGGCTCCGGGCGCTGACCGCCGGGGCGCAGGGCCCGTCGCCAGAGTGGTCCGCGGGACTGGTGGACCGGCTGCTGGGCCGGCTGGCCGCCGACGAGGGCGACCAGGCCAGGACGGCGTGAGGAGGTAGCCGCCGTCCCGGCGGCCCGGGCGTCGAGGGTTTCGGCGCACCGTCCGCCGTACGCGGGGTGTCCTGAGGTCATGGCATGTCCTGAGGGCAGGGAGTGGCCGTGG
Source organism: Kitasatospora sp. NPDC001175 (assembly GCF_053598215.1). Taxonomy (NCBI): domain Bacteria; kingdom Bacillati; phylum Actinomycetota; class Actinomycetes; order Kitasatosporales; family Streptomycetaceae; genus Kitasatospora; species Kitasatospora sp. NPDC001175. The sequence continues at coordinate 166,790 of NZ_JBSFJU010000007.1, read as the reverse complement.
TACCGCTCGGCGGTACCACGAGGTGGGCGCCCGTCACCACGGCACGCCGAGGACCCGCCTCAGCCGCCCGGAGGGGCGGAGCCCGAGGGGTGCCCGGAGCAGCTGCCCGGGCCCGGTCGTGGTCCGTCGTGGTGGTGCGGGCCGGCCCTCGCGTCCGCCCCGGGGCGGGGCGGGGCACGCGGGGGCGACCTGCCCGCCACTGCCGAGCGGACGTCGGTTCGGACGTCCCCGGGCTCAGGCGAGGCGGGCGCTGGGCACGACAGGGACGGCCGGCGGCCCGCGCCGGACGACGGCATGGGTGAGCAGTACCGACCTGAGCCGCCCGGCCCGACGGAGCGTCAGAACTCCGGGAGCGGACGGCTCCGGACTGCGCGGTACGAACAGCAGGAGCAGCGGCACCAGGACGGTCGCCAGCGTCCACACCAGCTCGAAGAGGCCGGCCACCGCCGCTTCGCCGCGCCAGAGCAGCAGCGCGCAGGCGAGGCCCGCGAGCAGGTGGGCGAGGAACATGCCGGTCGAGAGCCCGTGCGCCATCGGAATGCCGGACAGCGGCGTGTCGGACAGCGGCATGTCAGGCGTCGGCGTGCCGGTCATCGACATCCCGGGCATCGACATCCCCGGCATGGACTGCGGCAGGCCGGCGGTCGACATGGTGTCAGGATCCAGGCCCGCCGACCGCGCCAGCTCCAGGGGCTGGACGCCCGCCGGGACGCCGTCCGAGGTGCAGAGCAGCAGCCGGGTCCAGTCGACCGCTGTGTGCGCCCGCCCGGCCGAGGTGCCGGTGCTCATCGGTGAGCCGCGCTCGAAGAGCAGGTGCAGGCAGGTCTGAGCGGCCATCATCCACAGACTGATCACCGCCGGCCCGCGGCGCTGCCCGGCCAGCAGCCAGGTGACCGCGGCCGTTCCGGCGAAGGCGGCGAGCAGGGCCCAGCCGGAGATCCCGGCCGCGGACATGCTCAAGTGCGCGGTGGCGGACATCGCCACGCACAGGGTGGCGAAGACCACGGCGCGGATGGTGCGGAGCTGCCAGGTCGTCACGATGCCGACCATCGTCGCATCCGCCGCCGCCGGCCGTGGGACCGCCCTCGGGTTGTCGGCCGTCCTCGGCCGGTACCCGACCGTAGGCGGTGGTGCGGACAGTCCGCCGGGCCGCCCGACGAAAACCCCTGTTCCGGGCAGTCCGGTGACACCGCGCTTCCGAGCGGACTCGGACGCGTTCAGTACTCGGACGTACTCAGTACTTCAACAGATTCGGTACCTGGACCTGCTCGATGTCAGGACGGTGTCAGAGCCCGAGGGGCTCGTGCCGCACCGCCGCCGGGTGCTGATGGGCCGGCAGCTGGTGCGAGGCCACGGGGATCGGTGGCGCGAAGTGGCGTTCGGGCCGGTGCAGTGCCGGGTCGCCGGTGACGCCGGTGCGCGGCCTGACGGGCTCGTCGCTCGGGAGCGGGATGAGCCGGCGGGCGGCGAGGTGGCCGACCCAGTGGCGGTGGCACTCGGGGCAGGCGGGCGCGCCGTCGGCCGAGTAGGGAGAGGCGACCGGAATGCCGTCGTGGGAGAAGTACTCCCAGTCGGCGCCGTCGTCGTCCCGGTAGTGCTGCACGTCGTAGTCGGCGCTCCAGGCGTGCCAGCAGTGCCCGCAGGTGAATTCGACTCGTTCCACGGCCAGTTCGGTGATCATGGCGCCTGCCTTTCCCTGGGTGGTTCGGCGGTGGCGGCTCGGGGTCGTGGCTCGCTGGGCCGCTACGCGAGCTGGGCGGTGTGCATCGGGGGTGCCGTCAGCGGTGGCTCGGTGGCGGCCGCGGGTGCCGCGGCGGGGCCCGGTGACGGGGCGGGAGCGGGTCCGCCAGCGGGCAGCGGCAGGAGGGAACCGGGCAGCGGCACCAGGTCGGCTACGGTCGCCCGGAAGAGGGCTTCGCGGACCGTCGGGAACACCGGCAGCAGCCGGTCGAGGCCGGTCAGCCGCAGCAGGCGCAGCACCCGGCCCTCGGGCACCACCAGGCAGAACCGGCCGCCGTGGCGCCGCGCGGTGTGGTAAGCGTCGATGAGCGCGGACGCGCCACAGGCGTCACAGAACTCGAGTTCGGAAAGGTCGGCGATCACCCGGGCCCGCGGGCCGCGACGGGCGAGGGCTCCGCTGACCTGCAGACGCAGCTGCTCAGCGGTGGCGATGTCGAGTTCACCCGCCACGCGTACGACCGACCAGCCGTCCTCCCGGTGCGATGACAGCTGCAGATACATGACCTGCCCTCCCGGCTCGAGGGTCCACCGACTCGCCGGCGAGCACGTGGATGCTGCTGGGTGCGGGGCCTTTCTCCGCTGTGTGCGGTCTCCCCCAAAAAAACCGTATATATCGGCCATATAACCCAAATGGGGCAAGGTTGACAAGTGGCTGGGCGCACCGGGCTCGACTGCCCTCCGTAACCGTCCTGCTCCTGCCGTCGCCGTTCCCGCTTCCGCCGCCGTTCTTCGCTGCCGGGATCGTCGGCAGTGCTCCGCTGTTCACGGCGGAGGTGTGGCCGACTCGCCCGCGTCAGCGGGGCAGGAACAGCCGATTCGCCGTCAAGGCGAACCGGCGCCCGCTACGCGAGTCAGGTGCCGCCGGACGGGCGGGAACGGAGCCTTCGGGCTCGAAAGCCTGTGGAGACTCCGTAAGACCGGCGGGAACGTCGGTACAGGTCGTCGAAGCAGGAAGCCACGGTCGTGCCGCTTCCGGCGGTACGGGCCGGAATCTCCCGGCTTCAGCCGGGAGAGCGCGTCAATCCTCCTGCCCGCGCTCCGCGCGGAGCGCGGCGCGGCGGGCGTGCCAGCGGCCCAGCATGGCGGGCAGCTCACCGCGGATGAACTCGAAGAACTCCAGCGACTCCGCCATCCGCGTCCCCGCCGGGCTCTTCGGGCCGAGCGCGGCGATGCCCTCCCGCAGGCTGCTCTCCCAGCGCACCAGCATCTGGTCGCGGCGCACGGAGGCCTCGTACCAGACGTCGTCGTGCACCCGGTAGCGGTCGCGGCGCGAGCCGGGGTCGCGCTCGCGGCTGACCAGGTTGAGCTGGATCAGGTAGCGGACGCCGCCGGAGACCGCCGCCGGGCTGACCTGGAGGAGCTCGGCCAGTTCGGCCGCCGTCAGCCGGCCGGAGTCGGTGGCCAGCAGGGCGGTGAAGATCCGCGCGGGCATCCGGGGGAAGCCCGCGTCGCTGAGCACGCTGGCGAACCGCTCGATGAAGGCGGCGACGGCCTGCTCGTCCCGTCCCTGCCCGTCCCGCGCCTGCATGGCATCTCCCGCCGACTCCGTGATCACCGCCGCATCATCCCAAACCGCCGGCGCGGTCGTGACGGCCGCGGTCGTGGAAGTCTTCCCAATCCATGGACTTCAGAACGTTCACGATTTTGTGAAACAAGAGTACCGTGGGCGGCATGACAACCGCCATCACGGCGTCCGGCCTGGTGAAGACCTACGGCCGGACGCGCGCCCTGGACGGACTCGACCTCACGGTCGCCCAGGGCGAGGTGCACGGCTTCCTCGGGCCCAACGGCGCCGGGAAGTCCACGACCATCAGGGTCCTGCTCGGCCTGTTGCGGGCCGACTCCGGTACCGCCCGCCTGCTCGGCGGTGACCCCTGGCGCGACGCCGTCGAGCTGCACCGCCGGCTCGCCTACGTCCCCGGGGACGTCACGCTCTGGCGCAACCTCACCGGCGGCGAGACCATCGACCTGCTCGGCCGGCTGCGCGGCCGACCGGACCCGGCCCGCCGTACCGAACTGCTGGAACGCTTCGAGCTCGACCCCACCAAGAAGGGCCGCAGCTACTCCAAGGGCAACCGGCAGAAGGTCGCCCTGATCGCGGCCTTCTGCTCCGAGGCCGAGCTGCTCATCCTGGACGAGCCGACCTCGGGCCTCGACCCGTTGATGGAGGAGGTCTTCCGCTCCTGCGTGATCGAGGAGCGCGAACGCGGACGCACCGTCCTGCTCTCCAGCCACATCCTGTCCGAGGTCGAGGCGCTCTGCGACCGGGTGAGCATCATCCGCGCGGGCCGCACGGTGGAGAGCGGCACACTGGCCGAGCTGCGCCACCTCACCCGTACCTCCGTCGAGGCCGAACTGGCCACCGCACCGGCCGAGCTGGCTGACCTGCCCGGGGTGCACGGCCTGGAGATCCACGGCAGCCGGGTGCGCTGCCAGGTGGACACCGGGCAACTGGACCTGCTGCTGCGCCGGTTGACGGAGGTCGGGGTGCGCTCACTGGTCAGCCGCCCGCCGACGCTGGAGGAACTGTTCCTGCGCCACTACCGGACGGACGACACCACCGGGGCGGACGAGAACGCACGGATGGCGTCATGAACGGCCTCGCGGGCACCGGCACCCTGCTCCGGCTCGCGCTGCGCCGGGACCGGATCATGCTCCCCGCCTGGGTCTACGCCATCACCGCCATGACGATCTCCACCGGCTACAGCTTCGGCACGCTCTACGGCACGGCCTCGGCCCGGGAGCAGTTCGCGCGCGGCATGAATACCAACGGCTCGCTGCGCGCGCTCTACGGCACGGTGTACGACGCCGGTGTCGGCGGTCTGACGGCCTGGCGGATGGGCGCGTTCGGGGCGGCGCTCGCCGGACTGATGAGCATCCTGCTGGTGGTCCGGCACACCAGGGCCGACGAGGAGGACGGGCGGCTCGAACTGGTCGGCGCCGGGGCGGTCGGACGCCGGGCCCCGCTCACCGCCGCGCTGCTGACCGTACTGCTCGCGGACCTGCTGCTGGCCGCCCTGGTCGCCGCGGGCCTCGCAGCGCTCGGTCAACCCGCGGGCGGCGCGCTGGCGTTCGGGTCCGCGCTCGCCGTCACCGGGCTGGTCTTCGCCGCCCTCGCCGGCGTGGCCGCCCAGGCCGTCGAGACCGGACGGGCCGCCAGCGGCACCGCGTCCGCCGCTCTCGGCCTCGGCTTCGTGCTGCGCGCGGCCGGTGACTCCGACTCCCGTACGCACTGGCTGAGTTGGCTCTCTCCGCTCGGCTGGTCCGAGCAGGTTCGGCCGTTCGCGGACAACCGCTGGTGGGCCGTCGCACTCGGGCTGCTCGCGGCCTGCGCCCTGGCCGCATCGGCGTACGTGCTGGTCGGCCGGCGCGACCTGGGTGCCGGACTGCTGCCCAGGCGCCCGGGGCCGGCGAGCGCCGCACCCGCGCTCCGCAGCCAACTCGCCCTCGCCCGGCGGCTGCAGAGCGCGACCCTGTACGGCTGGTGTGCCGGTTTCGCCGTGGCGGGCGCGGTCTTCGGCTCGGTGGCGAAGGGGGCGGCCACCCTGGTCGGCGACAACCAGCAGGTGGGTGACATCCTGCACCGGATCGGCGGCCAGGGTTCCTTCGCGGACGCCTACCTGGCGACCATCCTGGGCCTGTTCGGCATGGTCGCCGCGGTCTACGCGGTCCAGTGCGTACAGCGGTTGCGCGGCGAGGAGACCGCAGGACGCGCGGAACCGGTGCTGGCGAGCGCGGTCTCCCGGTCGGCCTGGGCAGGCGGGCACCTGCTGTTCGCGCTGCTCGGCTCGGCCGTCCTGCTCGCCACCGGCGGACTGGCCGCCGGGCTGACGGCGGGCGCGACCCTGGGCGACCTTCCCCGACGGCTCGGTGCCCTGGTCGGCGGCGCCCTGGTCCAACTGCCCGCGGTGTGGCTGACGGCGGCCGCCGTGCTGGCGGTCTTCGGGCTGCGTCCCCGGTGGACCTCGGCGGGCTGGGGGATGCCGGCGGCCTTCCTGGTGATCGGCTGGCTCGGCCCGGTGCTCAGGCTCGGCCGTCCGATCCTCGACCTCTCGCCCTTCACCCACCTGCCGCACCTGCCCGGCGGCACCGTCTCGGCGCGGCCGCTGCTCTGGCTCACCGCGGTCGCCGCTGGCCTCGCCGCCGCCGGCCTGGCCGGTCTGAACCGCCGCGACCTCGGCTGACCCGCTGCCGCCGTCCGGTATCGCCAACGCCTCGGTCGCCCGTTCGGGCCGGGTCCGGCACCATGACGATCGGTGACGCGTTGGCAGCGGGGAGGCATTTGATGAGTGGGCGCACCGGGTTCACCCGGGTACTGGTCGTGGCGGCCGCCGCGGTGGTGATCGGGCTGCTGGTCCGCGGCGGGCACGACCCGGGGCGACCCGGGCCAGCCTCCGCGTCCCAGCGGCCGGTGGCGGGAGCGAGTGCGCCCCCGCCACCGACGGCGGAGCCGAGCGAGGCCGGGACGCCCGCCGACGGGCCGTCCACCCCGGGGAGGGGCAGCTCCTACGACCCGGCGGACTACGCCGAGCTGGTCCGCGCCTCTGCGGCCCGGGCCGGTGTCAACCCGCAGCTGCTGATGGCGATCCTCTACAACGAGTCGTACAAACCGCACGATCCCGCGCTGGAACGTGCCTGGCAGCGGCTCAAGCCGGACTCCGCCTTCGGGATCGCCAACATGCACCGGGCCGCCTTCGACGACACCAAGCAGGGCCGGGACTTCGCCGGCCGCAGCTGGGAGGAGCTGCCCGACCACCCGGATCTCGCCGTGGAGGCCGCCGCCTGGTACCTGCACGACCTGGCCGAACAGCTTCCGTCCCACTGGTCCGCCTCGTACACCAAGGACGAGCTGCTGGCGTTCGGGTACAACGCCGGGGCCGGGAACATGCTGGCCTTCGCCCGGGGCACGACCCCGGGCTCGCTGGCCCAGTCCTACCTGGACCGGCTGCGCGGCAACTGGGCCAAGGCGGGCCAGGCCGCGGGCTCTCGGCAGTAGTCCGACCGGCGCGACGCCCGTACGACCGGCCCGGGACGCGCCCCCACCCGCCGGCCGTAGGGCGCACGAGCGCACGAGCACCCGAGGCGCCCTCCAGCCGGCCAGGCGGATCAGCCGATCGTCAGGACCGCCTTGCCGCGGATACGGCGGTCGAGCAGGGCCACCGCGGCCTCGCCCGCCTCGGACCAGTCGCTCTCCCAGTCGACGGGGGTCTGCAGGCGGCCGGCCGCGACCAGCCGGGTCAGCTCGGTGAGGTCGGGGCCGGCGTTGCCGCCGTGGCGGAAGCCGAGCAGCGAGATCTCACCGGCGATCAGCTGGTACGACGTGAACTGGCTCGGCTCGCCCGAGGCCGCGCCGACCGAGACCACCACCGCGTGCTCGGCGAGCCGGTCGAGCAGACCGGTGAGCACCGGGCCGCCGACGTTGTCGAGCACCAGGTCGATGGGCCGGTCGATCTCCTCGGGGTCGGTGATCACATGGTCGGCGCCGAGCTCGGCCAGGCCTTCACCCCGGGCCTTGCTGCCGACCAGCGCGTACACCTCGGCCCCGGCCAGGTGGGCGAGCTGGACCGCGAAGTTGCCGACCCCGCCGGAGGCACCGGTGACCGCGACCCGCTTCCCGGCCGTGAGCCCGCCCTTGTGCAGGGCGCGCAGCGCGGTCACCGCCGCGGTGGGCAGAGTGGCGGCCTGGCTGAACGTCACGTCGTCCGGCAGCACGGCCACGTCGTCGATGTGGGCGGTCCGGAACTCGGCCCAGCCGGCTCCCGACAGCCCGAAGGCGGCGACCCGCTCGCCGGCCTTGGGGCCACGCCCGGAGGCGGCGGCCCGCTCGACCACCCCGGCGGCGTCCCAGCCGGGGATCGTTCCGTCCGGGGTGCGGCCGTCGGCCTTCGGGAGCTCGCCGAAGTTGAGCGAGAAGGCCGCGACCCGGACCAGCACCTCGTCCGGGCCCGGCACCGGGTCGGGCACCTCGGTGAGCCTCAGTCGGCCGACGGCGGAGTGATCTGCCACGAGTGCACGCATGGAACTGACTGCCCTTCAGCTGGATCGGCACGGAGCGATGCCGGTCCGAACGAGGGGCGCGGCCCGGGCATTCCCACGGACCTGACGTAGTGCCGCGCAGGACCGGCCGGTGCCGAGCACCCGGTGAGGCACGACCCGCGACCCGCCACCGGAGCCGTTCCGTCCAGGAGCGGCCCCACCGGCACGCCCAGTACGTCAGTCGGCCGGCTCCTCGCTCAGGCGCTGCCGCTGGATCTCCGGACGCTCGCTGTCCCAGAGCACCTCCCAGACCCTGAACACGGTGTGGAAGGTGCGGGTGACACCCCGGGAGACCAGCAGATAGGTGTCGCCGTCCCGGTAGAGGGTGCGCTGCTTGGCCATCATCGGATGGTTGGGCGTGTAACCGGGCGCGAGCTTCTTCAGCTCCGCCATCGCCTGCTCGCGCGTTCCCTCGACCTCGGTGAGCACCCGCGGAGCCCAGATCATGTTCTCCCCGCTCCCGGTGTTCTCCTCGACCACCAGCGCCCAACGAGCCATCTCACGCCCTCCGTTCCGCCCCGCCGCCGCTCTCGGCTGACCGGCGGCGCCAGCCTACGGGGCGGGTGCGACGCCCGGTCGCGCGGCCCGGCCGGATCTCCGGCAGGCGCCCGCCGGGCGCGACGACGGTCAGGTGGAGGACGCGCCGAGCGGGTCGGCGCCGAGCCGGCTGATGCCGGGGACGAGGAGCGGGTCGGTGACGGCATGGGCGGCGAGCCGTCGGGTCCGCTGCTCTGCCCGGTGCCGCGACGCCGTCCCTGGAGGGCCTGCGGACGGCCGTTCCCGGCCCGCCGGGTCGCTGCCCTGCGGGCCGGGGAGCGGCTACTTGATTCCGGCCGAGCTGCAGGCGTCCGCGTACTTGTCGACGCAGATGTCGGTGGCCTTGTAGAGACCACCGGCGACCACGCTGTCCTCGACGTTCTGCTTGGTCACGATCAGCGGGGTGAGCAGGGTCGAGGGGATCCGGTTGCCGTCGCTGACGGTCACCGTGGTGGCCACCGAGGTGACGTCAAGGCCCTTGAGCAGGTAGACGGCGAGGTTGGCGACGGCGTCCGTCTCCGGCCGGAACGGCTTGTAGATGGTGTACGCCTGCTCGCCCGCGACCACCCGGCGGATGGCGTCGAGCGAGGCGTCCTGCCCGCCGACCGGGACCTTGATCCCGGCGGACTGGAGCGCGCCGATGATCGAGGCGGCCATACCGTCGTTCGCGGCGTATACGGCCTGGAAGCCGTCCTTGCCGAGGCGCTGGATCGCCTCGTTCATCTTCTGCGCGGCCAGGTCGGGCTTCCATTCGCCGGACTGCTCGTAGGCGATCTTCTTGACCTTGCCGTCGAGCATCTTGTGTGCGCCGGCCTTGAACTGGGCCGCGTTCGGGTCGGCCTCGGCGCCGTTGATCATGACGATGTTGGCGTTGGACGCCTTGGAGCCGAGTGCGTCCAGCAGGGCCTGCCCCTGGAGCTCGCCGGCCCGCTCGGAGTCGTAGGCCACGTATGCAGTGACGTTTCCGCTGGCCAGCCGGTCATACGAGATGACCTTGGTGCCCTTGGCGTTCGCCTCCTGGACCCAGGAAGCCGTGCCCTTGCCGTTCACCGGGTCGAGGATGATGACCTTGGTGCCCTTGCTCAGCATGTCGTCGAACTGCTGCTTCTGGGTCTGCTCGTTGCCCTCGGCATTGGCGTAGTCGACCTGGCACTTGGTGCACAGGCCGGCGATCGATGCCTCGATGAGCGGCTTGTCGAAGGCCTCGTACCGGGTGGACGAGGCCCGCTCGGGCAGCAGCAGACCCACGGTCTGGTTGCCCGAGGCCGAGCTCGCGCTGCTCCCGTTCTGGCCGCAGGCGGTCAGCGACAGCGCCATCGACGCAACGGCGGTGCCGACGATGATCCGACGCGTCAAAGCGTTCATTGGGGTGGTGCCTCCCTGAGTGCGCCGCACCGTCGCGGCTGAGGGGGGAGTCAAACGTCCGCGCCGAGTTGGCGTCAAGAATTAAACCACCAGGCTGAGGGTGCTCGAACAACGGATCACTTTGTGAAGAATCTATGCGGATAGCCGGGATGAGTTGGACACGCAGCCATTAAGCGTTCAACCGGTGACCGGGGGGCGACGACCGGCTCAGTGGGCGAGGTTCGCCGTCCAGGGGCCCTGCTCCGGCCGGGCCTCGGCGTCGTCGTCCGGCCAGGGCGGCATGGTGACGGCGGTGATCTGCAGCGGCGGGGAGTCCGGATCGGCCCGGAACTGGAAGGCGGTGCCGAGAGGGACCGTCAGCACCGTCCCCGGCCGCAGCTCGGTCACCTCCTCGCGGCCGTCCTGGCGCCGCCAGATCCGCCCGGTGCCCTGGGTGACCTGCCAGATCTCCTGGACGGTGGCGTGCGAGACCGCCGCCGATACCCCGCCGGGCGGCAGCTCGAACTGGGCCAGACTGCCCTGGCCCGCCAGGGCGGCCAGCGGCCGGACGGTCGCGCCGTCGGGGGCGCGGACCACCGCCGCCCGCTCGACGCTGCAGGTCTCGAATGCGGGGTGGTCCACCGGGCTTCTCCTCTGGTTCTCGGAACGATTCCTGGAACGGCCCTCGAAACGACGCCTGATCCGGCGTCCGAACGGAGTGCAATGACTACCCGTCAACCTGGCCGCTCATTTCGGGGCTGATTCACCGTTCGCTGCGGACCACCAGGAAAACCCCGCCCACCACGATCGCCCCGCCCAGCACGATCGGCAGGCTCAGCGGCTCGGAGAGGATCAGCCAGCCGAGGAAGACGGCCACCACCGGGTTCACATACGCATAGGTCGCGACCAGTGGCAGCGGGGCCGACTGGAGCAGCCAGGCGTACGCGCTGAAGGCGACCAGCGAGCCGAAGACGACCAGATAGCCGAGTGCCAGCCAGGAGCCCGTCGAGACCGCCGACAGGTCCAGCCGGTGCAGCTCGCCCTTGGCCGCGGCCACTGGCAGACAGGCCAGCCCGCCGGCCAGCATCTCGTACACGCTGGCGGTGAACGGGTTGCCGGGCAGCGGCAGCCGGCTCGCCAGGAAGGAGCCGCTCGACCAGGACAGGGTGGCGCCGATGACCATGAGGAGCCCGCTCAGTCCCACCTCGCCGCTCAGCCCCGGCACCGTCAGCACCACGAGCCCGAGCAGGCCGACCAGCACACCCGCGACGGTGGCCCCCGAGGTGTGCCCGCCGGTCGCGCGGCGCAGCAGCACCACCCAGAGCGGCACGGCCGCCACCAGCAGTGCGGCGAGTCCGGACGGCACCCCGGACTGCTCCGCCAGCACCACCAGGCCGTTGCCGCCGAGCAGCAGCATCACTCCCACCAGTGCCGCCGAACCGAGCTGAGGGGCGTTCACCCGCAGTACGGCGGGGCCCTGTCGCCAGGCCAGCAGGAGGGCCAGCAGCAGGGCGGCCACGACGAACCGGGCGCTCGCCGAGAGGAACGGCGGGACGGTTTCGACGGTTATTCGGATCGCCAGATAGGTGGAACCCCAGACGACGTAGACGACGGCGAGTGCGGCCCAGGCGGCACCACTGATCCTCGGTCGGGCGGGGTCTGAGTCGTGTGCGAGCAGTTGAGGAGCGGTGGAGTCGGAGGGACGGGACTGCCCTGGCGCAGCGGTCATGAGTATCTCCCGGTATTGGTGCTGTACGGGGTATGGCATCACAGCCGGGGCGGCGGACGCGAGGGGGTATGCCGTCCCGTCCAGGCCCCCACCCTCATCGGGAGGGGCATCCGGCGCTCGGCCCGGGAGTTCGGAGAGGGCCGTGCGCCGGGTGCGCCGACTGGTTGAACCCGGCGCCGCCGGCCGCTCGCCGCAGCCCGCCCCGCCACCGCCGGGTGGTAGGCATGACCCCCGGAAGGCGTGGGAGGAGCAGCCGGCGTGGAGTGGTTCGCGGCACCCGAGTACTGGCTCGGGCGGCTGGTCTTCCAACGGCTGGTCGCCGCCCTCTTCCTGATCGGCTTCCTGGCCGCCGTCAGCCAGTTCCGCGCGCTGATCGGCGAGCGGGGCATGCTGCCGGTACCGCGCTTCACCGCCCGGATCCCGATGGACCGTTCACCCAGCCTGTTCCATCTCCACTACTCCGACCGCACGTTCGCCGCCGTCTGCTGGAGCGGTGCCGCGCTCGCCGCGGCCGTCCTGGCCGGCGCCGCCGATATGGTCCCGCTCGGCGCGGCGATGGCCGGCTGGCTGCTGCTCTGGGTGCTCTACCTGTCGATCGTCAACGTCGGGCAGACCTGGTACGCCTTCGGCTGGGAGTCGCTGCTGCTGGAGTCCGGCTTCCTGGCGGCCTTCCTCGGCAACGCCCGCGTCGCGTCCCCGGTGCCCGTCCTGTGGCTGCTGCGCTGGCTGCTGTTCCGGGTCGAGTTCGGGGCCGGGCTGATCAAGGTGCGCGGCGACCAGTGCTGGCGCGACCTGACCTGCCTGAACTACCACCACGAGACGCAGCCGATGCCGGGACCGCTCAGCTGGTTCTTCCACCATCTGCCCGGGCCGCTGCACAAGGCCGAGGTGGCGGCCAACCACTTCGTCCAACTCGTCGTCCCCGTCTGCCTCTTCCTGCCCCAGCCGATCGCCAGCGCCGCGGCACTGCTGATCACGGTCACCCAGCTGTGGCTGATCGCCTCCGGCAACTTCGCCTGGCTCAACTGGCTGACCATCGCCCTCGCGCTCTCCGCCGTCGACACCTCCACGATCGCCCGGCTGCTGCCGGTGCCCGCGCCGCCCGTGCCGCACCCCGCCCCGCTCTGGTTCCAACTCCTGGTGCTCGCCGTGACGGTGCTCTTCGCCGCCCTCAGTTACTGGCCGGCCCGCAATCTGGTGTCCCGCCGCCAGCTGATGAACCGCTCATACAACCGGTTCCATCTCGTCAACGCCTACGGGGCCTTCGGCTCGATCAACCGGATCCGCTTCGAGGTGGTGGTCCAGGGCACCAGTGCATCGGAGCTAGGACCCGGCGTGAAGTGGAGCGAGTACGCCTTCAAGGGCAAACCGGGTGAGCTGCGGCGCCTGCCACACCAGTTCGCGCCGTACCATCTTCGGCTGGACTGGCTGATGTGGTTCGCCGCGATCTCGCCCGTGTACGGGCGGCCCTGGTTCGGCGCCTTCATCGCCCGGCTGCTGGTCAACGACCCCGACACCCTCCGGCTGCTGCGGCGCAACCCGTTCCCGGACGAACCCCCGCACTACGTACGCGCGCTGCTCTACCGCTACCGGTTCACCGACTGGCGCACACTGCGCACCACCGGCGCGTGGTGGGAGCGCACGCCAGTCCGCGAGTACTTTCCTCCCGTGACCTACCGTGATCTGGCATTCCTGGTTCCGCACACGACGGACCCGACCCGGCGCCGGCCGGCGCCGGGGGAGCCGTGAGCCCACGAGGCCCCGCGGGCCCTATTGCCGGTCGGCCTGAGCCTGCGGGAGCCCGAACCGGCGGCCGCGGCCGACTCGGTGCGCCAACGGGGTGTGTCGCCTCAGGTCCCAGCGGGCCGGGTGCGTGCATGCCTCGAACGCCCACCCGTATCCTGGTCGCCCGCGCCGGGCACCGCACTCCCACCGCCCGCGCCGCCGGACGATGCCCGTCCCGTCCCTGACTGCCCTGCCACGAACCGGACATCACCATGACTGTGCGTTACGAGAGCGACACCGAGCCCGCGCCGGCGGACGAACCGGCGGCCACCACCGACACCGAGGCCCAGCCGGGGCCGCGCGAGGCCATCGGCAGGTACGCCGAACTCGGCGGCTTCACCCTGAACGCCGACACCCACCCCTGGTACGCGGCCGGCGATGCCATCGGCAGCCCCGAGGACGCCCGCGCCGCCTCCACCGTCCTCGCCGAGCTGCGCAGCCGGGACGTGCCGGCCGTCCGAGCCGCCGTCACCGAGCTGGTCGCCCCCGGCGGCCTGGGCGAGCCCGACAGCGTCATCGCCCTCGGCCTGGTCGTCGACATCCTGCGGCGGGTACAGGGCACCTCGGCCAAGCTCCGGCCCGAGGCGTACGCCGCCGACCTGGCGGCGCTCACGGCCGCGACCGCGGGCTCCCGCTGGCGCAAGGAACAGGGCGTCAAGCTCTCCTGGGGCCGGCGTCGGGCCCTGCGCGCCGAGGCCAGGCAGCTGGCCGCGGGCGGCCGCACCCGGCGGGCCGACCTGCACGAGGCGCTGGCCGCGGCGGCGGCCGAGCGCGCCGATTGGACGGCCCTTGCGGGCGCCGCGCCCGCCGCCGGCAAGGTGCGTCCGGTCGTGCCGGCCGACGCGACCCGCTGCACCGAGGCCGCGCAGGCGGTGGAGGCGCTCACCGACGCGGTCCGCGCGCTCGGCCGGCTGCTGCCCGGACGCGATCTGGAGAAGGCCCCGCTGGGCGAGCTGGCCGACCTCATCGACCGCCTGGCCGCCGACGAGGGCACCCTCTACCGGCTGCCGACGCTGCGCGCGCTCCGTGCTGAGCTGGACGAGGCCGGGCTCGCGGACCTCCTCGAGGAGCTGGCGGAACGCCAGGCCGACCGCGAGGCCGCCATCGCCGCCTACGACCGCCGCAGCGACGCGGCCGACACCGCCGACGGTGGCGTCGAGGCGGCCCGTCAGGTGCTCGCGGCCGGTCCGCGCACGGAGGTCGACCCCGGCGCGGAGCTGACGCCGGCCGCTCCGGAGGCGCCGGTTGCCGAGCTGGTGGAGATTCCGGCGGCGCGGCCGGAGACCGTGATCGAGGCGGAAGCGGTCGAGGCTGCGCCCGAGACCCAGGCCGAGCCCGTGCCCGTGCCCGTGCCCGTGGCCGCGGCTGAGGTCGAGGCGGCGGCAGAGGCTCGGACGGAGACCGAACGGATTGAGGTCGTGGCCGAGGAGGCCGCGGAGACCGAGGCCGTGGTCGAGGTCGCAGCCGCTGCGGAGCCGGCCGAGGCCGCGACCGAGCCCGGGACCGAAACCGAGGGGGCGGCGGAGGCCGTGGCGCCCGAACCCGAACCCGAGCCCGTGGCCGAGGTTGAGGGCGAGTGTGGGGCCGAGGCCGTCGCGGAGGCCGGGACTGAGTCCGAGACCGAGCCGGTCGCGGAGGTCGAGGTCGAGGCAGAGCACCGGCCCGAGGCCGTGGTCGAGCCCGAGGCGGAGCCGGCCGTCGAGGCCGAAGCGATGGTGGAGCCCGAGGCCACCTCGGAGCCGGTGGCCGAGGCCAAGGCCGCGCCCACGCCCGAGCCCGCGCCGGAACCGTCGGCTGTGTCCGCCTCCGCTCCCGTCGCCGAGGCCGGGGAGCCCGTGACCGAGGCCGCAGCCAAGCCCGAGCCCGCCCCCGAGTCGGACCGCCCCAAGCGGGTCCGTCGCCCGAGGAAGCCCTCGCTCACCGCGGGGCAGCCGATCACCGCCTACTCGTCCACCGAACTGCGTTCCCTGGTCCGCTGGATCGACAGCGACGGTGTCGAGCGCACCGACGACGATCTTCTCCGCGCGGCCATGAAGGAGCTCGGTTTCACCCGCCTCGGCCCCCGGATCAAGGAGGCGCTCGGCGCGGCCGTCGCCGAAGTCCGCGGCTGACGCCCGGACAACCGCCGAAGGGGCGGCCGGTTCCACCGCTCACCGAGCGCCGGAACCGGCCGCCCCTCGTGCTACGCCCGTGCGACGGCCCTGAGCCGCGCGGCGAGGGCCGGGACGTCGACCGGCCCGGTGGTGTCCACCCGGTGGACGGGTCCGAGGGCGAGCGGTTCGGCGCCGCGCACCCACAGGTCCCAGTCGCCGTCCTGGCCGCCGGCCTCGGGGTGGATGGGATGCCGTTCGGGGGTGCGTTCGGCGAACCGGCGCCGGGCGACCGCCGGCGGCACGTCGCACCACACCTCGTGCACCCGGTCCGGCTCGCTCACCCCGGCGCGCCGCAGCCCGGCGCGGACGAACGGCCGCAGGTGCGCCAGGAACGGGCTCTCCAGCACGGCCTGCCCCCGGGCGTCCGCCAGTAGCGTCCACAGGGTGTCGGCCGAGGCCGCACCGAGGGCCCGGCTCCACTCGCGGGCATCGCAGCCCGCGGGGCGCACCGGGGCCAGCGCGTCGGCCAGGGTCTCCTTGACGGAGTCCTTGCTGAACAGCGGAAGTCCCAACTCCCGTGCCAGCGACCGGGCGAGCGTGGTCTTGCCCGCGCCGGGCAGTCCGTTCACCAGTACCGTGAGCATGATCGGACCATAGCGCAAGAGGCCGCGGCCCTCTGGCCGCGGCCCCTCAACCGGCTTCGGGTCAGGAGACGTTGAGCGCGGTGTCGTCGATGACGAAGCTGGTCTGCAGCGAGGAGTCCTCGGTGCCGGTGAACTTGACGGTCACCGACTTTCCGGCGAACGAGGACAGGTCGAAGGTCTTCTGGACGTAGCCGGCGGACGCGTTGGTGTTGGAGTAGCTGGCCAGCGTGGTCGAGTTGGCCTGGACGGTCAGCTTGTCGTACGCGGTGCTGCCGGTCTCGGCGGTGTCGATGTGCAGCCAGAAGCTGAGGGTGGCCTTGCAGCCCGCCGGGATGTTCACGGTCTGCGCGAGGGTGTCGGTGTGGGTGGAGCCGTAGCCGTCCAGCCAGGCCTTCCAGCTGCCGGAGTGGGCGGGCTCACTGCCGGAGTTGTCGATGACGCCGGCGGTGGCGGTCCAGGGCGAGGCGCTGCCGGTCTCGAAGCCGGAGTTGCCGAGCAGCTGGGCGCCGGTGCAGCCGCCGGAGGAGCCGGTGACCGTCCAGGTGAAGCTCGCCGAGCCGCTGGCGTTGGTGGAGTCGGTCGCGGTGACGGTCACGTTGTAGCTGCCCGCCGTGCTCGCGGTACCGGTGATCAGGCCGGTGGCGGAGTCGATGGACAGTCCGGCGGGCAGCCCGCTCGCGCTGTAGCCGAGGGTCTGGCCGGGGGCCGAGTCATGCGCCGACACCTGCAGGCTGACCGAACCGCCCTGCGCGGTGGTCTGGTTGCCGGGGTTGCCGACCGTCACGGTGTTGCCACCGGTGCTGCCGCCGGAGGTGAAGGCGGCGGTGCCGTTCGGGGTGCCGAGGCCGGTCGGGCCGTCGTAGCCGGTGCCCGCCGTGCAGAGGTAGGACGGGGAGCAGCTGCCGTTGGCGCCGCTGGTCACGTCGTTGAGCGAGCCGGTGTGCGAGTACGGGTACGAGGCCGGGGAGCTGCCGGCGGCGGGGGTGCCGGCCAGCGCGTACACGCTCGCGATGATCGGGGAGGAGGCGCTGGTGCCGCCGTAGACCGCCCAGCCGCTGCCGCCGTAGGTCTGGTAGACCGCCAGGCCGGTGGCCGGGTCGGCGACCGCGGAGACGTCCGCGACGGTGCGCATCGAGCAGCCGCTGTCGCTCTGCCAGGAAGGCTTGGGGTCGTAGGCCGAGCAGCCGGAGCCCGCGCCCTCGCCGCCGGAGCTGCTGCCCCAGACGCTCTCGCTCCAGCCGCGGGCGTTGGAGGCGCGGCTGAGGCTGGTGCCGCCGACCGAGGTCACGTACTGCGAGGCCGCCGGGTACTCCACGCCGTACCCGGAGTCGCCGGAGGAGACGGTGATGGCGACGCCGGGGTGGTTGAAGTAGCTGCTGTCGGAGCTCGGGTCGGTGGAGTCCTCCGAGCCGCCGTAGCTGTTGGAGACGTACTTCGCGCCGAGCGCGACCGCCTCGTTGACCGCCGCGCCGAGGTCGCTCATGTTCGCGCTGTTGGCCTCGACCAGCAGGATGTGGCAGTTGGGGCAGATCGCGCTGACCATGTCGACGTCGAGCGAGATCTCGCCGGCCCAGCCGGAGTCGGCGGTCGGGTAGTTGCTGCCGCCGTTCTGGTCGACCTTCTTGAAGCAGCCGTTGGCGGTGGTGCAGGCGGGCAGGTTGTACTGCGAGCGGTAGGCCGCCAGGTCCGACTCGGCGTTGGGGTCGTCCTGGGCGTCGACGATGGCGACCGTGGCACCCGATCCCGCGGAGGACGGGAGGTTGTAGGCGGAGGCGAGGTCGCTCGGGCCGTAGCCGGAGGGCGTCGCGTTCGGCGCCAGGCTCCGCACGGACTTGATGTCGGTGCGGGCCAGGGCGAGACAGGCCATCTCGCCGGGGTGGCTCGGGGCCGCGCACAGCCGCTTGGTGTGGACGGCCGAGGCCGGTGTGCTCGTGGTCGCGGTCGCACTCGGGGCGGCGAGCCCGAGCAGCCCGGTGGCGGCCATCGCCATGGCCGGCAGGGCGGCGAGAAGTCTGCGCGGTCGCGGCAGGCGCGGACCGGTGGGGGAGTGGAAGCGCAAGGGTGGACCCTCCGTGGGGGCGAGGGCGCGGCCGGCCTGGGTCGCAGCCGGGGCTCGTGCCCGTGTTGACGGTGCTCGGCATGTGCTGAGCGGCCGCGGCTGATGGCCGCGTGCCGACGTCTTCGCGCGGTACGGGAGTTGCGCTGTACGAATGCTGCGCGGTACGGGAGTTTGGAACTCCGGTGCCGAGGGCAGCCGTTGGACACACCATCCGGCGGGCCGGCGGGCGGATCGCGCACGGCTGCACCAGGATGGCGCGGCCATGACGTTACTGACGGGTTGCGGTCGGGGACAAGGCCGGGCGCGCAGCCTTTACCGCCGCTTGTCCATCAATTGCCCTGCGGCATAGCGGAGCTGGCGCATGCCTGCGGCACGTGCCGTCGCCCGTCGGTGAAGTCGCTGGTCAGGCGGGTGGCTCGCCGATGTCCTCGGCCCAGAGCTCGGGACGGGCGGCGATGAAGTCGGTCATCAGACGGACGCAGTCCGGGTCGTCCAGGAGGGTGATCCGTACGCCGTGCCGGGCCAGCCAGTCGTGGCCGCCGGTGAAGGTGCGGGACTCGCCGATCACCACCCGGCCGATCCCGAACTGCCTCACCAGGCCGGAGCAGTACCAGCACGGCGAGAGCGTGGTGACCATCGTGGTGCGGCCGTAGTCGCGCAGCCGGCCCGCCGCGCGGAAGGCCGCGGTCTCGGCGTGCATGGACGGATCGCCGTCCTGGACCCGGCGGTTGCGGCCGCGGCCGAGCAACTCCCCGTCCGGCCCGAACAGTGCCGCCCCGATCGGGATGCCGCCCTCGGCGAGCCCGGCCCTGGCCTCCTCGACCGCGACCGCCAGCATCTGCTGTGGATCCACTGCCGCACCTCGCCCGTGTCCGCCGCCGGTTGTGGGGTCGTCCGCTTGGACGGTATCCCAAGCGGACGGCCCGGTGGGGCGGATCGGGCGTCGAAACGGAGCGGGGGCAGGCGTTCGGGGCCCACCATCCTGCTCCGCGGCGACAGCCGCGCCACCGGAGGTGCGCGGCGAAGTCGCGGACGGCCGGCCAGGAGCGCGGGGCGTCACTCCCGGGACGGATCCCGGTCCCCCTCGAGTCGGCCCGTTGCTGGCGGACGACCGTGAGGTCACCCGGTCATCCGTCAGTCCGAAGGGTGAGCGGACCGCCGTGTCGCCCGACCGGGCCCTGGGGTCAGCCCCGGCGGAAGGCGCCCAGGAACAGCTTCAGCGCATCCGGGTCACCGAAGGTCTCCAACTGCTCGGGAGCGCGGCGCTGCCAGAGCAGGAGCAGCAGGTCGGAGGCGGTGCCCCGGACGGCGGCGGCGCCCGTGCCGTGCTCCTCACGCACCTGCCAGGCGCCGTCCACCGCGCGGACGGACCACTCACCGGGTCCGTCCGTGGCGTGCAGGTGCAGCCCCTCCTCGGGGAGGCCGGCCGGCGGGGTGGAGCCGAAGTGGGCCAGGAACTCGGCCACGCCGTCCACCGCCAGCTCGCGCTCGACCGGCTCGTCGCGGCCGACGGCGGCCAGCGCGTCCCAGGCGTGGACGGCGGTCTCCTGGGCCATCCGGCGCTGGATGAATCCGGCGTCCTGACGGTCGGACCAGGTCCAGCGGGGCAGCTCGGGGTCGAGCCGCTCCAGGACTGCCGCGCACCGCTCGAGGGTCCCGGCGAACCAGGCGAGCAGTTCGTCCTCGGCCGGGCGCTCGGGCTCGACGTAGTCGTCGAAGCCGGCGATCTCGCCGTCGGCGATCATGGTCCAGAAGATGTACACCTCGCCGGTGTGCCAGACCAGATCGGCGACCGTCCACTCCGGGCAGCTGGGGACGGCCGAGCGGAGGTTGCCGGCGGCGGCCTCGGCCAGGCGGGCGCCGTCGCGGCGGAGTGCGTGGATGTAGTCGGTTCGGTTCACGGGACCAGACGCTATCGAACCGGTCGAAGAGGGGGCCACACCATCCCTCGGAATGTGATCCGATATCAAAAATCACAAATAAACGGGCAGTTTGACATTCAGTGATAACTGAACGATAACTGCCGCATGAGCGCACTGGCGGGCAATGCCTCGGACACCGGCCGCCCACCCGTCGGCGGCAACCCCGCCCATCCGGAGTTCTGGAGTCTGCCCGCCCAGGAGCGGGCCGCCGCCTTCACCCGGCTGCGCGCCCTGGAGCGGCCGCCTTTCTGCACCGACCCGCGGACCGGTCGGGGTTTCCACGCCCTGGTCAGGCACGCCGACGTGGTCACCGCCAGCCGTACGCCCGAGATCTTCGTCAGCGCCCCCGGGGTCACCACCCCCGAACCGGCGCGCTGGGTCCGCGCGCTGTTCGGCGACTCCATGGTCAACCTGGACGACCCCCGCCACGCGGACCTGCGTCGGATCGTCTCCCGGGCCTTCACGCCCCGCCTGATCATCGAGACCACCCGCAACGCGCTCGCCCACGGGCTGCACCTGCTGACCGTTCACCCCGATCAGCGCGAACTGCTGCTCTCCGACCTCGACCGCCACCTCGGCGGCGCGGTCGAGGAGATCGTCCGGTACGCGACGCCGATCATCCAGTTCCGCCGCACCCTGGCGGCCGACCACCGGCTCGGCGGCGCGGAGCTGGCCAGGGATGAGAAGGTGGTGCTCTTCTTCGGCTCGGCCAACCGCGACGAGGCGGTCTTCACCGATCCGGACACCTTCGACGTCACCCGCTCGCCCAACCCGCACCTCGGATTCGGCGGCGGCGGTCCGCACTTCTGTCTCGGCGCCTATCTGGCGCGCCAGGAGATGAAGGTGCTGCTGCGCGAGCTCTACACCCGCCTGCCCGGCCTCCGCTCGGTCGGCGAACCCGAGCTGATCCCCTCCAGCTTCGACAACCGGGTCAGGTCACTGGGCTTCACCTTCACCCCGCCCGCCCGCTGACCCGGCTCGGTGCGGCCGGCCCGGGCCGGGGGCGGGTCCGAAGCGGCCGGGGCGCGAGCCCGTCCGGCCCGGCGGCGGGTGCCGAGGACCGGACGGCGCGGCCGCGGGCTCCCCGGTGAGGAACGCGGTGGACCCGCTCAGCGCGGCCGGCTCGTGCGGCTCAGGCGGGGTGGGTGCCGACCGCGTCCCGGACCTGCTCGCCCAGGCCGCCGTCGCGGCGGGCGCAGTTGGCGCAGCAGAAGAACTTGCCCGAGACCTCGACCCCGTGCCCGATGATCCGCACCTGGCAGTACTCGCAGCGGGGCGCCAGCTTCTCCATGGCGCACTCGAAGCTGTCGAACGTGTAGCTGTCGCCGGTGACCGTCCGGATCTCGAAGGCCAGCCAGTAGTCGTTGTTGCACGTGTCGCAGACCGCCATGGGGGAGTGTCCCCTTCCCTGTCTTGGTTCGGTTCCCGGGCCGGGCCCGGCCGGGCGTCTTTGAGTCTCTGGCGGGTCCGGGGAACCGGCAATCGGCGCGCGGCCGAACGGATATCCGAACCGGTCCGCGCGCGGATAATTGGGAGCACCCCTCGCGAGGAGGCAGCCATGATCGTCAGAATCTGGGAGGCGCAGGTCACGCCGGAGCGAGCCGACGAGTTCTGCGCCAAGCTCGTCACCGAGGTGCTCTCGGGGCTGGACCGGGCCGACGGCTTCGGGGGTGCCGAGCTGATGCGGTCCGCGACCGACACCGACCACCGGATCCTGGTGATCACCCGCTGGCGGGACGAGGCGGCGGTCCGCGCCTACGCTGGGCCGATGTGGCGGATCCGCCCGGTCTGGGCCGAAGGCGAGTTCGGCTTCCTGCGGCACCCGCCGACCGTCTCCCACTTCATCCCGGTCGGACCCGACTGAGACCGCCCGGAGGACGGTGCTGTACGGGGACACGGAGGACACGGGAGGAGAGGAGCGCGCCGCCCGCCCGGAGGAGCCCGGCCGGTCATCCGCCGCTCACCCGGATGTCGGCACGGATCAGTACACTCCGACGATGACTCAAGAAGTACGGGGGAACCCTCCGGTCGAGCCGGCGGGCGAGTCGTTCACGGGCCACTACGTGGTCTGCGGCGGGAACGCGCTCGCACACCGGCTGATCCGTGAACTCATCGAGCAGTACGACGTCCCGGTGGTGGCTGTGGTCCCGGACCTCACCCGGGATCACGGCCCGAACATCCTGCAACTGCCGGGCGTCGCGGCCGTACTGGAGCACGCCACCATCACCGGTGAGGCGCTGCGCGCGGCCCAGTTGGAGACCGCCCGCGGGATCGCCCTGGTGGACGCCTCGGACCAGGAGAACATCCACGCCGCGCTGAACGCGCAGGGCCGGAACCCCGGAATCCGGGTGGTCTTACGGATGTTCAACCAGCGGCTCGGCGAACACATCGAGCACCTTCTGGACAACGGCTCGGCGCTCTCCGGTTCGGCCACCGCGGCACCAGCCTTCGCCGCCGGCGCGCTCGGGCGGCCCAACTCGGTGCGGGTGGGCGACCGTTACCTGTACGTCGCGTACGACGACGACATCCGCGCCAACCAGATCTGCGTGGTGGCGGACCGGATCGACCGGCAGGACCTGGAGCGGCTGCGGCTGCTGCCGGACGCCGGCGGCCGGGCGGCCGAGTTCATCGCGCTGGCCCGGAGGTTCGGCGAGGAGGGCCCGATCGAACTGGGGTCGAGCGCGGGCCCCGGCGCGCGGCCGGACGCCGGCGGGATCGCCGCACTGCAGGCGCTCACCAGCGAACCGCCGCTGGCCATCGGGTGGTTCACCAGGCTGCGCTGGGGGGTGTTGGACACTCTGCGGTTCTTCACCAGTGCCCGGCTGCGCCTGGTACTGATCACCGCCATGGTGGCGGTGCTGGTCGGCGCGATGGTGATCTGGTACTTCAACGGAAGCCTGGCCTGGGCGTTCTACTTCACCCTGCTGGACATGGCGGGCGCCGCGCAGCCGGACCAGCCGGGCACGGTGGAGCAGGGGGCGCTCTGGCAGCGGGCGGCCCAGGTGGTCATCACCTTCTGCGGGATCACCTTCGTCCCGGTGCTCACCGCGATCGTGGTGGACGCCCTCTCCACCGGACGGCGCGGCCTGCCGAGGGCGCCCGGCGCGGGCACCCGGGACCACGTCATCGTGGTCGGCCTCGGCAACGTCGGCACCCGGGTGGCGACCCTGGTCCGGGAGGCGGGGGTGCCGGTGGTCGGCATCGAGCGGGATCCGCAGGCCAGGGGTATCGCGGCGGCCCGGGCGCTGGGCATCCCGGTGGTGGTCGGCGAAGGCCCGTTGGAGAGCCAACTGCGGCGCGCCCGGGTCAGGTTCAGTCGGGCGGTGGTCGCGGTGACCAGCGACGACGCGACCAACCTGGAGGCGGCACTGGAGGCCCGGGCGGTCCGCCACGAGGTGCGGATCGTGGTCCGGCTCTTCGACGACGACTTCGCCCGCCACGTCTACGCGACCCTGGGCAACGTGGCCTCCCGCTCGGTCTCCTACCTCTCCGCGCCGGCCTTCGCCGCCTCGCTGATGGGCCGGGACGTACTGGGAACCCTCTCGGTCTACCGGCATGTGCTGCTGATAGCCGAGCTCGCCGCCGAGGAGGGCAACGCGCTGGCCGGCCGGAACCTGCACGACATCGAGGACCCGGGCGGGGTCCGGGTGATCGCCGTACGACTGGCCAGGCGCCCCGAGGACTACCAGTGGAACTTCGCAGACCGGGCGAGGAAGCTGCTCCCCGGTGACCACATCGTGGTCGCCGCCACCCGGGCCGGCCTGGCCCGGATCAACGCCCTGGTCCCGTCGGAGACGCCCCAGGAGCAGGCGGCGAACCCGTAGGGCCTGTCCGGCGGTCCTTTCCGGACACGCGACGCCGGGGCGCGGGGAACCGCCCGGCCGCACACCACGGCGGTGCAGGGTTCCCCGCGCCCGGTCTCCCGTCGCTGCCCGCGGCGGGACTACCGGTTCTGGAAGGACGGCTTGCGCTTCTCGGCGAAGGCGGCCATGCCCTCCTTCTGGTCGGCGGTGGCGAAGGCGGCGTGGAAGAGGCGGCGCTCGAAGCGGACACCCTCGGCGAGGGTGGTCTCGAAGGCCCGGTTCACGCTCTCCTTCATCATCACGGCCGCCGGGGCCGACATCGCGGCGACCTTCTCGGCGGTGGCCAGCGCCTCGGTGAGCAGGTCGGCGGCCGGGACGATCCGGGAGACCAGGCCGGCCCGCTCGGCCTCCTCGGCGCCCATCATCCGCCCGGTGAGGCAGAGTTCCATCGCCTTGGCCTTGCCGATCGCCCTGGTGAGCCGCTGCGAGCCGCCGATACCGGGGATGACGCCCAGCTTGATCTCCGGCTGGCCGAACTGCGCGGTGTCGGCGGCGAGCAGGATGTCGCAGAGCATCGCCAGCTCGCAGCCGCCGCCCAGCGCGTAGCCGGCCACGGCGGCCACCACCGGCTTGCGCAGCCGGCCGAGCTCGTCCCAGGGGCCGAGCCAGTCGTCCAGGTAGACTTCGGGGAAGCGGTTGTCCTGCATCTCCTTGATGTCGGCACCGGCCGCGAAGGCCTTCTCCGAGCCGGTGATCACCAGACAGCCGATCTCCGGATCGCGGTCGAAGTCCTTGGCGGCCGCGACCACCTCGGTCATCAGCCGGGTGTTCAGCGCGTTCAGCGCCTTCGGCCGGTTGAGCGTGATCAGCCCGACCCGGCCCCTGCGCTCCACCAGGATCGTCTCGTACTCGGTCATCGACTCTGACTCCCACTGCTGTTCGGCGGCGTACGCCCTGACGAGGCAACAATCCCGGACCGAGGCCGTCCGGCGCCAGTCTCGCCAGGCGAGACGATGGTCACCCGAGCCCGGCGGCCAGGCCCAGACCGCCGTCCGGCTGCGGCGCGAAGAACCGGGCGACCTCGTCCGGGGTGACCTGGGAGAGCGCGGCGGGGGACCAACGCGGGTTGCGGTCCTTGTCGACCACCTGGGCGCGGATGCCCTCGACCAGGTCATGGGTGTCGAGGGCGGCGCAGGAGACCCGGTACTCCTGCTCCAGGGTCTGGGCCAGCGTGGTGTGCGTACGGGCCCGGCGCAGCGCCGCCAGCGTCACCTTGAGCGCGGTCGGGGACTTGGCCCGGATCTGCTCGGCGGCCTCCTTGGCCTCCACCACGCCGCAGCCGAGCAGCCGGTCCAGGATCTCCTCCACGGTGTCGGCCGCGTAGCAGGTGTCGATCCACTCCCGCTGGGCGGCGATCTCGGCGGCCGGGGCCTCGGTGGCGAACTCGCGGACCGTCTCGGCGGCGTCGCCCGTGGCCAGCGCGCCGGTGAAGGCGGTCAGTGAGCGGGCGGGGACGAAGGTGTCCGCGAAGCCGAGCAGGATCGCGTCGCCGGGGCCCATGGAGGCGGCGGTCAGGGCGAAGTGGGTGCCGAGCTCGCCGGGGGCGTGGGCGAGCAGGTGGCTCCCGCCGACATCCGGGACCAGCCCGATCCTGGTCTCCGGCATGGCCACCTGGGAGCGTTCGGTGACCACCCGCACGGCGCCGTGCGCGGAGAGGCCGACGCCGCCGCCCATGGTGATGCCGTCCATCACCGCGACATAGGGCTTGGCGTAGCGGGCTATGGCGAGGTTCAGCAGGTACTCGTCCCGGAAGAACCGTCGGGCGCGGGCGCCGCCGAGCTTGGCGTCATCGTGCAGGGCGCGGATGTCCGCGCCGGCGCACAGACCGCGCTCACCCGTGCCGGTCAGCACGACGGTGGCGACGCCCTCGTCCGCGGCCCAGGCGTCCAGGGCCTCGTGGATCCGCAGCAGCATCCCGTGGGTGAGCGCGTTGAGGGCGCGCGGCCGGTTGAGCACGATTCGGGCGGCGCGGCCGTCGGTGTGCAGGGTCAGGTCGCTTGCGTCCGTCGTCATGGCTCGTCCGTCTCCTCGCTGTCCGGGCAGGATCACTGAGTTGGCAGGATCACTGTGCGGGGTGGCTGTGCAGTGCAAGATCCACGGACACGGTACTCGGGCGTGCGTCCCGGTGCGGCCGCTTCCCGCGGTCGCCTGGCCCGCCGGCATCGCGGGCATGACGGTGCGCCCCGTCCGGCCGGAGCCGGGCGCCGTGCGGGGCCGTCAGCGGGCCGGGTCGGGGACGGTGAACTCGTACCCGGCGTCGATCAGGCGGGGGAGGTAGGTGCGGAGGGCGGCGACGGTCTCCGAGCGGTCGGCGGGGCCGCCGACCTCGGTCTGGCCCGGATCGAGCAGCGCACCGTCGTGGTTGAGCACGATCGCCTCGGTCCTGACCGCGCCGAGCACCCCGTCGACGATGGCCTGGGCGCCCGGCCTGGACCAGTCCCTGGGGTCGACCGACCAGGCCACCGGGTGCATCCCGAGGGACGCGCTGACGGCCATCGCGGTGCCGGTGAAGTTGCCGTAGGGCGCCCGGAACAGGATCGGGGGAGCGCCTCGGCCGACCCGGGTGATGATGTCGCCGGTGCGTTCGATCTCCTCCCGGACCTTGGCCGGGTCCAGGGCCCGGAGGTCGGGATGGGACCAGGTGTGGTTACCCACCAGGTGCCCGGCCGCGAGCACCTGGCGCAGCACCTCCGGGTGCCGCTCGATATTGGTGCCGATCATGAAGAACGTCGCGGTGACGTTGTACTGGTGCAGGATGGAGAGCACCTGCGGGGTGTAGGTGGGGCTCGGTCCGTCGTCGAAGGTCAGGGCCACCGCCATGTCGCCGGCGTGGACGTGGTGCTCGGGCTCCTTCGCCGTGGCGACCGGGTGGACGGCGGGGGCCGAGGGATCCGGCGTGGCCCTGGTGCTCGGACCGCTCTTCGCCACCGGGCCGGCCGAGGCGGCACCCGTGGCCGGAGCGGGGGTCTGGGAACCGGCGCGGTCCTCGGCCGCTCCGCAGGCGGCGAGCAGGGTCATTCCACCGGCCACCAGCAGCAGGCGTCTTGGCACGTGATCCTGACGATCGTTCATCGCCGCAGTATCAAGCGCCCCGTCACGGAAGTCCGTTCGACCCGCCCCGGCCGTCCGTGCCGTCAACCACCTGGCGCAGCACCGCCACAGGGCGGAGACCACCTGCGACCTCGGCGCGGTCACCGGGATCCGGGCACGGTCCCCCGTGCCCGGATCCCGCCGTGCTACGGGACGACCCGGCCGGTGACCTCGCCGAAGCCGATGCGGGTGCCGTCGGGGCCCGGAGCGGTGGCCGTGATGGTGACCTCGTCACCGTCCTCCAGGAAGGTGCGGGTGGTGCCGTCCGGGAGCTTGACCGGGTTCTCGCCGTTCCAGGTGAGCTCGATCAGGGCGCCCCGGCTGTCGACCTCGGGGCCACTGACGGTGCCGGAGGCGAACAGGTCGCCGGGCCGCAGCGAGGCGCCGTTGACCGTCAGGTGGGCGAGCTGCTGCGCCGCCGTCCAGTACATCGTGGCGAACGGCGGCCGGGAGATCAGGTGCCCGTTCAGCCGTACCTCCAGGGCGAGGTCCAGGCCCCAGGGCTCGGCCTCCCGGTCGTCCAGGTACGGGAGCGGTTCGACGTCGCGGGCCGGCGGCGCCACCCTGGCGTGCTCCAGGGCGTCGAGCGGTACCACCCACGGCGAGAGCGAAGTGGCGAAGGACTTGCCGAGGAACGGGCCGAGCGGCACGTACTCCCAGGCCTGGATGTCCCGCGCGGACCAGTCGTTCACCAGCACCACGCCGAAGACGTGCTCGCGGAACGCCTCCAGCGGGACGGACCGGCCCAGTTCGGTGCCGGCGCCGACCACGAAGCCGACCTCGGCCTCGATGTCCAGCCGCCGGGACGGCCCGAACGACGGCAGCGGGTCGGCGGGCGCCTTGCGCTGGCCGTGCGGCCGGACCACCGGCGTGCCGGAGACCACCACCGTGCCCGCACGGCCGTGGTAACCGATCGGCAGGTGCTTCCAGTTGGGGGTGAGCGGCTCGGAACCCGGGCGGAAGATCCGGCCGAGGTTGCTCGCGTGGTGCTCGGAGGCGTAGAAGTCGACGTAGTCGGCGACCTCGAACGGCAGGTGCAGTTCGACCCCGTCGCGCTCCAGCAGGCAGGGGCTTAGCGCGGAGCGGTAGGACTCGTCGCCGAGCCAGCGGGTCAGTGCGGCACGGACCTGGGTCCAGACCGGACGGCCCGCCGCCAGCAGCGGGTTGAGCGAGTCGGCGTCCAGCAGCACCGACGGCTCGCCCACGGCGCGGGCGGCGGCACCCAGGTCCAGTACGAACTCGCCGATGGCGACGCCGATCCGGCGCCGGCCCGGCTGGTCGGGCGCCGTGAAGACGCCGTACGGCAGGTTGGCCGGGCCGAACGGCGAGTCCTGCGGCACGGCGAGCCAGGTGGTGGTCAACGGTTCTCCAAAGGGGTTTCCAGCAGGCCGAGTTCGGCCAGGTCCGCGAGCGGCTCGACGATACTGCAGGTGCCGAAGGCGGTGAACGAACCGCGGATCCGGGCGATCTGAACAGCCGTCAGATCAGTGGCGGCGGAGGCGAGTGCCTTGCCCGAACGTTCCGCGAGCAGCTCGCCGGCCCGCTCCGGCTCCCCGGCCGCCAGCAGCACGTTCAGGAAGCCGTGGTGCTCGAAGCCGGTGGCCGGATCGGTGTGCCGGACGGCGTTGTGCAGCCCCGCCGTGCACTTGTACGGCAGCCCTCGCTCGGCGCAGCCGGTGACGAAGGCCGCCAGCTCGGCCTCGGTGGGGAACGCCTCGGAGCTCAGCCCGCCGGTGCGGAACTTCGCCCGGTACGGCGTCCCGGCCAGCGCGTCCAGCGACCGCGCCAGGCCGCCGCCGTCGCGCGGGATCTCGACCGCCGCCGTGACCCCCTCGGGCAGTTGCCCGTCGAGAGCGGCCACCACCTCCCGGACGGGTGTGGTCGCCGCCACCTCGACCGACACCAGGTCCACCTCCGAGGGGCGGGCCGCCAGGGCCGGCCCGAGCTGGGCGACCCCGCTGGGCAGCACCAGTACGACCGGTACCCCGGACAGGTCCAGCGCGGTCAACTCGGCCAGCCGGCCCGCTCCGCAGAGGAACGGGCCGACCGCCTCGGCGTACCACGCGGCCCGGTGCGCCCGGTGGGCGGGCACCGCCTCGGGCAGCGGCATGTCCCCCGGCGGGAAGACCGCCGCGTCGTCGAACAGCCCCCGGAACAGCGCGGGAACGGCGGTCACCGGGCCGGCCCCCGTCCGCCCGACCAGGTCCAGGCGTAGCCCGGGTCCTCGCTCGCGGTGGCGCCCTCGCCGAGCTCCAGCGGGCGGAAGGTGTCCACCATCACCGCGAGTTCGTCGAAGAACTCCGCGCCGATGCTGCGCTCGTACGCGCCCGGCTGCGGTCCGTGGGTGTGCCCGCCGGGGTGCAGCGAGATCGAGCCCTGCCCTATCCCCGAGCCCTTGCGGGCCTCGTAGTCGCCGCCGCAGTAGAACATGACCTCGTCGCTGTCCACGTTGGAGTGGTAGTACGGCACCGGGATGGACAACGGGTGGTAGTCCACCTTGCGCGGTACGAAGTTGCAGATCACGAAGTTGTTGCCCTCGAAGACCTGGTGGGCCGGCGGCGGCTGGTGGATCCGCCCGGTGATCGGCTCGTAGTCGCCGATGTTGAACGCGTACGGGTAGAGGCAGCCGTCCCAGCCCACCACGTCGAACGGGTGGTGCGGCAGCACGTACCGGGTGCCGCCCACCCCGTTCGGGCCGCGGTGCTTGACCAGCACCTCCACGTCCGTCCCCTCGACCAGCAGCGGGCCGACGGGACCGCGCAGGTCGCGCTCGCAGTACGGCGCGTGCTCGAGGAGCTGGCCGTACTTGGAGAGGAAGCGCCGGGCCGGGGTGATGTGGCTGTTGGCCTCGATGCAGTACGCCCGCAGCGGGCCGTCGCCCGTCGGCACCCAGCGGTGGGTGGTGGCCCGAGGGATGATCACGTAGTCGCCCTGGCCGACCTTCAGCGAGCCGAAGACCGTCTCCACCGTGGCCGTGCCCGACTCCACGTAGACGCACTCGTCGCCCAGCCCGTTGCGGTAGAGCGCGCTCGGCGCACCGGCGGCCACGTACCCGATCCGCACGTCGCCGTTGCCGAGGACCAGGCGGCGCCCGGTGACGGCGTCGGTGTTCTTCCACTCCTCGCCCGGGAACAGTTCGTGCAGCTTCAGGTGCCGGGGTTTGAGCGGCAGGTTCGGGGTGGTGGCGAGGTCGGGCAGCTCCCACGGGACGGCGTCCACCATCGCCGAGGGGATGCCCTTGTGGTAGAGCAGCGAGGAGTCCGAGAAGAACCCCTCCTCGCCCATCAGCTCCTCGTAGTACAGCCCGCCGTCGGGGGTGCGGTGCTGGGTGTGCCGCTTGCGCGGGATGTTGCCCAGCTGCCGGTAGTGCGCCATGGTCGGATCTCCCTCGGGTGCCGCGGCTCAGAGGTTGCCGCGCTTGTCCTGCTCACGCTCCAGGGACTCGAAGAGCGCCTTGAAGTTGCCCTTCCCGAAGCCCAACGATCCATGCCGCTCGATGAACTCGAAGAACACCGTCGGCCGGTCGCCCTGCGGCTTGGTGAAGATCTGCAGCAGGTAGCCGTCCTCGTCGCGGTCGACCAGGATGTGGCGCTTCTTGAGCTCCTCGACCGGGACCCGCACCTTGCCGATCCGGGTGCGCAGCTCCGGGTCGTCGTAGTAGGAGTCGGGGGTGGCGAGGAACTCCACGCCGTTGGCGCGCAGCACGTCCACCGTGGTCAGGATGTCGTTGGTGGCGAGCGCCAGGTGCTGGCAGCCGGGGCCGCCGTAGAACTCCAGGTACTCGTCGATCTGCGACTTCTTCTTGGCGATGGCGGGCTCGTTCAGCGGGAACTTCACCCGGTGGTTGCCGCTGGCGACCACCTTGCTCATCAGGGCGGAGTACTCGGTGGCGATGTCGTCGCCGACGAACTCGGCCATGTTCACGAAGCCCATGACCCGGTTGTAGAAGGCGACCCACTCGTCCATCCTGCCGAGTTCGACGTTGCCGACCGCGTGGTCCAGCGCCTGGAACAGCCGACGGGGGGCGCCCTCGGGACGGGTCACCTTGGTCTCGGCGGCGACGTAGCCCGGCAGGTAGGGGCCGTGGTACTGGGAGCGGTCGACCAGGGTGTGCCGGGTCTCGCCGTAGGTGGCGATGGCGGCGCGCCGGACGGTGCCGTGCTCGTCGGAGACGTTGTTCGGCTCCTCCAGGATCTTCGCGCCCTGGGCCCGGGCGTGCTCGATGCACTTGTCGACGTCCGGCACCTCCAGCGCCAGGTCGACCACGCCGTCGCCGTGCCGGCGGTGGTGGTCCAGCAGCGGGCTGTCCGGGGCGACGCCGCCCTCGATCACGAAGCGGCACGAGCCGGAGCGCAGCACGAACGACTTGCGGTCCCGGCGGCCGGTCTCCGGGCCCGAGTAGGCGACCAGGTCCATGCCGAAGACGGCCTGGTAGTAGTGGGCCGTCTGGGTGGCGTTGCCGACCACGAAGACGATCGCGTCCTGCGCGATGACCGGGAACGGGTCGCCGGCCGAGTCGTGCTCGACCAGCCCCACCAGGCGGCGCAGCTGCTCCGCGTCGAGGCCTGCGTCCAGTTCCTCGGGAGTGAGTTCAACGGCGTTGGCGGTCATCGGTGTTCCTCCACGTTGAGGCTTCCGCAGGTCAGGGGGAGTGGGTGCCTGCGGTTGTGCGCAGAGCTTGCTCCCGCCCGGGCCGGTGGGCAACAGTGGGATTTCCGGCTGATCAATCTGTGCAAGATGAGTAGGGGATCGCGGTTCTCACTGGGCAGATTGCCTAGTGAATCGGCTGAGCCTTGCCCTCCGCTACCGGCGTGCGATATCGGCTCCCCGGCCCGTTTCCACGGTACGGCGGCGGGCGGGGGAGTGCTCTCGGTCATCGGGGCCGGGACTGGAGCCGGCGGGGTCGCCGGGATTCTGAGGAACCTCATAGGGTGCGGGCCTGGCTCGATGTGGTGAGGCACCGTCAGAATTGAGCGCAGCACGTCAAGCGATGCCGCTGGCTGCAGGCGAGCGGTACGTCACGCAGTGCGTTCATACGCGCCGGTACCGGAGTGGGCCGCTGCCGGGTCCGTCCGATGCCCGTGCCGGTCGTCCGGTCGGCCGCCGACCGAGGAGAACTCGATGTCCTTCGATCCCCGCGCCCTGGCCGACCGTGCCAGGCCGTACACCCTGGCGCTGTTCCGCGTCGTCATCGCCCTGCTCTTCACCTGCCACGGCGCCGCGAGCCTTTTCGGAGTGCTGGGCGGTGCGCACGGCAGGGCCGTCCCGGTCGGCCAGTGGCCGGGTTGGTGGGCCGCGTTGATCCAG
The DNA here is from genome assembly GCF_053598215.1 of Kitasatospora sp. NPDC001175. NCBI lineage: Bacteria > Bacillati > Actinomycetota > Actinomycetes > Kitasatosporales > Streptomycetaceae > Kitasatospora > Kitasatospora sp. NPDC001175. The sequence goes on along the minus strand of NZ_JBSFJU010000007.1, from coordinate 134,641 downwards.
CTGGTCGGCGGGGTGCTGGTGCTGCTGGGGCTGGGTACCCGGTCCGCGGCGCTGCTCTGCTCGGGTTCCATGGCGTACGCCTACTTCAGCGTGCACCAGGAGCATGCGTTGTGGCCGATCGAGAACGGCGGTGAACCGGCGGCGCTGTTCTGCTGGGCCTTCCTGGCCATCGCCGTGACCGGCCCCGGCAGCCTCGCCGTGGACCACCTCCGCCCGCACCCGGCCGGGCGCCCGGCGGGAGCCGCCGTGCCGGTGGACTGAGCGGGCAACGAGCGCGGCCGGTCCCCGGGGCCTGCGGTGATTCGGGGACCGGCCGTGGGCCTCCGGGCGCGGTTACGACCGCGTCCGGCTACGGCTGCATCTCGTAGGTGCCGCTGAGCGCGGCGACCGTCTGCCAGATCCGCTCGGCGCGCTCGGGGTCCGCGACCGGACGGCGGACGTGGGCGAGCGCCCAGGCGGCCTGCGCCTCGGTGGTGGAGCTCTTGCCGTGCAGCTCGGTGGCGTGGGCGGAGAAGTCGCGGACCAGGAAGTCGAAGATGCCGTCGAGCAGGTCGTCGTCGACCCCGGTCAACTCGGCCTGCTCCAGCACCAGGTGGCCGTAGACCACCAGTGCGAACAGCTGGCCGATCTCCAGCAGGAAGTCCAGGTCCTGCTGCTGGGCGGCGTCCGGCGCGTGGGTGGCGAGCAGCGTGCACAGGCCGTCCGCCTGCTCGCGGAAGCGGGCGACGTTCGGGATGTGCGCGTGCGCGTCGTAGGCGGTGCGCCAGTCGTGGAAGCGGATCGCGCCCAGGCCGCGGGCCGGGCCCTGCTGGAACAGGAAGGTGTCGTCGGCGGCGTCCAGCCGGGTCGGCACCGCCGGGTACTCGGCCGGGTTGAACAGGTAGTTGGCCATGAACTTGAGGATCAGGGCCAGGTTGACGTGGACGGTGCCCTCGAGCTTCGGCAGGCCCCGGATGTCGCGGGCGGCCTTGTCGAAGTAGGTGTCCGCCTCGAAGCCCTTGGCCGCGATGACGTCCCACATCAGGTCGATGACCTTCTCGCCCTCGGTGGTGACCTTCATCTTGGTCATCGGGTTGAACAGCAGGTACCTGCGGTCCTCGGCCGAGGCGGAACGGAAGTAGTCCACCGCGCGGTCGCTGAACAGCTTCATCGCCACCAGGCGGGTGTACGCGTCGGTCAACTCCCGGCGCACGTGCGGGAACTCGGTGACCTTCCGGCCGTACAGCACGCGGTTGTGGGCGTGGGTCACGGCCTCGTACATCGCGTGCTCGCAGATGCCGATGGAGGCCGTGCACAGGTTGAACTTGCCGACGTTGACGGTGTTCAGGGCGGCGTCGAAGGCGGCCTTGCCGGTGTGCAGGACGTCCTCGGCCCGCACCGGGTAGTTCTCCAGGCGGAACTCGCTGACGTACATCTGCGCGTTCACCACGTTCTTGACCAGGTGGTACGCCTCGTGCCGGCTGTCGGCGGCGAAGAAGACGTACCCCTGGGGTCCCTCCACGTCCGAGCGGCGGCCGAAGACCGAGACCAGGCCGGCCACGTTGCCGTTGCCGATGTAGTACTTGGAACCGGTCGCGGTGAAGCCGCCCTCGCCGTCCGGGGTGAGGATCATGTCGGTCGAGTAGATGTCGGCGCCGTGGGTGCGCTCGGAGAGACCGAAGGCCATCACGTGACCCTCCGACAGAAGCTTCGCCGCACGCGCGCGGACGGCCTCGTTCTCGCTCTGCCAGACCGGTCCCAGGCCCAGGATGGTGACCTGCCAGGTGTACCAGTAGCCCAGGCCGTAGAAGCCCAGGATCTCGTTCAGCTCCGCGATCCGAGCAGTGTCCCAGCGCTTGGTGCCGTCCGCCGAGGACGGCGTCAGGAACTCCGCGAACAGCCCCTCCTTGGCGGCGAACTCGAGGAAGTCCCCGTACCAGGCGCGGTCGATGTAGGTGTCGATCAGCGCCTTCTTGCCGCGCGACTCGAACCAGTCCACGGTCGCGCGCAGCAGGCGGCGGGTGGTGTCGTCGAACTGCGCGGGGTCGTACGTGCGCGGGTTGAACAGCATGGTGTGAGTCCCTGGGAGTCGAGGGTTCAGTCGGTGTGGCGGTGCAGGCGGTGCAGGGTGGCGAGGACGTCGTCCAGCCAGGCGAGGGTCATCCGCTCGTACTCGATGCCGCCGCGCAGCACCACGTGCTGGAGCTGCTGCTGGGCGTCGAGCGCGGACGGGTCGGGGAAGTCCCGCTGCTCGCCGGTCAGATAGCGGGCCAGCAGGGCCGCATGGCTCTCCCGGTGCCGCTCGACCTCGGGGATCAGTTCCCCCGGGTCCTCGAAGGCGGCCGCACGGATCTTCACGGCCAGCTCGTGGCGGACGGTCTCCGGCTCCACCGGCTCGCGCAGCCAGGCGCCGAGCGCCGAGCGGCCGGGAGCGGCGACCGAGTAGACCTTCTTGTCCGGCCGGGCGTCCTGGGCCACCGCCTCCACGGCGACCCAGCCGTCCGTCTCCATCCGCCGCAGTACCCGGTAGATCTGCTGATGGGTGGCGGTCCAGAAGCGCCCGATCGAGCGGTCGAAGCGCCTGGCCAGCTCATAGCCCGAGCCGGGCTGCTCCAGCAGCGAGACGAGGATCGCGTGCTCCAGTGCCATGCCCGCATCCTTCTATGCAACGAGTTGCATAGGCAATGGTGCCCAGCCCCGGTGAGACGCAGCTCACGAATCACGCCGTTGTCGGGCCGCTCGGACCTTCGCTCGGAAAGGCGGGTCAGGAGGCGCGTGGGGGCGCCGATCCTTGATGGCCAGGGCGCTGCGGGTGGCCCCGAAGATGGATCCGGTCGGGTGGTAAATCGGGACAAACTGTTATTCCTGCCACAAAATGGATAGTGGCCAGGCGGATCGGCCGTGGCCCAGAGCTAGGAGGTGGTCCCGGTGTCAACTCAGCTGCCGATGGGGATGGAGCACCATCCGGACATCCTGGAGTTGCATGAGCAGTCCGAAAGAGTCGTGGCAACACCGAAAGCGCAGAGCATCGAGGCGCTGGCGACTCTGGCCGGTCTGTTCCTGGCGGTGTCACCGTGGGTGGTCGGGTTCACCCCCCTGCACGCACTCACCATCAACAACCTGGTGCTCGGTCTCGCCTTCGCGGTGCTGATTTCGGGCTTCGGCTCGGCCTACGAGCGGACCCACGCCCGGGCCTGGGCCGCCGCGGTGATCGGTGTCTGGACGATCATCGCTCCCTGGTCGATGGCTGGCCACGAAGCGATCATGCGGTCGATTCTCGCCAACGTGATCACTGGCGCAGTGATGCTCTGCCTCGCGCTCGCGGCCATCGCCGGCGCGCGGGCCCTGGGCGGCTTGAAGGCCGGACGTCAGCACGGCCGCACGGCCGCTCCGCGGGTGCCCAGGAGCGAGAGCCGGTGACGGCACCGGGGCAGCGCAACGCGCAAGTGCGGGCCGGTCGCCTCGGTGGCCGGCCCGCACGCCGTTCACACCCCGGGCGCGCCGGTCAAGGGCGGGTCATCCGCAGCACGTCCAGCGCCTCGTCCAGTTGAGCCTCGGTCAGTCGGCCGTCCGCCAGGTAGCCGCGTTCCACCACCACCTGCCGGATGGTCTTGCGCTCGGCCAGTGCCTGCTTGGCCACCTTGGCGGCCTCCTCGTAGCCGATGTAGCGGTTCAGCGGGGTCACCACGGAGGGTGAGGACTCGGCGTACTCGCGGGCCCGTTCGACGTTGGCGGTGATGCCGTCCACCGCCCGGTCGGCCAGCAGCCGGGCGCTGTTGGCCAGCAGCCGGATCGACTCCAGCAGGTTGCGGGCGATCACCGGGAGCATCACGTTCAGCTCGAAGTTGCCGCTGGCGCCCGCGACGGTGACCGTCCCGTCGTTGCCGATCACCTGGGCCGCGACCATCAGCACCACCTCGGGCAGCACGGGGTTGACCTTCCCCGGCATGATCGAGGAACCCGGCTGGAGATCCGGCAGGTTGATCTCGCCCAGGCCCGTCCGCGGGCCGGAACCCATCCAGCGCAGATCGTTGGCGATCTTCGTGAAGCCGACCGCGATGGTGCGCAGCTGGCCGCTCAGCTCCACCAGGCCGTCCCGGGCGCCCTGGGCCTCGAAGTGGTTGCGCGCCTCGGTCAGCGGCAGCCCGGTGGCCCGGGCGACCTCGGCGATCACGGCGGCGGAGAACCCGGGCGGGGTGTTGATGCCGGTGCCGACGGCCGTCCCGCCCAGTGGCAGCTCGGCCACCCGGGGCAGGGTCGCGGCCAGCCGTTCGATCCCGTACCGCACCTGCGCCGCGTAGCCGCCGAACTCCTGGCCCAGGGTGACCGGGGTGGCGTCCATCAGGTGGGTGCGGCCCGACTTGACCACCTCGGCGAACTCGGCGGACTTGCGCTCCAGCGCCGCCGCGAGCTGCTCCAGGGCCGGGATCAGGTCGCCGGCGACGGCCGCCGTCGCGGCGATGTGGATCGAGGAGGGGAAGACGTCGTTGGAGGACTGGCTGGCGTTGACGTGGTCGTTGGGGTGCACCGGGTGGCCCAGGCGATCGCCGGCCAGGGTGGCGATCACCTCGTTGGCGTTCATGTTGGAGGACGTACCGGAACCGGTCTGGAACACGTCGACCGGGAACTGGTCGTCCCACCGCCCCGCGGCGACCTCGCAGGCCGCCTCCTGGATCGCCTTCGCCGTCGGCAGGTCCAGCACACCGAGCTCGGCGTTGACCTTGGCGGCGGCCGCCTTGATCAGCGCCAGGGCCTCGATATGGGCGCGCTCCAGGCGCTGGCCGGACACCGGGAAGTTCTCCACCGCCCGCTGTGTCTGCGCCTGCCACTTCGCCGCGGCCGGGACCCGGACCTCGCCCATCGAGTCGTGCTCGACGCGGTACTCCTGCTCGCCACCCATGGTGGGACACCTCCCTGATTGCCGGCTCTGATCATGAGAGCCTCCGGGCGGGCCGAGGTATTTCCGCATGGCCGGTCGTGCCGCGGCGGACCCCCGCCGCGGGCCGCCACGGGGCCGACTACCGCCCGGCCAGCTCGGCGATCCGGGCCTGGTCCGCCTCGTCGGCCTCGTAGGTGACGAGCTTGTGCTCCGGATCGTCGGCGAGCTGGAGCACCACATGGCGGAACTCGATCTCGCCGAGAACGGGGTGGCGCAGCCGCTTGGTGCCGGAACCCAGCGGTACCACCCGGTGCTGCGGCCACCACTCCCGCACCTCGGGGCTGGCCGCCCGCAGCCGCTCCAGCAGCCCGGTGAAGCCGGGATCGCCCGGATGCCGGGCCGAGGCCGTGCGGAACCGGCCCAGCAGTGCGGAGGCCACGGCCTCCCAGTCGACCAGGATCTCCCGGGCGGCGGGGTCGGTGAACATCCACCAGAGCATGTTGCGCTCCTGCGGCGGCCGGGTGGGCCAGTCGGTCCACAGCGCCCGGGCGGCCCGGTTGGACGCCAGCACGTCCCAGTACCGTCCGGTCACATAGGCCGGACAGGGGTCGAGCCGGTCGACCAGCGAGACGACGGCGGGTGAGAGCGCCTCGACCACGCCGGCCGGGCCGGCCGGTGGGGCACCGTGGATGAGCTCGTGGGCGTGGGCGCGCTCGGCCGGGTTCAGTCGCAGCGCCCGGGCGAGCGCGTCGAGGACCTGGCGCGACGGACGCAGCTCGCGGCCCTGCTCAAGGAAGGTGTAGTAGGTCGCCGAGATCGCCGCGAGCTGGGCGACCTCCTCCCGGCGCAGGCCCCGGGTGCGGCGCCGGGACCCGGCCGGCAGGCCGACGTCGGCGGGTTGGAGCCGCTCGCGCCGGGATCGGAGCAGATCCCCCAACTCCCGCGCCCGGATAGCGGAATAGGACATCCTGGCACTTCCGTTACTAGGAAAAACACCATCTGGATACCAGTCTAGGCAGTGCCTACCGTGGTGTTCATGAACACACGAAGCCTCGGGCCGGAAGGCCTCACCGTCTCCGCGATCGGCCTCGGATGCATGGGCCTGTCCCAGGGCTACGGCGCGGCCGATGACGCGGAGTCGATCGCCGCGGTGCACCACGCCATCGATCTCGGTGTCAACTTCCTCGACACCGCACAGAGTTACGGCAGCGGGCACAACGAGCAGCTGCTGGGCCGGGCGCTCGCCGGGCGGCGGGAGAAGGTGGTGCTGGCCACCAAGTTCGGGATCGTCCGCGGCGAGGACGGCGTACGGGTCGACGCCCGGCCGGAGAACGTCCGCGGGTACTGCGAGGCGTCGCTGGCCCGGCTCGGGGTCGACCACATCGACCTGTACTACCAGCACCGGATCGATCCGCAGGTGCCGATCGAGGAGACCGTCGGCGCCATGGCGGAGCTGGTCGCGGAGGGCAAGGTCCGCCACCTGGGGCTGTCCGAGGCGAGCCCCGAGGAGCTGGAGCGGGCGGCGGCCACCCACCCGATCAGCGCGGCCCAGTACGAGTGGTCGGTGTGGTGGCGCGACATCGAGGACGACGTGCTGCCCACCGCGCGCCGGCTGGGCATCGGCCTGGTCCCGTACAGTCCGCTCGGCCGGGGCTTCCTGGCGGGGGCCGTCAGCCCCGACTCCCTTCAACCCGGCGACTTCCGGCTCGCCGACCCGCGCTTCCAGGGCGGCAGCCTGGAGCACAACCGGGCGATGTCCGTCGAGGTCGGCCGGCTCGCCGCGGAGCGCGAGGTGACGCCCGCTCAGCTCGTCCTCGCCTGGCTGTTGGCGCAGGGCAGCGACGTGGTGCCGATCCCCGGGACGAGGCGGGCCGCCCGGATCACCGAGAACGCCGCCGCCGCGGACCTCGTGCTGTCCGCCTCCGACCTGGACCGCCTGGAGAAGGCCGTCCCCCGGTCGGCCTGGTCGGGCGACCGCCAGTCCTTCGCGGCCTACCGCACCACCCGGAGCTGAGACCCGGCCTGCTCCCCCGGTCGCCCGGACCCGCTCCGGGCCCGCATGGCCGTGACGTGAGGCGGAGCGGGCCCCCGGGGTGCAGCATGGCGGCATGACCGAGACAACCGATCCGGCGGCCCGCTACGAGGAGATCGCCGAGGAACTGGCGTCGCTCGGAGCCACCCGCTCCCAGATGTTCGGCATGCCCTGCCTGAAGGACGCCGACGGCAAGGCCTTCGCCGGTCTCCACCGGAGTGAGCTGGTCTGCCGCTTGGGCCACGGCACTCCCGCGCAGGCCGAGGCGCTGCACCTGCCGGGGGCGCATTTCTTCGATCCGACGGGTGGCCGGCCGATGCGGGACTGGGTGTGCATCCCGGTCGCCTTGGCCGGCCACTGGGACAACTTCGCCGAAGCGGCCCTCGGCGCCCGGCGTTGAGCGCGCCGGGAGCGCCGTCGGCCGTCCGGGTGCCCGAACATCCTCACTGTCAGCCGTGGTACTTGGCGACGATCTTCGTGAACGCGTACGGCGACTGACCGATCCCGCTGCACGAGTCCCCGGCGGAGCCGCCCGGGGCACAGGCGCGGTCGCGGTTGACCGCCCAGAAGGTGAACCGGGCCAGGTGGTGGGCGGTCGCGTAGTTGTAGATGGTGGTGAAGTCCCCGGTGGAGACGGTCTCGTCGGCCTCGTCCGTCCTCCCGTTCATCGACGAGATCCCGATGTGCCGGTAGGCGGTCGCGGAGTCGTACCCGTACGCGCTCGCCACGGCCTTCTGCAGTCCGTCGGCCGCCGTCGTGGTGACCGCGCCCATCGAGCCGCTGTGGTGGCCGAAGTCGAAGGGCATGATGGTCCAGCCGTCCACCGCGAGCTTGGCGGCTGCGCCCTTCCGGATCAGGTCGAGCCCGGCGGGGTCCGGGCCGGTCGGGGTGGTGCCGAAGGTGACGTACTCCTTGATGCCGGCGTTCTTCGCCTTGACCGTCTTCAGCGCGTCGATCACCCGCTGGCGGACGGTGGCGTTCGCGACCTCGGTGTTCTCGATGTCGATGTCGATCGCCTTGAGCCGGTAGGCGTCGATGACCTTCTGGTAGGCGGCCGCCAGGGCGCCCGCCGAACCGCACTTCTCGCCCAGCTTGTTGCCGTTCCAGCCGCCGAAGGAGGCCACCACGTCGCCCCCGGCGGAGCGGATGCCGTTGATGGCGCTCTGGTCGCCGCCGCCGGTGAGCGCGCGGGTGCCGTCCCACTTGGGGTTGCAGCCGCCGTCGCTGAGCATGAAGGCCAGCGTGAACTGCTTGGCGCCGGTCGCCGCCATCACGTCGGCCGGCTTCTGCGGGCTGCCCCAACCCAGGTACTCGTAAGGGGCGTTGAGGCCGATCGGGTCGGTGGCCGCAGGGGTCGCCGCCTGGCCGGTCGGGGCGAGGGCGAGGGTGCCGCCGGCCAGTGCGGCCGCGATCGCCAGGGTGAGGAGCGGGCGGAGTGGAGTGCGCGAGCGCATGGGTCACCATCCGGGAGTCCGTCGAGCCTGTCGGTTGCGCATTAGGAAGGTTTCCTAACAGTGCAAGGAAGCGAAGCAGTTGGCCGTGACCGCGTCAAGAGCCCGTACCGGAACGGGTGGTGGCGGGATCGGGGGTGTGGGCAGCGTCTCGTACCCTCCTCGCGCGCCCGTGCGCGATACTCGTCGCCGTGGCCCACCCAGCCGCGCCCCCGCACCGTCCCGAGGAGCCCGAATGGCAACGACCCCTGCCCGCCTGGACCCGGCCGACCTGCTCTCCGTCGGCGAGCTGCTGACCGACGAGGAGCGGCTGGTCCGGGACACGGTACGGAAGTTCGCCGACGAGCGGATCCGGCCGTACGTGGGCGACTGGTTCGAGCGCGGCGTCTTCCCTGCGCGCGAACTCGCCCCGGAACTGGGCGAGCTGGGCGTGCTCGGAATGCACCTGGACGGCTACGGCTGCACCGGCTCCTCCGCGGTCGCCTACGGCGTCGCCTGCATGGAACTGGAAGCCGCCGATTCGGGGCTGCGCAGCTTCGTCTCCGTCCAGGGCTCGCTCGCCATGCGTTCCATCCACGCCTTCGGCTCCGAGGAGCAGAAGCAGCAGTGGCTGCCGGAACTGGCCGCCGGACGCGCGATCGGCTGCTTCGCCCTCACCGAACCGGACTTCGGCTCCGACCCGGTCAACATGCGGACCAGGGCCCGCCGCAAGGGCGGTGACTGGGTGCTCTCGGGCAGCAAGATGTGGATCACCAACGGCAGCATCTCGGACATCGCCGTGGTCTGGGCACAGACCGAGGAGGGCGTCCGGGGCTTCCTGGTCCCGAAGGGCACCCCCGGGTTCACGGCCCGCGATGTGCACGGCAAGCTCTCGCTGCGCGCCTCGGTGACCAGCGAACTGGTGCTGGACGAGGTCGTGTTGCCCGCCGACGCGGTGCTCCCGGGCGTGCAGGGGCTGCGCGGCCCGCTCTCTTCGCTGAACGAGGCCCGGTACGGCATCCTCTGGGGCACCGTCGGCGCGGCCCGCGACTGCTACACCACCGCACTGGACTACGCGAAGAGCCGGATCCAGTTCGAGCGCCCGATCGCGGCCTTCCAACTCACCCAGCAGAAGCTGGTGGAGATGATGCTGGAGGTCGAGAAGGCGTACCTGGTCGCGGTCCGGATCGGACGCCTCAAGGACGCCGGGCAGTGCCGGCCCGCACACATCAGCTTCGGCAAGCTCAACAACGTCCGCACCGCCCTGGAGATCGCCCGCAGCGCCCGCACCATCCTGGGCGCCAACGGCATCACAGTGGAGTACCCGGTGCTCCGGCACGCCAACAACCTGGAGTCCGTACTCACCTACGAGGGCACCTCCGAGATCCACACCCTGGTGCTCGGCGAGGCGATCACCGGCGAGGCGGCCTACCGCTGACGCGGGTCAGCATCAAAACCGCTGGGCACGGTCGAGTTCCTGCCGGTACGGTCGGCGCCTTGCCGAAGCCGTACCGGCGGTCGGCGCCGCAACCGAACGGAGCACCCGACCATGACCGCGCCGAAGACCACCACGCTCTGGCGGCCCACCGGCCCCGAGGAACTGGCGCTCGTCGCGGCCTCCGGGTGGCGCGCCTGGCCGCCCAGGCTGCCGGACCAGCCCATCTTCTACCCGGTACTCAACGAGGACTACGCCGTTCGCATCGCACGCGACTGGAACGTCCCGGCGTCGGGCGTCGGTTACGTCACCAGGTTCAACGTCGAGAGCGACTTCCTCGCCCGCTACCCCGTCCAGCAGGCGGGCGGGCGGACCATCCTGGAGCTCTGGGTGCCGGCGGAGGAACTCGCCGAGTTCAACCGCCACATCGTCGGCCCGATCGAGGTCGTCCACGAGTTCCGGCCCGCCGACTGAGAACGCAGTGCCGGTCGGTCTAACTTCGTTGCGACTGGTCAGCCGGTTCGCCCCGGTCTCACCGCAGCCGCTCTCTGCGCGTTCGGACCGGTTCGGGCCGGGTGTTGCGTCCGGCCCGAACCGGTCGTGGACCCGATGGGGGTGTCAGCCCACGCGGCGCGCGTTCCAGGTCAGTTCACGCTGGAAGCCGTGGCGCCAGCCACGCGTGTGGACCGCGTCGGTGCGGGGGATGCTCCACCCGTCCGGGGACTTGGCGTCGACGTTCTGTCCGCTGTCCCAGAAGGACCGCAGTGCGGAAGCCCCCCAGTCCTTCTGTCCACCCCAGGACCACAGCTGGCCGTTCGGGCCGATGGGCGAGGCGTCCTGGTCTTCCATCACCACGGCGCCCTCGTTGCCACCGGTGTAGGACATGTACTGATCCTTGGCGGCGTTGTACAGGGAAAACTGGGAGGAGGGGCCCAGCCTCTTCCACAAGCAGTAGGGGCTGTTCGGTCGCTGGGCTTGAGCCAGACCGATTCGTCGGTGGCACTGGCGCACAGCACATAGCCGGGGAACGCGCCGCTTTCGATCACCACGCTGGACCCGGCGGCCGAGGCCGAGGTCGCCGGCATCGCGGCGAGGAGGACCGTGGCGATGCCGGCCGTGGCGAGAGCGCCCCGGAGACCGCGTCGGCCGCAAGCAGCCTATTTGGATCGTGCCATGCGGAGATCACCCTTCCTCAAGATGGTTGACGGTCTGTCACATACGCTCACCGCGGACGTGGCTCCGCTGGGGAAGCCGCGGCCCCTGCGCGGCAAGCGACGAGAACCGCAGCGGAATCCCATCGCTTGACCGCGTACATCGGAACATCGAGCCGGACGCGGACACCAGGAAGAAGAACGGGACGGATTACCGGAAGACCGACCGGAAGAACTGCACGGCGGGCTTGACCGCAGTCGGCCCGATCCCAAGGGGGAGTCACATATCTCGAGGGGGCGGCAGATGCGCGTTCGGGCAACCATCCGGCGAACGCTTTCCCGAACTTCTCTTTTCGGGCGGCCGCCGGTTGACCTGCCGTTGCGATGTTCAGTCGCAGGCATTGAACCGTCCGCGGAGTGCGGGAACGGAGTGCCGTCGGCGGTCCGTCATCCCTTGGTCAGGGACGGAGTCGGTGATCGGCGGCCGATCGGGGGGTTGTCCCAGCGGTGGGTACGCCCAAAGGTGGAGGGCGGTCGGTACCTGATGCCGATCGTCGCGGGCGTCGGCGGCGGTCAGGATGGAGTGGTAGGGGCAGACGGGAACGAGAACCGAGGTTCGTCATCATGGGTTTCGCGGGGAAGGCCTTCGTGGGCGTCATCGCCGCCGGAGGTGTGGCGGTCGGGGCCGTCATGCTGGTGCCCAAGACCGGTGAACTGCGGGAGAGCATGCATCGCCAGGAGGCCGCGTACCCCACCGGAAGTGCGGCGAAGGCCGACCGCAAGTCGATGCCCGCCTGGCTGCCGGACGGCGCGACCAGGGTCTCCTACCTGATGTCCACCACCGGCGGGGACCGCCTGCTGAAGGCCTCGCTGCCCGACGGGAAGCTGCCCGCGGGCTGCAGTGAGGGAACCCCCCAGGGGGCGGTGCACCTCAAGGCGTCCTGGTTCCCCGGCGACATACCCGCCAGGGCGACGGCTCGTTGCGGTCTCTACAACGTGGCCCTGGTCGGCCATGAGCTGTACGGCTGGCAGGACGACGAGGTCGTCATCGCGGCCCGCAAGGCGGGACAGACCGCCGACTGACCCTTGAATTATGTGACGTTCACTCAAGTAGACTGGAGTACGAACAGTCCGACATCTCATTGCTGCGGTTAGGGGCGTACCCGTCCCACCGCAGAGGAGCCCCATGCCAGGCCCGACCTTGGGCGCCACCGGTGACCAGTCGTCCGACGCCTCCGGGGCCGCCACCAGCGAGACCGCGCCCACCGACCCGCTGGGTGGGGCGCCGAGCCGGGGTGCCGTGGTCGTCCTCGGTGGGCTGGCCGCGTTGGGGCCGCTCACCACCGACCTCTATCTGCCCGCGCTGCCCGCGCTCACCTCCGACCTCGGTTCCACCGCGGCCACCGCGCAACTCACCCTCACCGGCTCGATGTTCGGTATGGCAGCGGGCCAGCTGCTGTTCGGGCCGCTCAGCGACCGGCTCGGCCGGCGGCCTCCGCTGTTGGTCGGCATGGCCATCTACACCCTGGCCACCGTGGTCTGTGCACTGGCCGGTTCGGTACCGCTGCTGATCGCCGGACGGGCCCTGCAGGGACTCGGCGGGGCCGCCGGTCTGGTGATCGCCAGGGCCGTCGCCCGCGACCGGTACGAGGGGGTGGCGATGATCCGCTTCATGGCCACCCTCGGAGTGGTATCCGGTCTCGCCCCGATCCTGGCTCCCGTCCTCGGCGCCCAGCTGCTGCACCTCACCAACTGGCGCGGCACCTTCGTCGCCCTCGCCCTGGTCGGCGCGCTGCTCACCCTCGGTTCCGCGCTGGCGCTGCGCGAGTCGCTGCCGCCCGAGCGCCGCCACACCGACGGCATCGGCAGCACTGTCCGTGCCATCGGCGGACTGCTGGGCGACCGGCACTTCCTCGGCTACCTGCTCACCAGCACCTTCGCCTTCGGCGCGCTCTTCGTCTACGTCAGCGGTTCCTCCTCGGTGCTGCAGGGCGAGTACGCCATCTCGCCGCAGATGTACAGCCTGGTCTTCGCCACCAACTCCGTTGCGGTGGTGGGCTCCACCCAGCTGAACGGCCGACTGCTGGTACGGAAGCTGCCGGCGCCCACCCTGATGCTGCTCGGGCTCTGCGGTGCCGGGACGGCGGGCGCGGCGATCGTCCTCACCACCGGCGTCTGGAACCTGGGCCTGCCCGGGGTGTGGCCCGCGCTCTTCCTGTTGATGGCCAGCATGGGCATCCTGGTGCCCAACTCCAACGCCCAGGCGCTGACCATGGCCCCGCACGCGGCGGGCTCGGCCTCCGCGCTGATCGGCACCGGCACCTTCCTGTGTGCCGCCGTCGTCGCTCCGCTCAGCAGCGCCGGCGGCCGGCCCTCGGCGCTGCTGCTCGGCGTGGTGGTCCTGGGCTGCGCGGTGCTCGCCACCGTCTGCTACGTCACGCTCTGCAGTCCGTGGCGGAAGAAGGAACCGGCGTAGCGTCAGCGGGACTTCCCGCGCGCCGGCAGCTGCCTGCGCCGCCGGGTCTCCTGCTCGTGCCGGTCGGCGAGCGCCGCCCAGTTCGGTTCGCCGCCGTGCCCGACGAGTTGCTCACCCGCCGGCTGCCCCCACCGGTACGGGCCCTGCGTCCCCTGGTCCATACCGCGGGATCCTAGAGCACTCGTCCAGTTGTGCGACCGGAGGTGGAGCGGTCCCGGAGTTGCGGGGAGCCGCGCGACTCCCCGGCTCCGAGAGACTGTTTCCCGGCGCGCTTGTGCGATCGAGAACTCGAAGGGCTGCTCCAGTAGGGCCCTTACGCGATCGAGAAGTCGTCTCCGTAGACGCTGCCCTGGCCGTACCAGCCGTGCAGGTAGACGGTGACCGTACCGGTGGAGCCGGTGGTGAACGGGACGGTCAGCCTGGTCCAGCCGCTCGCCGAGGCCCAGGTGCCGGCGGTGGCGTCGCCGCTGACGCCGAGGTAGGCGTAGTCGCCCTGGACCCAACCGGTCAGCGTGTACTTGGTGTTGGGGGACAGCGTGACGGTCTGGTCGCACTCGCCGGTCTGGTTCGGGCCGGCCGCCGCCGAGAGCGCGTAGCTGCCGGAGTGCACCGGGGCGGTGACCGCCGCGCCGCCGCTCTGGCAGGTCCACGGGCTGAGGCTGCCACTCTCCAGGTCGCCGTTGGCCAGGGCCTTGGCCCCGCCGCTGGAGCCGGTCACGGTCAGCGTGTAGGTGACGCTGTGGGTGCTGGAGGCCTCGCTGCCGGTGACGGTGAGCGGATAGGTCCCGGGCGCCACCGCCGAGGTGGTGGCGATGTCGAGTGTGGCGCCGTCCCCGGCGTTCACCGGGCTCGGGCTGACGCTGGCGGTGACCCCGGCGGGCGCGCCGCTCACGCCGAGGGTGACGGACTGCGCCGAGCCGGCCGTGACGGCGGTGGTGACGCTGCTGCGCAGGCTGCCGCCCGGCGTGACCGAACCGGCGGCGGGGGACAGCCCCACCGAGAAGTCGTCGGTCACCGGGCCGGTGCCGCCACCGCTGAACGGCGCGAAGACATGGGTGAAGTCCCAGGTGTTCTGGCTGATCCCGGAGCAGCTGTCGCTGCCGGCGGTGCCGACGCAGCCGCCGTTGTCGCGCTGCAGCGCCCAGAACGAGAGGGTGTTGATGCCCTTGGCGGTGGCCCAGTCGTAGACGTTGGCGGCGTCGGCGGTGGTGAAGGTCTCGGCCGCGCCGAAGTCGTCGATGCCCGGCATGGCGGTGACCCCGATCGACCCCCACAGCTGTGCGGCCGTCCGACCCGGGTAGAGCTTGGCCAGCTGGTTGTAGAGTCCGGTCGCCGCGCTCCGGGTGTCGTTGCCCATGTCGTGCGAGGCGTTGTCGTAGTAGTCGAACGTCATGATGTTGACGACGTCGATCCGCGCGTTGTTCTGCACCGCGTTGCGCAGCACGTTCAGCCCGCTGGCGGCCAGTCCACCGGTGGTGGTCGGCACGGTGTAGGAGAACTGGATGCTGCGGCCGTTGGAGGCGGCCCAGTCCTCGACCAGTTTGACCGCCTTGTTGCGGCGGTCGATCCCGGCGGTGTCGGTCAGCGAGTTGTCCTCGATGTCGAGGTCGATCCGGCTGACGCCGTAGGCGGTGATGACGGACTCGAAGGCGCCGGCGACGGCGTTCACGTCGGTGCAGCTGTCAGCGATCTCGGTGCCGGTGTTGTCGGCCGTGTAGCCGCCGAAGGACGGGATCACGTCTCCGCCGGCCGCCCTGATGGCGGCGATGTCGGCGCCGAACTGAGCCGAGGCGATGGGCATCGAGGTGTCGCCGTTCCAGTACGGGATGCAACTGCCCTTGCCGGCGGCCTGGATGAACGCCATGGTCAGGTACTTGGCGCCGGACTGGCTCGCCAGCTTCGCCGGGCTGTCCCCGGTCCACGCCTCGAAGTACGGGGCGAAGACGTGCTGCGGCAGCGGGGTGGCGGCCGGGGTGGCCGCGTGGGCGGCGGTACCGCCCGCGACGGTCAGCCCGACCGCGGCGGCCAGGCCGGCACAGGCGGCCACCAGTGCACGGATGGATCTGTTCAGGCGCATGGATGCTCCAACAGACGTGAAGGTGATGACCGTTCGCCCGGATGTGGGCACGACGGTGCCTGACGCGGGTGCAGGGGTGGTGCGGCGTGCGGAAGGAGCGCACGGCCGGCCGGTGTTCACACCCCCACAGTGCATCCCGGTCGGAACTACATCGCCTATGTTTGGTCTGGACCACTCGGCTGTCAAGGCACCTGACACCCGGTCGACACCTGGTCCCGGAGAACGGCGAGGCCCCGCACCTCGGGAATCGGAGGTGCGGGGCCCGGCCGGGTGCGGTCAGCCGAGGCCGTTGGACTTCAGCCAGTCCTTGGCCACCGTCGAGGGATCCTCCTTGTCGACGGAGACCCGCTTCATCATCGCGGTCAGGCCCGGGGTGTCGAGCTTGGCCGAGACGGCGTTCAGGGCGCCGGTGGCGGTGGCGTCCAGACCGGCCTTGTTGACCAGCGGGGTGACGTTCTGCGAGCTGAAGAGGTTCTTCGGGTCGGTCAGCGAGACCAGCTTGAACTGGATGATCTTCGGGTCGGTGGTGAAGACGTTGCCGATCTGGACCGAGCCGTCCTTGAGCGCGTTGGCGGTGGTGTCCCCGGTGGGCTTCCACTCCTTGAAGGTGAGCCCGTAGACGTCCTTGAACTGCTGCTCGCGGCGGGACTTGAACTCCGGTGGCCCGCCGATGGTGAACTCGCCGGCCTTACCGGCCAGGTCGGCGATGCTCTTCAACTGGTACTTGTCGGCGGTCTCCTGGGTGACGTTCAGCGAGTCCTTGTCCTCGGCCGCGGCCGAGTCGAGGATCCCCAGCGTGTTCGGCAGCACCTGCTGCAGCGCGGCGTTGACCGCCGCGGTGCCGGTGGCGGTGTTCTTGGCGTCCAGGTAGCCGAGGAGCGCGCCGTTGTACTCGGGCAGGACGGTCAGGCTGCCGTTCTTCAGCTGGCCGTAGAGCACCTCGCGGCTGCCGATGTTGAACTTCTCCTCGACCTTGACGCCCTTGGCCTTGAGCGCCTGCGAGTAGATCGAGGCCAGCAGGACGTTCTCCGGGAAGTTCGCCGAGCCGACCACCACGGTTCTCCCGCCACCACCTGACGAGCCCGATGAATTGGCCGAGGAGTCCAGCGGGTTGCCGCTGCCGGAGGAGGAGCAGGCCGCCGCACCGAGCAGCAGGCAGGCGGCGGTGACGGTCCTGAGTAGACGGGTGGTCATGGGGTCCCTTTCGTGGTCCCGCGGCCGGGCGCGGTGCGGGAGATGGTCCGGTGGGCGAGCAGACCGCCGGGCGGTCTCACGAGCTGTGCGCGACGGTGGCACCGGCCGCACGCTGGGCACGCACGCCGCGCGGCAGCGCGTACCGGATCAGGCCGGCGAACAGCAGTTGGGTGGCGACGGCGAGCAGTACGACCAGCAGTGCGCCGCCCAGGGTGGCTGGGAAGTCGCGGGTGGCCAGGCCGTCGATGACGTACCGGCCGAGTCCGCCGAGGCCGACGTACGCGGCGACGGTGGCGGTGGCGATCACCTGGACGGCCGCCGTGCGCAGGCCGGCGAGGACGGCGGGCAGCGCGTTGGGCAGGCAGACCTGCCAGAGCACCTGGCGGCCCGTCATGCCGATGCCGAGCGCGGCGTCCCGCAGTTCGGGGTCGGTGCCCCGGATGCCCTCGACCGTGGCGACCAGCACCGGCGGTGCGGCCAGCGCGACCAGCGGCAGCAGGATGGCGGTGTCGCCGACGCCGCCGACCAGTACGGTGAGTGTGACCAGGCCGAGAGTGGGCAGGGCGCGGGCGATGCCGGTGAACGCGGTCACGGCGACGGCGCCGCGCCCGGTGTAGCCGATCAGCAGGCCGAGCGGGATCGCCAGCAGCGCCGCGTACAGCAGGGCCTCGCCGGAGAAGGCGAGGTGCTCGGCGACCCGGTGGGTGATCGCGTTGGGCCCGCTCTGCCGGTCGGGTGCGGTGAAGAAGGTGTGCAGCCAGTCGATCCAGTTCACCGGGCGGCCCCCGTCCGGAGGGCCCAGGGGGCCAGCAGCCGCCGGGCCAGGACCAGCAGCAGGTCGGTGACCAGGGCGAGCGCGGCGATCAGCACGATGCCGGCCACGATCGGGGTGGGGAAGGTGCGCTGGAAACCGTCGATGAACAGGTAGCCGAGGCCGCCCCGGCCGATCAGCGCGCCGACCGCCGCCAGCGAGATGCTGGACACCGCGGCGACCCGCAGCCCGGCCATCAGATACGGGACGGCGGCCGGGAGTTCGACGGCGGACAGCCGGTGCCAGGGGCCGTAGCCCATGGCGGTCGCCGCCTGCCGCACGGAGTCCGGCACCGAGCGCAGTCCGTCCACGGCTGTGGGCAGCAGTACGGCGAGCGCGTAGAAGGTGAGCGGCACCATCACGGTGGCCCGGGTGGCCAGCCCGGTGTACGGGATCAGCACCACGAAGACCGCGAGCGAGGGCAGCGCGTACACCACGTTGAAGACGGCGGAGAGCGGCTGGTAGATGCGGGGGAAGCGAGCACAGGCGAGGCTCAGCGGAACGGCGATCAGCAGCGCGATCAGCACCGGGACCAGGGAGATCACCGCATGGTCGAGGGTGAGGTCGCGCAGGTAGCCGAGGTGGTCCCCGATCCAGTACCAGCGGACCAGGGGTTCACCGTCCATCGGTGCTCACCGGCCCTCGGCTGCTTCCGGGCTCCGGAGCCGGAGGGGCGCCGGTCAGTGCGGCGAGGACCGCCGCCCGGTCGGCGGTGCCGACCGCCCGGCCGTTCGCGTCGACGGCGACGACCGCGCCGGCGGGGGAGAGGACGGCGGCGTCCAGCGCGCTGCGCAGGGTGTCGGTTCCGGGGTGGAAGACCGGCGCGGGGTGAGGGTCCTCATCCGGACGGTCGAGGTCGATCCAGCCGGTCGGCCGCCCGTCCGCGTCCAGCCGCAGCTCCCAGCCGGCCTGCCGGGTGCCCTCGCCGAGTGGACGGACGGCGACGGTGCGGGCCGGGAGCAGCCCGAGGCCGCGCAGCCCGCGGTCGCGGCCCAGGAAGGCGGCCACGCCCTCGTCGGCCGGTTCGGTCAACAGGGTGTGCGGATCGGCGAGTTGGGCGATCCGGCCCCGCTCGCGCAGTACCGCCACCTGGTCGCCGAGCCGGACGGCCTCCTCGATGTCGTGTGTGACGAACAGTACGGTCTTGTTCAATTCGCCCTGCAGACGGAGCAGTTCGTCCTGCAGTCCGGCGCGGACCACCGGGTCGACCGCGCTGAACGGCTCGTCCATCAGTAGCACCGGAGGGTCGGCCGCCAGCGCTCGGGCCACGCCGACCCGCTGCTGCTGGCCGCCGGACAGCTGGAAGGGGTAGCGCTTGGCCAGTTCGGGCGCCAGGCCCACGAGCTCGAGCAGCTCGGCGGCGCGGGCGCGGGCCTTCTTGCGGTCCCAGCCGAGCAGATAGGGGACGGTGGCGATGTTGTCGATGACGCGGCGGTGCGGGAAGAGCCCGGCCTGCTGGATCACATAGCCGATGCCCCGGCGCAGCTTGGCGGCGGGCAGCTGGGAGACGTCGGTGCCGTCCAGCAGCACCCGTCCCGCGGTCGGCTCGACCATGCGGTTGACCATCCGCAGGATCGTGGTCTTGCCGCAGCCGGAGGGTCCGACCAGTACCGTGGTGCGGCCGGCAGGTATGTCCAGGTCGAGGCCCTCGACGGCGATCGTGCCGTCGGGATGGCGCTTGGCGGCGCCGTCGAATCTGATCACGAAAGGATCCTAGCTTCGGCGCCTGGGCGCCGTTCGGTTCTTGGAGCGGATATCGGAACACGGCAGAGCGCGTCCGACTCGAACTGATCTTCGGATCGTCACGGCTTTCCCTGTCGTGCGCGGGTGCAAACCTTCCTGTCCCTGTTACGAATTCCCGCCGGTCCGGTGCGCAGGAGCACTCCGGTGCTCCGGGCCCTCGACCGTCCCGGCCACGGTCGGCAGGCCCGCGGCGGCCCAGGCGAGGAAACCGCCGTCCAGGTCGGTCGCCCGGTACAGCCCCAGCTCGCGCAGGCCGGCGGCGGCCAGGCTGGACGCGTAGCCCTCCGAGCAGAGCACGATCACCGCCAGCCCGTGCCCGGTTGCCTCCGGCACGCGGTGACCGCTCGTCGGATCCAGCCGCCACTCCAGTACGTTCCGCTCGATCACCAGCGCACCGGGGATGCCGCCCTCACGCGCGCGCTGCGCCGCGGGGCGGATGTCCACCAGCAGTGCGCCCGCGGCCGCCGCGCGGTACGCCTCCAGCGGGCCCGGCCGGTGCACCCCGGCCCGCGCGCGCTCGACCAGCTCGTCAACCGTGGTCACCACTGCTCCGGCCCCTCCTGCGCGGTGCGCGCCAGGCCCTCGGCGCGCAGTTCGTACCGGGACATCGACGCCAGCGGCGGCGAGTACGCGTGGATGGTCACCGCCGGTCCGCCGCCGGTGTTCCGGACGTCGTGCAGGTACTCGGGACCGAAGGACCGGGCGGTGCCCGGGGCCAGCCGCCGGACCAGCAGTCCCTGCCCGGGCCCGCCCAGTGACAGCTCCTCCAACTCGCCCAGCGTCACCACGAAGGCGCCGCGCGAACCGCCGTGGTCGTGGAAGCCGGTGGACTGGCCCGGCAGCCAGCTGATCAGCCAGACCTCGTGATCCTCGGTGAGCGCCAGCCGTTCGTACCAGCGGTCCTCGGCGGACAGCCGGACCCGGGGCAGCCAGCGGTCGGGCTGCCCGGCGAGCTCTCGGACGATCTCGCGCAGGGCGGTCGGGGAGAGCGGGGCGGGTGAGGAGGGCTGGGTGCTCTGGGGGAGCTGGGCGTTCGGGGCGGGCGGCGCCACGGCGGGCGCAGGGGCGAGGTCAAGGCTCATGGGGCATCCTCGGGTAGGCCGAAGGAGCCTGCCGGACACGGGCGCACGGGGAAGCGCGGACCCGAACGGCAGGCGGGAGGAGAGCGAAGAGAGGGTGAGGCGAGAGCGCGGCTCAGGCCCTGGCAGACGTCACAGGGCGGGGAGACGGGTCAGCGGGCACACATGTCGCTCGCCTGGCGTCGCAGATCGACGTGCAGGCGGCAGACCAGGGTGGTGCCGGTGTCCATGGGCTGATCGTCGCGGAGCCGGGCCCGGCGCGTCAAGCGCGGACCGCCTGGCGGTCACCCTGCCGCGCTCGCCACCGACGGTGCTCCTCGTGGCCTGCTCGGCCGAGTCGGGGCCGGTATCCGAACGCGGTCGGGCATCCGCAAGCGGCCGGCCTGCCCCGGGGGAGACGGGGCAGGCCGGCCGGAAGAGGCGCTGACGCGGTGCCGGGGCGGACCTCGGCGCCGCGCAGGCTCAGTTGTCCTTGGTCGCGTCCGCGTCCGCCTGGGCGGCGGCGCTATCGGCGGCGTCCACCTTCTGTTGCATGTCCTTCAGCTGGGGGTCCGCGCTGCCGTCCGACGCCCCGTCCGCCGGCGCCGGCGTCACCGAGGCCGTCGGCGCGGGTGCGGCGCTGGTCGGTCCGCAGGCCGTGAGCAGCGGCGTCGAGCCGAGCGCCAGCACGGCCAGCAGGGTGGCGGCGGAGCGGCGTACGGTCACTGGCCCGCCGCCGTACCGTGGCCGTGCGCCCCGCACCAGGTCGCCACGGACTTGAGGTCCGTCTGGCGGCTCTGCAGGTTCGGCAGCAGGCTCTTGCGGTAGGCGAGCCGGTCGCTCAGGTACTTCTCGATCTCGGTGTGGCCGGCCGACTTGGCGTTGTCCACCCGCTGCTCCATCCGGGCGATCGAACCGGGCACGGTGGCGTCACCGTTCAGCCGGGTGATCGCGGCGCTGAGCCGCTTCTCGGTCTGCGGCAGGCGCTTGCAGATGGCCACCGCACCGTCCCCCTTCGGGGCCGGCTTGGTCGCCGCCTGGGCGGGAGCGGCAGCGGCGAACAGGGCGCCGGCCAGGGTGAGCGCGCCGAGTGCGGCGGTGGCCTTGCGGTTCGGGAACATGGCTGAATCTCCTCCAGTGCCACGAGACGCCGGCCCTTCGCGGACCGGCCGGGCTGGAAGGTAGCGACGGTTCTTGTGGATTCCTTGTGAGTCGGATCCGTGCGGCGGCCGGTACCGGGAACGCCCTGGCAGGCTCTCGGCGCGCTGGTCGGGCTGGGCTGCGGCCGGTACCGGGAACGAAGGCCCGGTCAGACCCCGGTGCGTGGATCCGAGCCGCGGTCCTGACCCGAGAGCCAGTCGCGGCGGACGGGGAGACGCGGTGGCGGGGCGTCGGTGGCGGGCAGCGGCAGACGGACCTCGAACCGGCAGCCCGCGCCCCGGGGCGGTGTCCCGACCGAAACCGCGCCCCGGTGCAGTGCCACCTGCTGCGCGACCAGGGTCAGCCCGAGTCCCGAACCCGGGCTGCCCGGCCTGCGGTGGAACCGGGCGAAGACCCGGTCCCGCCCGTCGGGCGGGATACCCGGCCCGCCGTCGTCCACCGTGAGCACCGCGAACGCGCCCTCGGTGCGCAGCCGTACCGCGATCCGTACCGTGGAATCGGCCGAACGTCCGTGCACCACCGCGTTGTTGAGCAGGTTGACCAGCAGGATGCGCAGCCCCGCCTCCCAGCCGAAGATCCGGAGCTCGGCCGGCAGCTCGCAGCAGAGTTCGGCCTGCGGGCTGCGCCGCGCCGTCTCGCCCGCCACCGCGTCCGTCAACTCGGCCAGGTCCAGCGGGCCGAACGCGGTCAGCTCGACCAGGTCGCCCTGGGCCAGGGCGCGCAGCGCGGTCAGCAGATCCAGCAGTCGGGCGTGCTCGCTCCGCAGGTCCCCCAGCACCTCGTCGCGTTCCTCGGCCGGCAGGTCGGGGTGCGCGGCCAGCACGTCCAGGTTGGTGCGCATGCTCATCAGCGGGGTGCGCAGCTCGTGCGAGGCCGCGGAGGAGAACGACCGCGCGGTGTCCAACGCCTGGGCCGTACGCCCCGCCTGTTCCTCGTAGCGGGTGAGCAACCCGGCGATGGAGAGCGCGAGTTCGTCCACCTCGGCGACGCCGGAGTGCTGGGCGGCGAAGCCGGCCGCACCCGCTCCGGGGTCCAACTCGCCCGCCCGGCGGCTGAGCCGGCGCAGCGAGGCGGTGGTCCGGTCGGCGACGGCGTAGGCCAGCAGGCCGGAGACCGGTGCGGTGACCAGGGCAACCAGCAGCACCCGCCGGCGTACCGCCGCGAGTTCGGGCTCGGTGGCCGAGGCCGGGGTCAGCAGCCAGAGCGTCCCGGAAGCCGGGCCGTCCACCGGGACGGCCAGGACCCGCCAGGCACGTGCCTTGTCCCGGATGGTGACCGGACCGCCCGCGGTCGCCGGAGGCAGCCGCACCGGGGCTGCGGGCTGCGGGCCGCCGGTCAGGAGCACCGTGCCGTCCGCCGCCGCCACCCGGATCCCCGCGTCGAGGGTGTCGGCGAGCACCTTGTGGTGCCGGTTCTGCTCGGCCTGGGGTCGGCCGCCCTGGTCGGCGGCGAGCAGCGCCCGCACGTCCGGCTTCACCAGCGAGGCCCGGTCCTGGAGCCGGGTGTCCTGCTGGTGCCGCAGGTCGCGGCCGACCAGCCCCAGCACCAGCAGCCCGGCGGCCAGCACCAGCAGCGGCACCAGGGCGGTCACCGAGAGCGCGATCCGGGTCGAGAGTCTCATCGGCCGACCGCCTGCCCGGTGCCTTCGGCCTGCCCGGTGCCGTCCGGCGCTGGTGCGGCCGGACGGCCGGGTTCTTCCCGAACGCTCGGCGGGCGCAGGACGAAACCGACGCCGCGGACGGTGTGGATCAGCCGAGGCCGTCCGTCCGCCTCCAGCTTGCGGCGCAGATAGCTGATGAAGGTGTCCACGGCGTCGGTCCGGACCTCGAAGTCGTAGCCCCAGACCCGGTCGAGCAGCTGGTCCCTGGTGAGCACCAGCCCGGCGTTCCGCACCAGCTGTACCAGCAGCTCGAACTCCCGTCTGGTGAGCTGGAGTTCTACGCCATCGCGGAAGACTTGGCGGGTGGCGGGATCGACCGTCAGCGGTCCGGCGCGGAGCACCTCCGGTCGCGGCGGTTCGGCCGGCCCGGCCGTGGGCGCCGGTGTCCGGCGGCGGAGCAGCGCCCTGATCCGCAGGACCAGCTCCTCCAGCGCGAACGGCTTCACCAGGTAGTCGTCCGCCCCGGCCTGGAGCCCGGCGACCCGGTCCGTCACCTCGTCCAGCGCCGAGAGCATCAGCACGGGCGTGTCGTCGCCCCCGGCCCGCAGCGCCCGGCACACCTCGATCCCGCTGAGGCCCGGCATCGAGACGTCCAGCACCACGACGTCCGGTGGGGACCCCGCCCCCGCCCCGGCCAGCAAGCGCATCGCACCGGGTCCGTCCTCGGCGACCAGCACCGTGAAGCCGCTCAGTCGCAGTCCGCGCTCCAGCGAGCGGCGGATGGCGGCGTCGTCGTCCGCGATCAGTACCCGTCCGGTGGTCATGGCCTCGCCGCCCTCCTCCTCGCCTGCCCGCCCGCGGCGGATCACCCGTGGCTGCCGGGTCGCGGCTGCTCGCGCGCGGCCGCTCCGGGCGCCCGACCCTCTCATGCTTCCCCCGGGCGATCGGGCCCGGGGTGGGGTTCGGGTCCGGGTTCGGGGCCGGGCTCGTTCCCGGGATGGGGCGCGGGGGCCGGGTCGGGCTCCGGGAGCGGCGAGTGCGGTGGTCCGGTACGGCTCGGCGGGAACCGGGGCGGGAACCGACCGGCGGTCGGACGCGTCCTCGCTGGCAGTAAGGCTGCGCCTGAGCGGCGTGGTGAAGGGTTGGAGAGACGTATGGGATTCATCAGCTGGATCATCCTCGGCCTGCTGGCCGGGGCTATCGCGAAAATCCTGCTTCCCGGACGTGACCCGGGCGGCCTCATCGGCACCACCCTGATCGGTATCGCCGGTTCCTTCGTGGGTGGCTGGCTCTCGGCGACCTTCCTGCACCGGTCGGTGGCCAAGCACTTCTACGACCCCGCCACCTGGGGCGCGGCGATCGCGGGCTCGCTGGTGCTGCTGATCGCCTACCGGCTGCTCTTCGGCAATTCCCGCGACTGACGGAGGTGGTGGGTCCGCGCTGACGCGGACCCACCACCCTGTCGGCCGATCACCGGATCACGCGACCGGGACCCAGTCGGGCAGTTCCTGCTGCGCCGCGGTCCAGCTCGGCGGTACCTCGGCCAGCCCGGTGCGGGCGGCGACCACGCCGGCCGCGATGGCGCAGGTGGTGTCCATGTCGCCCCAGCCGCCGAGGGTGTCCCAGATCGCCTCCGGCAGCGAGTCCAACTGCCCTGCCGCGCACCAGAGTGCGAACGGCACGGTGTCCTGCGCGGAGATCTGCAGCCCGGAGCCGAGCACACTCGCCGCATGCCGGATGGAGGTGCCCGCCGGGAACCGGGCCGCGATCCGCAGGCCCGAGCGCACGTCGGAATCCGGCAGCAACTCGGCGACCCGGCCCAGCAGTTCGACCCGGTCGGGTGCCACCTCGCCCCGGCTGCGGGCCGCGAAGGCCGCCGCGAGCGCGACCGCCACCGCCCCCGAGACCGCCTCCGGGTTGAAGTGCGTGGTGAGCGCGGAGAGTTCGGCCTGCTCGGCGACCCGGTCCAGGTCGTCGGCGAACCAGGCGCCCAGCGGCGCGACCCGCATCGCAGCGCCGTTGCCGTGCGAGCCCTGGCCGCCGAACATCGACGAGGTGATGGCCTGCCAGTCACCGCCCTCGTGGATCTGCCGCAGCACCTGGTGCATCGACGGCCCGTACTTGCGTGCAGGGTCGGCGGTGTAGGCCTCGGCGAACGCCCGCGCCAGCTCCGACTGCCTGACCTCGCCGTACTGGAGCAGGTGCTGGAAGAGGACCAGCGCCATCGCGGTGTCGTCCGTCCAGTGCCACGGCGCCTCGCGGACCGTCCGGGCGGCGAGGCGGGCGTCGGCCTCGCTGTTGTCCACGCTGAACCAGCGGTCGCCGAAGGCGTCGCCGAGGGCCAGGCCCCGCAGACTGTCGAGGGCCGACCAGGGAGCAAGCACGTCATCCTCCATGTGAGATCAACTCGGTGGGGGACATCGTGCCCGCTCGCCCCGGCCGCGCGCGACTGGATTCCGGGAGGGCGGTGGGCCACGCCAGGCGCGAGGCCGTGTTGGGCGGAGCCGTGTCGGGCGCAGGCCGTGTCGGGCCCGGGTGCAGGCGCGGGCCTGCCGAGCGGTGGCTCCCGGCTGCCCGGGGCCGGTGCGAGCTTGCGGGTGCCGGCGCCGACGCGGGGTGTCAGCGCGAGCGCAGGCCGGTGAGGAGCAGGTTCCAGAGGGCCTCGAAGTCGGTCTCGCACTTCGGGTCGGCCCACTCGGCAGCGTGTACCGGGTCGTGGAAGTGGGCGGTGGCCTGGAAGACGGCGCGCGCGGCCGTGGCCACGTGGGTCGGACGGAACTCGCCCTGGTGGATGCCGTCCTGGATGATCGTGGCGATCTGGGTGGTGAGCGTCTCGATGTGCGCCTCGACGGTGGCCGAGAGCTCGTTGACCAGCGTCATGTAGGTCGCGAACAGCTCGGGATCGTCCAGTGCCTTCTTGCGCTTGGCGGCGAACAGCGTCGCCAGCCAGCGGTGCAGGCGCTCCACGGCCGGGCCGCGCTCCGCGGTGATCGCCGCCAGGGTGTGGTGCGCCTGGTCCAGCCAGCGCTGGGTGACCGCCTCGCGGAGCGCGGCCTTGCTGGGGAAGTGCCGGTAGACACTGCCGTGGCTGACACCGAGCGTGCGGGCGATGTCCACCACGGTGGCCTTGGCCGGACCGAACCGCCGCAGGACGTCCTCCGCCGCGCTCAGGATTTGCTCGGGAGTGAGTGCGCTGTCCGTGGTCACGGCGGGGTACGTCCTTCAGTGCGGTTGCGGGCCGGCGGTGGCTCGCCGCGGTACGGGCCTGACCGGTGTCAGTGCTCGCTGTCGAGGTGGGCCATCTGTGCGGCAGCGTACCTGTCGCCGGCGGCCGCACCGGCCGGGACCGCTGCCTCGATGGCGGCGAGGTCGGCCGTGGTCAGCGTGACGTCCAGCGCACCGAGGGCCTCGGCCAGGCGGTCCCGGCGGCGGGCGCCGACCAGCGGCACGATGTCCGAACCGCGCGAGGCGACCCAGGCGATGGCGACCTGGGCTACGGTGGCGCCCTTGGCCTCGGCGATCACCCGCAGCGCCTCCACCAGGCGGAGGTTGTGGTTGAGGTTCTCCCCCTGGAAGCGCGGGCTGTGGCCGCGGAAGTCGGCCGGACTCACCTCACGGTCGCTGGTCCAGTGGCCGCTGAGCAGGCCGCGGGAGAGCACGCCGTACGCGGTGACGCCGATGTTCAGAGAGCGCGCGGCTGGCAGCACCTCGGCCTCCAGGGTGCGGGAGAGCAGCGAGTACTCGATCTGCAGGTCGCTGATCGGGTGGACCGCGGCGGCCCGGCGCAGGGTCTCGGCGCCGACCTCGGACAGGCCGATGTGGCGGACGTAGCCGGCCTTGACCAGCTCCGCGATGGCGCCGACCGTCTCCTCGATCGGCACGTTCGGGTCCAGTCGAGCCGGGCGGTAGACGTCGATGTGGTCGGTGCCCAGGCGGCGCAGCGTGTACGCCAGGGCCGTCTTGGTGGCTGCGGGGCTGGTGTCGATGCCGAGCCAGCTGCCGTCCGGGCCGCGCTGGGCGCCGAACTTGACGCTGATCTCGACGTCCTCGCGGTTGTGGCCGCGAAGCGCCTCGCGGATCAGCAGCTCGTTGTGGCCCATGCCGTAGAAGTCGCCGGTGTCCAGCAGGGTGATCCCGGCATCCATGGCGGCGTGGATGGTGGCGATGCTCTCGGCCTCGTCGGCGGCGCCGTAGAGGTCTGACATGCCCATGAGGCCAAGGCCCAGGGCGGAGGCGGTGAAGGAACTCGCGCCGAGGGTGGCGCGGGTGGGGGCGGTGCTCACGGAGTCTGCTCCTGGAAGTGCGGAGGGGGCGCGGGCGCGATGTGCGGGTGCGGATCGGATGCGGGCGGGAGTCCGCCTGCGGTATCGACTATGGCATGTCGAATGACAGATTTCAATATCTGTCATTCGACATCTGGCGATCGTCATCAGTCATCAGTCATCAGTCATCGGCCATGGGGCATCGGTCGACCGTTGCCTGCCGCCTGCCGCCTGCCGCCTGCCGCCTGCCGCCTGCCGCCGGTTGCCAGGCGTCCGTTGCCGGACAGGTTCTCCGCTGCCGGACCCACCGACCGCCCGTCACTCGACCCCGGGCATCCGTCGACCGCGGGGCGACTGCCGGGCGCGGTCCGTCGTAAGGTGGCGGCCGTCGGCAGCCGCGATCGCCGTCGATGAGTCATCGGTTCGTTGCCGACCGTGACACCGCGCGCCGGAATCCGGGCCTGCCGCCTGCCGCCTGCCGGTTGCGCCCGGCTCGAAGTCCTGGAACGGCGTGAAGCGGTACGCGCCGGTCGTTCCTCCCCTGGTCGCCGATCTGGTACCAAACGCTGAGTGCTCATCACTCATCGGACGTGGATCGGCCGGGCGTTGCGGCTTCGCTGTGCAGTGATGCCGACGGAGGTCCATGGTGGAAGTGGGCGCGATCCCGCGACCGCGCTCGTGCGTTGGCCCAGGCCCGGGCTCCGTGCCCGACCGGGAACCGCCCCGGCGGGCCGCCGTCCTCGCCCGGTGGCCGATGCGACGCAGTACTCGGGGCACCTCGCAAGGGGACGAACCAATCTTCTAGGCTCACTTCTCGGCTTCCCCTGCACCGGCGCCCCGAGTGCACCGATGGGTCAGGGGGCTGCCGTCCACGGCCCCCGGGTCCACCCGGGGCTGCCGGACCGAGCGAGGAGGACGCAGTGTTGCCCAGCCCGAGGTCGCACCAACCGGCGTTGCCCGACCGAGCCTGCGGCTGCCGGTGCCGCTATACCGGCGGCGATCGGGGAGGCGTCCGATGAGTCCGAGTAGCGGCCCCAGTCCGAGTTCCAGCTCCAGTGCCGGGTCTGCTCCCGGTCCGGCTCACGGGCCCGCGCCCGGCTCCGTGCACGGCTCGGGTCAAGGGGCCGGTGCCGGTGGGAGCTTCGGTTCCGGTGCGAAGTCCGGACCCGGGGCCGGTTCGGGTGTCCGGCCCGGGAGTTCCCGTCCGGCCGGGCCGCAGACCGTGAGCGCGTACGCGGCAGCACACCCGCGTCCGGTCGGTGCCCGAGGCGTTCGGGTCGGCGGGGCCGACAGTGGCGGTGCGCGCGCGGCCGCCCCGAAGTCCGCGAGTTCGAGCCCGATAGCGCCCCGTGCCGCCGTGGTCACCGCCGCCACGGCAGCGGTCTCGGCATCGTCCGCTCGTACGGCAGTCCTACGGCCTTCGGTGCCCGGAGCGGCAGTTGGGGCTACCGCCGGGGCGGCGACTGGCACGACGACTGGCTCGACGACTGGCACGACGGCCGGGACGACGGCCGGGATGACGGCCGGTGTCGCGGCCGGGACCGAGGGCACCGCAGCGGCCGGCGAGTGCATCGGCACGGCCGCGCTGCCCGGACTTCCGCAGGCGTTGAGCGCCCGTGCCCGTACGCTGGCCGGTGCGGTCCGCCGCCGCTGCGTCGATCTGGCCGGGATGGAGTCGCCGTCCGGAGACGCACCCCGGCTGGACGTCCTGGCCGAGGAGTTGGCCGCCGGCTTCCGCGCCACCGGGGCCGAGGTCCGTCGCGAGCCTGGGCCGGCCGGTGACCATCTGCTGCTCACCTGGGCCGGCCGGGACGAGACCCTGCCGCACCTCCTGTTGGTGGGCCACCACGACACGGTCTGGCCGGTCGGGACGCTCCAGGACTGGCCGGTCCAGGAGGAGGACGGACTGCTCAGTGGTCCCGGTGTACTGGACATGAAGGCCGGTCTGGCACTGCTCGAAGGCGCGTTCGCGCTGCTGGCCGATCTCGGCGAGCGGCCGCACCGGCCGGTCCGGCTGGTGGTGGTCGCTGACGAGGAGGTCGGCAGCCCGGACGGACGAAAGCTCGTGGAGCGCCAACTGCCGGGGGCCGCAGCCGTCCTGGGGTTGGAGCCGCCGCACCCGGACGGCCGGCTCAAGACCGCGCGGCGCGGCAGCACCAGAGTGCGGCTGACCGTGACCGGCCGTGAGGCGCATGCGGGCAACCACGCCTCCGAGGGCGTTTCGGCCGTAGACGAACTGGTCGATCAGCTGGTCGCGGTGCGCAGTCTCGCCAGGCTTCCGGGTACCGAACTCAACGCCGGCCGGATCACCGGCGGCACCAGGGCCAATGTGGTGGCCGGCCGGGCCGAGGCCGAACTCGGTCTGCGCTTCGCCACCGCGGAGGCCCAGCGCAACACCCTCGACACCCTCGCCCACCTCACCGCCCTGCGTCCGGGCGCCCGGGTCCGGACCGAGGTGCTCTCCAGCCGCCCCGCCTGGCCGGAGCGTTCGGGCAACCCCCTGCTGCGGCACGTGCGGTCGCTGGCCGCGGCTCTCGGCCAGAAGCTGGACGGTGCTCCGGCGGGTGGCGCGGGTGACACCAACCTGGCGGGTGCGCGCGGTCTGCCGACCCTGGACGGCCTCGGCGCGGTCGGGGCCGGTCCGCACGCCCGCGACGAGCACATCCGGGTGGACCAACTCGCCCCGCGCATCGCCCTCCTGGCAGGGCTGCTCGCAGTCCCGCTGCCCCGGCTGCGCGAGCGGCCGTAGCCGTCGCCGCTGCCCGGAGGCGGCCGTGCGGTGAGGCGGCGGCCTGCGGAAGTCGGCGGCAGTCGTTCGGCCGCGGAGACGGCCGGACATTGCTCCGAGGGTGAGGCTCCGCTTGACCAACTGCGTGAGTGAGTGGCGTTGCACCACCGTGGCGGCGGGCCGTCGCGGTCGTCGCGCACGCAGCTGATCAAGCAGAGCCGCACCCCGGGGTACTCGGCCCGCCATTCGAAGTGGTCGGGCGACCGATTCCCTGCTCCAATACCGCAGGCCATCACCAAGCCGTCGTTGCCAAACGACCGCTTGCCAAACGCGGCAGACCATGGCAAATCGCAGCAGAACGCCGTAGATCACGCCAGGGCAGACCACCGGTGATCGCCATCTCTTGTCATTCCTCGGCTCGACGCACAGAATGGTGCCGACCGAACGGTCAGTCGGGAGGTGGGTGCAGTGTCGGCACCGCAGATGGTCGATCAGCCCCTGGAGGGGCACTTCGAGACGGTGGTGGCCGCCGAGCAGCGGATCGAGCCACGGGACTGGATGCCGGACGCCTACCGGGCGACGCTCGTCCGGCAGATCGCGCAGCACGCGCACTCCGAGATCATCGGGATGCAGCCGGAGGGCAACTGGCTGACCCGGGCCCCCTCGCTGCGCCGCAAGGCGATCCTGCTGGCCAAGGCGCAGGACGAGGCGGGCCACGGCCTCTACCTCTACGCCGCGGCCGAGACCCTCGGGGTGGACCGGGCGGAGCTCACCGACAAGCTGATCTCGGGCCGGCAGAAGTACTCGTCCATCTTCAACTACCCGACCCTCACCTTCGCCGACGTCGGGGTGATCGGCTGGCTGGTGGACGGCGCGGCGATCTGCAACCAGGTGCCGCTCTGCCGCTGCAGTTACGGCCCGTACGCCCGGGCGATGGTGCGGATCTGCAAGGAGGAGTCCTTCCACCAGCGGCAGGGCTACGAGCTGCTGATGACGCTGATGCGCGGCACCGACGCCCAGCGCCGGATGGTGCAGGACGCGGTGGACCGGTGGTGGTGGCCGTCGCTGATGATGTTCGGCCCACCGGACGACGACTCACCGAACACCGCCCAGTCGATGGCCTGGCGGATCAAGCGCCACACCAACGACGAGCTGCGGCAGCGATTCGTCGACATGACCGTGCCGCAGGCCCAGCACCTGGGCGTCACCCTGCCCGACCCGGCCCTGAGCTGGAACGAGGAGCGCGGTAGCTGGGACTTCGGCGAGCCCGACTGGTCCGAGCTGAAGCAGGTGATCAAGGGCCAGGGTCCGTGCAACACCCAGCGAGTCGAGCGTCGCCGCGCCGCTCACGAGGACGGCGCCTGGGTGCGCGAGGCGGCCGTCGCGTACGCGGCAAAGCGCAGAGCGGAAGCCGGGGCCGGCGGGGCCGGCGACCACCGGGACGAGGACGAAGGGGCAGGACGATGAGCGGGACCAAGGCCGACTGGCCGCTGTACGAGGTGTTCGTGCGCCCCAGGCGCGGCCTCAATCATGTGCACGTCGGCTCGCTGCACGCCCCCGACGACCGGATGGCACTGCTCGCCGCCCGCGACCTCTACACCCGCCGCAACGAGGGCGTCAGCCTCTGGGTGGTCCGCTCGGACGCCATCACCGCCTCCGCCCCCGACGAGCAGGACCCGTTCTTCGCCCCCAGTGGTGACAAGGTCTACCGCCACCCGACCTTCTACGACATCCCCGAGGATGTCCCGCACATCTGACGGGGAGCACACGCCATGACCGATGGAACCAGCACGTCAGCCACCGACGACCACGTCTACCTGACCCTCTCCGAGGCGTCCCCGGAGCCCGAGGGCGAGGCCCGCTGGGCGTACGGGACGGGCTTCGCGGACCCGCTGCTCGGTGTGGACACCGCGCTGCCGCCGGGGATCGACGGTAGCGACCTCGGCACCTACTGTCTGATGCTCGGCGACGACGCCCTGATCCTGGCCCAGCGGCTGACCGAGTGGTGCACCCGGGCCCCCGAGCTGGAGGAGGAGGTCGCACTCGCCAACCTCGGTCTCGACCTGCTCGGCCAGGCCCGCCTGCTGCTCACCCGGGCCGGCCAGGTGGACGGCACCGGCCGCACCGAGGACGACTACGCGTACTGGCGTGCGGAGCACGAGTTCCGCAACGTCCGCCTGGTCGAGACGCCGAACGGCGACTTCGCGCACTGCGTCGCCCGGCTGCTGCTCTTCGCCACCGCCCGCCACGCGCTCTACCAGCGGCTCAGCGGCCACGCCGACCCGGTGCTGGCGGCCGTCGCGGCGCGCGGCGTCAAGGAACTGGCCTACCACCGCGAGTACGCCACCGCCTGGACGCTGCGGCTCGGCGACGGCACCGAGTACTCGGCCCGGCGGATGCAGACGGCGCTGGACGCCCTCTGGCCGCTGCTCGAGGAACTGTTCACCCCGCACCCGGTGGAGCTGCGGCTCGGCGTGGATCCGGCGGAGCTGCGCGAAGGCGTGCTGAGGGAGCTCGGCGAGGTGATCGCCGAGGCCCGGCTGACCGTGCCGCAGGCCCCGCAGCTGGCATACGTCGGCGGACGGGCCGGCCGCGACGGCGTCCACACCGAGGCGCTCGGCCCGCTGCTCGCCGAACTGCAGGTGGTGGCCCGCGCACACCCGGGGGCGACCTGGTGATGACCGCGACCTCGCGCCACGACCCGGCGCAGCGCACCGCGTCCGCGACCACCGTGCCTGCGACCGCAACGTCCACGCACACCGCGCCCGCCGGTACCGCGGGTCCGGGAACCGCCTGGGAGATCGCGGCGGCCGTGCCCGACCCGGAGCTGCCGATGCTCACCCTGGCCGACCTCGGCGTGCTGAGCGGTGTCGAGGAGGCGGGCGGCACCGTCACGGCCTGGCTCACACCGACCTACTCGGGCTGCCCGGCGGTCGCCGAGATGGCCGCCGACGTGGACGCCCGGCTGCGCGCCGCCGGTTACCCGGAGGTCCGGGTCCGGCTGCGCCTCGACCCGCCGTGGTCCTCCGACCTGATCACCGAGGCCGGCCGCCGCAAGCTGGCCGAGGCGGGGATCGCCCCACCGCAGCCCGGGCCCGCCCGCCCGGGTGTGCTGCGGCTCGGGCCGACCCGGCGGTCGGTGCACTGTCCGCAGTGCGGCTCCGCCGACACCGAGGAGTTGTCCCGCTTCGGCTCCACCGCCTGCAAGGCGCTCTGGCGCTGCCGCAGTTGCCGTGAGCCCTTCGACCGGATCAAGGAGATCTGAATGTCCGTCCGCCGACCGGCTTTTCACGAGCTGTCCATCGGGGCGGTGGAGCCGCTCTGCGAGGACGCGGTCGCGGTCACCTTCGAGGTGCCGCCGGAGCTGGCCCCCGAGTTCGCGTTCCGCCCGGGCCAGACGCTGACGCTCCGCCGGATCGTGGACGGCGCGGACGAGCGCCGCTCGTACTCGATCTGCTCGCCGGTCGGCGGACCGCTGCGGATCGCCGTCCGGGAGGTGCCCGGTGGGCTGTTCTCGCGCTGGCTGGTGCGCGAGGCGGCGGTCGGTGACCGGGTCGAGGTACTGCCGCCGTCCGGCCTGTTCAGCCCCGAACTGGGCGTTCCCGCACGGCATGTGCTGCTCGCGGCCGGTTCGGGGATCACGCCGATGCTGTCCATCGCGGGCTCGGTGCTCGCCGCGCACGAGGGCTCGGAGGTCACCCTGCTCTACGGGAACCGGCGCAGCGACACGGTGATGTTCGCCGACGAGCTGGCCGATCTGAAGGACCGCCACCTCGGCCGCTTCCAGCTACTCCACGTGCTCTCCCGGGAGACCCGTGACGCCGAGCTGCTCAGCGGGCGGCTCGATCCGGAGCGGGTCAGGGCCCTGGTGGAGGCCCTGGTGGACGTCGAGCACACCGATCACTGGTGGCTCTGCGGCCCCTACGGCATGGTGGCCGGCGCCAAGGAACTGCTCGCCGAACTGGGCGTGCCCGCCGAGCGGGTGCACCAGGAGCTGTTCCACGCCGAGGACGAGCCGGTCGCCGAGCGTGTGGACGAGGACGGTGCGGTGGACGGCGCGTCGAGCGAGGTCACCGTGGTTCTGGACGGCCGTTCGGGCACCTTGGCCCTCCCGCGCGACCGCTCGATCCTGGACGGGGCCCAGCGGGCCAGGCCCGACCTGCCGTTCGCCTGCAAGGGCGGCGTCTGCGGCACCTGCCGGGCGCTGGTCACCGAGGGCGAGGTCACCATGCGCCGCAACTTCGCCCTGGAGGACAAGGAGGTGGCCGCCGGCTACGTCCTGACCTGCCAGGCCCGCCCGGTCTCCGACCGCGTCACCGTCGACTTCGACCGCTGACCGGCCGCGTCGACGAGCCCCGGTCCGCCCCCGCCGGGCCCGGTTTTCCAACCGGCCTGACGATCACTAGGGTTCCGCCGTGACCGAACGTGAGACCGGGGACGAGCTGTGGGACGAGTTCGTCAGGGAATTCGAGAAGAACAACGCGATACGGGAGCCCAGCGCGGCTGAACGCACGGACGCCGGGCAGACCGCGGCCGCACAGGCGCCGCAGCACCGGCGGCGTTGGCTGAAGCCGGTGGCGGTTCTGGGCGGCCTGGCGGTCGCGGTCGGCCTGGTGGCGTACCTGGCCTGGTCGGCCCACCCGGTGGGGCAGACGGCGGCGCCCGCGCCGACGGCCACAGCCCACGCCCCGGCGGCCCGCTCCGGGGCGCCGTCCACGATGGCCCTGGCAACCGCGACGGTGCCGCTCTCCGTCTTTCCGGACCAGGTCCAGGGCTTCACGCGGGTGGCCGAGACCACCAACCCGAAGTGCACCGGAGCGGACACCGTCGGGCCCACCCTGGCAGGGTTGATCACGCAGAGCCACGGCTGCCTCGGCGTCGACCTGGCGTACTACAAGGACGCCGACAACAACGAGTACAACCTGGCGCTGTTCACCATGAAGGACCCGGTGGACGCGGTGCACGTGACGATGGCGCTCAGTGCCGACCCCACCGACTTCCAGGTGGCGGTCCAGCTTCCCCCGGATGGTTCGGGACTGCGGGCGCTGCCGGCCGACAGCGGCTTGGTCCAGCAGTTCGCGGGCATGGGGAACGCGATGCTCGTCGGGATGGCCCAGTGGTCCGACGGCCACAGCGGCGACTTCCAGCATCTGGAGGACCGGCTCACGCCGCTGGTCAACGCCGTGATCGGCCGGGTGCACAACTGACGCCGCTGCCGAGACGCCCGGTCAGGACGGCCGCACCGCTATGAGGGCTGCACCTCGACCCTGGCACCGGACGGTTCGCCGAGCGGTTTCACGATGGCGTTGACGGCGGCCCGTCCGGCCCGGTTCGCGCCCACGGTGCTGGTCGAGGGGCCGTAGCCGTCCAGGTGGACGCGGGGGTCGGCGGTGGCCCGGATCACGCCAATGAAACATCGGCTGCGGCGGATTCCTTCCCACATCGCGCCTGGCCGGGGAGGTTCCTGGCGAGCTCGCCAGGTCCCGGGACGGGCCGGGACGAGCGGAGAGGGTGCTGCCGCGCGGGAAGCACCCTCTCCGGACGAGTCAGGGTCAGGACGCCGGGGAGATCACCACGGCCGTGCCGTAGGCGCAGATCTCCGTTCCGAGGTCGGCCGCCTCCGTGACGTCGAACCGCATGCCCAGCACCGCGTTGCCGCCGCGCGCCTTGGTCTGCTCGATCAGCCGCTCCATCGCCTGGTTGCGGCTGTCCACCAGAGTCTTCGTCAGACCCTTCAGCTCACCGCCCATCAGGGACTTCAGCGAGGCGCCGATCTGGGTGCCGATGTGGCGGCTGCGCACGGTCAGGCCGAAGACCTCGCCGATCACCCGGTCCACCCGGTACCCGGGGACGTCGTTGGTGGTGACCACCAGGACCGCCGAGCCCTGCTCCTGCCCGCCGCCGTACTCTGCAATGTTGCTCATACCGCCATCCTGTCCTACCGGGTGGAACGCCACGCCGAGGACACGGCCGAACGGGCGGACAATCTTTCGGAACAGGCAGAAGATCCTCTCACTGCACCGGTGAACCGCCACCCGAAAAAGCCGTACGGTAGCCCCATGGGCGAGCGAAACGATCATCCACAGGGGCCGGGCGCGGCGGAGGACTCCGGAGTGCCGGAGGTGGAGGCCACCGTGGTTCTCGGTATCCGCATCACCGACTGGCCCGCGCTGCGCGCCGCCGCGCGGGCGGTCGTCGAGGACCTGGACTTCGACGGCGTGGACCCGGAGGGCCAGCGCGCGGCGCTGCTGCGCGAGGTCTCCGAGGACGCCAACGCGGCGCTCGGGGCGCTGCTCCATCCGGACCGGCTGGTCTCCACCATCCCCGGCGTAGAGGCGCTCGGCGGCACCCTGGAGATCAGCGTCACCGAGGACTTCGCCCCCGACTTCGCGGAGCTCTTCCCGCTGGAGGCGGAGGAGAGCGGCGGAGCCGTCGGCGACTGGACCCTCACCCCGCGCACCGCGTGCCTGCTGCACACGCAGCTGATCACCCTGGCCGACGCCGCCTACGACGACCTGGACGAGCACGAGGACGAGCCGGTCATCGAGGAGGAGGAGCACGACTGGGCCGTCCTCGCCCGCCTCCCGCGCCGGACCTGGGGCATGCACCGCAGCTGGCGCCGCGCGCTGGCGAGGACCTTCGACGACCTGGCCGAGGACCTGGCGCTCGGCGAGTGGCCGCTGCCGCGCTGCCTCGCCGAGGAACTGGCCCTGCGGCTGGCCCTGGTGGACGCCCGTGAACTGCTCGGTGCCCAGCCGCAGGCGGTCGCCGACATGATGGGCGACCTGCCGGTGGACCTGTACGACTACGACTGGGACGGTTGCGTGGACGAGCTGTTCGGCGTCTACGGCCCGGACGACGGCGACCCGGACCTGGACACCACCGACCGCACCGATCAACTCCTCGCCGCCACCCACCCGGAAGGCTGGTTCCTGCCGTACGAGGACGCGGAGGAGCGCGACCCCGCGCGCGGCTACCGGCGCTGAACGGCGTCGCCGCTGAACGGCGTCGGCACTGATCCGGCGGACTCGCGCCGGCCCTCCCGGGGCGGCCCGGGGGCCCGGCGGGAGAGCGGAGGCGGCCTGGCATCCTGGTGAGGTGACCTCAGCCAACGAAGCCGACAACCTGGCGGCCGACACCCCGGCCGCCGTCGAACCGAACGACGGCGGCCGTAGCGCGCTCGCCGAGCCGGAGCGGGCCGCGGCCGATCCCCGCGACGACCGCCCGCAGTACGTGCTGCCACTGCTGGTCCGGCTGGAGCGGGCCACCCCGCCGGGGCGTACCGACGCGCTGGAGACCTCGGCGCGCGCGGTGCTGGCGCTGCTCGCCGACGAGCGGGTCACCGCCGCCGAAGGGGAGTGGGCCGAGCGGGTCGCGGCCTGGGAGGACGCCCGGATCCGCAAGGTGGTCCGGCGGGCCAGGGGCGGCGAGTGGCGCAAGGCGAGCGAACTGCCGGGCATCACGGTGGCGGGGGAGAGCGCCGAGGTGCGGGTCTTCCCGCCGATCCCGCTGGACGGCTGGCCGAAGGAGCTGGCCAAGCTCCAGGTCTCCGGTACCGATCTCGACGACGTCGAGCCTCCGGCCGAACCCGCGCCCGGGGTCCCGGTGCTGTGGCTCAACCCCGAGCTGGAGATGAGCGCGGGCAAGACCATGGCGCAGACCGGGCACGCCGCCCAGCTGGCCTGGTGGCGGCTGGACGACACCCAGCGCAAGGAGTGGGCCGAGGCCGGGTTCCCGCTCGCCGTCCGTACTGCGAGCCCCGCCGACTGGGGTCGGCTGGCCGGCGGCGGCCTGCCGGTGGTGCGTGACGCGGGCTTCACGGAGATCGCCCCCGGGAGCTGTACCGTGGTCGCCGAACATCCGGCGCTGCGGGAGAGCTGACGAAGAGTCAACTGATCAGCCGATCCGTGCAACCCGCGACCGTCCGTGCGCGTATTTCCGGAAAAGGGATATCCACCTCTATCCAGGAGACGGAACATGCGACGTTGGACCACGGTGCCCGTGGCACTCGCCCTCGCGGT
This sequence comes from Kitasatospora sp. NPDC001175, assembly GCF_053598215.1. NCBI lineage: Bacteria > Bacillati > Actinomycetota > Actinomycetes > Kitasatosporales > Streptomycetaceae > Kitasatospora > Kitasatospora sp. NPDC001175. The sequence goes on along the minus strand of NZ_JBSFJU010000007.1, from coordinate 96,604 downwards.
GGCGGGGGCGGCGGCGGTACCGGCCGTGGCCTCGGCGGCCACCCGGCCCGCGGCGGCCCAGTGCGCGGCTGGCTGGGGCAGTCTGCCGAAGAACGACTCCTCATTCACCTCGAACCAGTTGGTGAACATCCGTACCGGGCAGAACCCCTGCTACGACCGGCTGGTGTTCGATGTGCCCGGCGCCTCCGACAGCCGCCGGGTCGGTTACCACGTCCAGTACGTGGACCAGTTGCTCCAGCAGGGCTCCGGTACGCCGATACAGGTCAAGGGCGGGGCCGTCCTCGAGGTCGTGCTCAACGCGTCCGCCATGGACTTCGGCGCCGGCAAGCCGAGTTACCCGGGCCGGGTCGGGCAGCCGCTGCCCGGGGTGGACCTCACGGGCTACCGCGCCTTCACCGACGCCCAGTTCGCGGGCAGCTTCGAGGGCTACACGCAGCTGGGCGTCGGTGTGCGGGCCCGGCTCCCGTTCCGGGTCTTCCAGCTCGACGACCGGTTGGTCGTGGACGTGGCCCACGACTGGGGTGCCACCGGCTGACCGTGAACCGCCCCCGGCGGTTCACGGTCAGCCGGACGCCTTGGGGGCTGCCACGGGGCAGCCGCCGGGAGGCGCGTCTGTCGGTGCACGCACCTCCCGCCCGTGTCGACAACTACCAAGCGCGCATGAAATGTGACGTTCGGTGCCGGAAGTTGACCGGTTGGTCGGGCGACCGGGGCCCGACCTCAGGCCGGGTAGGCGTGGGTCTGGGCGGCCTTGACGGTGGCCCAGACCGTGGCACCCGGGGCCAGGTCGAGTTCGGCGGCGGCGGCCGGGGTGAGGTCGGCGGCGAGCGGGAGTGCGCCGGTGAGGTCGACGCGCACCTGGTCGCCGTGCAGGTCGAGACCGGCCACCTCCAGTTGCCAGACGTTGCGGGCGCTGGAGCTGGGGCGGGTGCGGTGCAGTGTGACGGCCGCGGGCGGGAAGGCGACGAAGGCGGGCCCGGCCAGCTCCTCGGCGGTGGCCAGCTTCTCGCCGTCCGGCAGGGTGACGGTGTGCCCGTCGGCCCTGCCCTGGTAGAGGTTGAGGCCGACCAGTCGGGCGATGTAGTCGGTGCGCGGGTGGCGGGCGATCTCGGATGGTGTCCCGGTCTGCACCACCCGGCCGCCCTCGATCACCACCAGGCGGTCGGCCAGCACCATCGCGTCCAGCGGATCGTGGGTGACCAGCACCGCCACCGCCTCGAACTCGGCGAGCCGGCGGCGCAGTTCTGCCCGTACCTCCAGCCGGGTGCGGGCGTCCAGCGCGGCCAGCGGCTCGTCCAGCAGCAGCAGACGCGGCCGCACGGCCAGGGCGCGGGCGAGCGCGACCCGCTGCGCCTGGCCGCCGGAGAGCGCCCGGGGCTTGCTCTCGGTGTGCTCCGCCAGGCCCAGGCGCTCCAGCCAGGGCCTGGCCTGGACGCGGGAGGTCTTCTTGTCCACGCCCCGGCAGCGCAGGCCGAAGGCGACGTTGTCGAGGGCGCTCAGATGCGGGAAGAGCAGGTAGTCCTGGAAGACCACGCCGACCGGGCGGGACTCGGCCGGGGTGTGCAGCCCGGTGGCCGGGTCCTCCAGGGCGGTGCCGTCGAGGCGCAGGTGCCCCTCGGTGAGGGGGAGCAGGCCGGCCAGCGCGCGCAGGGCGGTGGACTTGCCGGCGCCGTTGGGCCCGAGCAGTGCCAGGACCTCGCCGGCGGCCGCGGTCAGCGGGAGGTCGAGGCGGAAGGTGCCGCGGTCGATCCGCAGCTGGGCGTCGAGGGCGGGAGGCGGGGTCATCGGCTGTTCTCCGTCAGGTGGAGCTCTCGGTGGGGCGGGTGGACGATCGGCGGCACGGGGGCCGGGCGGCTCCAGGAGTGCAGCGAGGGGCGGTGCGGGGCCCGGCCGTGCAGGAGGGGCGATCGGGCGGCGCCCCGGGCTTTGGCCGTACCGCCTTCAGGGCGTTGCCATCCAGCGGTCGCGGAGACCGGCGAGGACGGTGATCGAGACGGCGAGCAGGACCAGGCTGAGCGCGATGGCTGCCTCCGGGTCGGACTCCATGGCCAGGTAGACCGCGAGGGGCATGGTCTGGGTCTGGCCGGGGAAGTTGCCGGCGAAGGTGATGGTGGCGCCGAACTCGCCCAGCGCCCGGGCCCAGGCGAGCACCGCACCGGCCCCGATGCCGGGCGCGATCAGCGGCAGGGTGACCCGGCGGAACGCGGTCAGCCGGGAGGCGCCCAGGGTGGCGGCGGCCTCCTCGTAGCGGGGGTCGGCGGCGCGCAGTGCGCCCTCGACGCTGATCACCAGGAACGGCATCGCGACGAAGGCCTCGGCCAGCACCACGCCCGAGGTGTGGAACGGCAGGGTGATCCCGAAGGCCGAGTCCAGCCAGCGGCCGACGATGCCGTTGCGCCCGAGGACCAGCAGCAGGGCCACCCCGCCGACCACCGGCGGCAGCACGAGCGGCAGGGTGACCAGCGCCCGGATCAGCCGGCGGCCCGGGACGTCGGTACGGGCCAGCAGCCAGGCCAGCGGCACGCCGACCAGCAGCGAGAGGGCGGTTGCCGCGGTGGCGGAGATCAGCGACAAGCGCAGTGCGTCCCACACCTCGGTGCTGGAGAGCCGTGTGGGCAGCGAGCTCCACGGCGTCCGGACGAGCAGCCCGACCAGCGGCAGGACCAGGAAGGCCAGCCCGAGCAGGGCGGGCAGCAGCAGGGCGTACGGGATGCGCGCGGAGCGCCGCCGCGCCCGCGGCCGTGGAGAGACGGCCGGGTCGGGCGCGACGGCAGCGGGCGGGGTGGGGCTCACGGTGCCTGGAAGCCCGCCGCGGTGAGCATCTGCCCGGCCTCGGCGGACTGGACGTAGGCGACGAAGGCCGCCGCGCCGCCCGCGTTGGGCGCCTTGGTGAGGGCGGCGATCGGGTAGTCGTTCACGGCCTTGGCGGCCTCGGGGAAGTCCACACCGTCGATCTTGCCGGCGTCGGCCCGGACGTCCGTCCGGTACACCAGCGAGGCGTCCACCTCGCCGAGCTCGACCTTGGTGAGCGCGGCCTTGACGTCCTGTTCCTGGGTGACCGGGGTGAGGCTGACGCCGGCCGCGTTGAGCGCGGTCAGGGCCGCCGAGCCGCACGGCACCTGCTTCGCGCACAGGGCGACCTTCAGGCCGGAGCCGGCCAGGTCCTTGAGCGAGGCGATGTGCTTCGGGTTGCCCTTGGGGACCGCGATCTCCACGGTGTTGCGGACGAAGACCTTCGGCTCGCCCGCGGCGTCCTTGGCGTCGGTGACGGTCTTCATGGTGGCCGGGCTGGCGGCGGCGAAGACGTCGGCGGGGGCGCCGGAGACGATCGACTGGGCGAGGGCCGAGCTGCCGCCGAAGTTGAACTTGACCGTGGTGCCCGGGTGCGCGGCCTCGAACTTCTTGCCGAGGTCGGTGAAGGTCCCCTGCAGTGAGGCGGCGGCGAAGACCGTGATCGTGCCCGACACCTTGGACGGCGAGGCAGACGAGGCGGACGAGGAGTCGCCCCCGCCGGACGCGTTGCTGGAACCGCCGCTGCCGCAGGCGCTGAGCCCGGTGACGAGGGCGAGGGCGGCGACGGCGGCGATCGCGGTGCGGCGCAGGATGGTGGTCATTCGGCGGTCCCCTCTGCCGCGCCGCGGCGGACGCGGGAGTTCGTACGGTGAGGCGATCATAGTGCCGCAGTTGCGGCTCCAGTAACCGATGTCTCATTGCACAGGCCAGGCTCGACCGCTGGTCATGCCCGCATGTGCGAAGAGTCAAACCGGCTGGTCGGAAAACCCCTGGCGCCGGGTCCGGGGCGCCCGCCAGAGTGGTTCTCGCTCGACTTCCGAGCATTCCGACGACTTCGTTCCGAAACGGGGAGGACGAAACCGCCATGTCCACACTGCGGGTCACCGCCGAGCGCCTGACCATCCTGGAGCACCCGAACGCGGACGCCCTGGAGCTGGCGCAGATCGGCCTCTACCGGGCGGTCGTGCCCAAGGGGGCCTACCTGACCGGGGACTTCGCGTGCTACATCCCCGAGCAGTCGGTGCTGCCGCCGGAGCTGATCGAGGAGTTGGGGCTGACCGGCCGGCTCGCCGGCAGCAAGGCCGACCGGGTCAAGGCGGTACGGCTGCGCGGCGAGCTGTCGCAGGGCATCGTCTGCCGCCCCCGGGCCCTGGCCGGGGTCGATCTGGCGCAGGCGGCCGAGCAGGGCACGGACTTCGCGGAACTGCTCGGCATCACCAAGTGGGCGCCGCCGGTGCCGACCATGATGAGCGGCGAGGTCGAGTCGGCGCCGGACCTGCTGCCCTGGGTGGACATCGAGAACCTCAAGCGCTTCCCCGAGGTCTTCGAGCCGGGCGAGCCGGTGGTGGTCACCGAGAAGCTGCACGGCAGCTGCTGCCTGCTCACCTTCCACGCCGACACCGGCACCGTCCAGGTCTCCTCGAAGGGGATCGGCGCACAGGGACTCGCGCTGAAGGAGGACGAGCGCAACCTGTACTGGCGCGCCGTCCGGGCTTACGGCATACCGGAGTTGGCCGCCCGGCTGGCCGAGCGGCTGGGGGCGAGCCGGGTCGGGATCTTCGGTGAGGTCTTCGGCGAGGGCGTGCAGGACCTCGGCTACGGGGCGTCCAGCCGTACCGAACAGCCGCCCGGGTACGCGGCCTTCGACGTCTCGGTGGTGATCGACGGCCAGCTGCGTTGGCTGGACGCGCCCCGACTGCTCGCGGGTGAGCTGCCGTTGGCCCCCGAGTTGTGGCGCGGCCCGTTCGACGCGGCTCGGGTGCTGGAGCTGGCCGAAGGCAAGGAGACGGTCTCCGGCCGCCGACTGCACACCAGGGAGGGCGTGGTGGTCCGGCCGGTGGCCGAGCGGTACAGCCCGGTCCTGGGCGGCCGGGCGATCGTCAAGGCGGTCGGCGGCGGCTACCTGACCCGCAAGGGCGGCACCGAGTACGAGTGAGTACGGCCGGGCGCGGCCGTGATCGCGGCCGCGCCCCCGTGAGCCCCTTATGTACTGACGGATGCTCGGATAGCTTGAGCGGGCGCGAACAGTCGTCCCAATCGGAGCATCCATGCCTGCTACTCGAATACCCGGACCGGCCGGACTTCCGCTGATCGGTTCCATGCTCGACCTCCGCCGCGACCCGCTCGGGGTGTACCTGGACGCCCGCCGGAACCACGGCGGCGTGGCCCGGATCAGCGCCGGACCGCCCGGGGTGCGCGCGGAGTTCTACCTGGTCTCATCACCGGAGGGCGCCCAGCAGGTACTGGCCACCCAGGCGGCGAACTTCCGCAAGGAGAACGCCATCTACCAGGAGATCAGGGAGAGCTTCGGCAACGGTCTGCTCACCGCGCAGGACGACGACTACCGGCGCCAGCGCCGCCTGGTGCAGCCGCTGTTCACCCAGCGCCGGGTGAACGGCTACGCGGACGCGATCGGTGTGGAGGCCGAGGCCTTGGCCGAGCGCTGGACGGCGGTGGCGGGCGGAGCAGCCGACGGTGTGGTGGACGCGGTGGAGGAGATGTCGCGGTTCGCACTGCGCACCGTGGCCCGGATCCTGTTCGGCGCCGACGTGGAGGACGCGATCAGGGCGGTGCGCAGCAGCTTCCCCCTGCTGGGTCACTACACGGTCTCGCGCGGCTTCTCGCCGGTCCGCATCCCGCGCGACTGGCCGACCCCCGGTAACCGGCAGGCGATGGCGGCCAAGCGGGAGCTCTACCGGGTCTGTGACGAGATCATCGCCCGGCGGCGGACACGGGACGGCGAGCGGGAGACGGACGACCTGCTCGGGCTGCTCGCGGCCGCGCGCGGTGAGGACGGTGAGCAACTCGACCCCGCCGAACTGCGCGACCAGGTTCTCGTCTTCCTGCTGGCCGGGCACGAGACCACCTCCACCTCGCTCACCTTCGCGCTGCAACTGCTCGGACTGCACCCCGAGGAGCAGGCCCGGGCCCGGGCCGAGGCGGACGAGCTGCTGGGCGACGGTCGCCGTCCACGGGCGAGTGATCTCGCCGAACTGCCGTATCTGACCCAGGTGTTGAAGGAGGCGATGCGGCTCTACCCGGCGGCTCCTGCGATCGGACGCCGCTCGGTGGCCGAGTCCGTGGTGGACGGGGTGGTGATCCCGGCCGGTGCGGACGTGCTGGTCGTGCCGTACTCGGTGCACCGCCACCCGCTGCACTGGGCGGAGCCGGAGCGCTTCGACCCGGAGCGGTTCACCCCCGAGCGCGAGGCCGCCCGGCACCGGTACGCCTGGTTCCCGTTCGGCGGTGGGCCGCGGGCCTGTATCGGGCAGCACTTCTCGATGCTGGAGTCGGTGCTCGGACTCGCGGTCCTCCTGCGGGCGTTCGAGGTGGAGACGGTGGACGCCGCGGTCCAGCTCGGCCAGGGCGTCACCCTGGAGGTGCGGGGGCCGGTCAGGATCCGGCTGACGCCGCGGCAGCGCGTCGGCGGGGCGCGTGAAGCGGTACCGGCGACCGAGTAGTGCGCCGGTACGGGCTCCGCGCGCCCCGAGGGTTCACGGCGCCACGGCCAGGACGATCTTGCCGCCGGCCCGGTTGGTCTCGCCGCGATCGTGGGCCCTGGCGGCCTCGGCCAGCGGTACGGCGGTGTCGATCTGGACACCGGCACCTCGCTGCGTCAGCACCTGCACAGTGCCATCGGGTTCTCCCCGCTCGCCGACCGCAGGACCTTCGGCGCCCGGACGGGCCCGGCCTGAGCGCACTCGCCGGCCTGGCCGCGTCCGGGGCCGGGATCAGCGCGGGAGGTGGTTGCCCGGGGTGTCCAGCGGGTAGCGGTCGGCGAGCCGGGAGCGGTCGTTGTAGACGAAGTGGGCCACCAGGTCGTCGGCGACCTGGACGATGGTGTCCCGGCCCTCCACCGTGCCGGTCCACTCCGGCGGGAGGCCGGCCAGTCCGTGGACGGCACCGAGCAGGTTGCCGCAGACGGAGCCGGTGGAGTCGGAGTCGCCGGAGTGGTTGACCGACAGCAGCAGCGCCTGGCGCACGTCGCCGGTCCGGGCGGCGTGCAGTGCGCAGTGGACCGCGACGGCCAGGCACTCCTCGGCGATCCAGCCGAGGCCGACCTGCTCGACCCCCTCGGCGGAGGGCGGAGCGGTGTCGGCCACCGTGACCGCGCGGCGCAGCGCTTCGACGGTCTCGGTGCCGTGGGGCTTGGCGGCGACCTGGGCGATGGTCTCGTTCACGGCCTGCCGTAGCTCGGTGCCGTTCGCCACCCGGTCGACCAGGGCCGCGAAGGCGCCGGCGGCGAGGTAGCCGGTGGGGTGGCCGTGCGTCAACTGGGCGCAGGTGGCGGCCAGTTCGAAGGAGAGCTCGGGGCCGAGCCGGGCCAGGCCGAACGGGGCCGAGCGCATCACGGTGCCGCAGCCCTTGGAGTTGGCGTTGACCGGGCCGAACTTGCCGAACGGCGCCGGGGTCTTGAAGCTGTTGCGCTGGTCCATCAGGCCGCTGGTGCAGGCGTTGCCGGGAGCCCGGCTGGCGTACAGGAAGGGCTGGGCCAACAGCCACCCGTCCGGCGCGGCCTCCGGCCGTGGCAGCCGCTGGGTCAACATCCAGCGCTGGTAGGCGGCGCACATCGTCGGCGCGAGATGGGCGCCGGGCGGGCAGCGCAGCAGGCCCTCGGCGGTGAACAGGGTCATCTGGGTGTCGTCGGTGACCTCGATCGGCCGGTCGGCGGGGAAGGAGGTCACGCCCCGCGGGCCGTGGCGGTCGCGGATCTGGTCCAGCTTGAGGAACTCGACGGGCCAGCCAAGGGCGTCGCCCACCGCGCCGCCGAGCAGCGAACCGCGTACCCGGTCGGCGAACTGTGCGAGGTCGGTCATGTCAAGATCATCGCAGAGTCCGGCGGCGGACCGGTCGTCCGGGGCGTGCGCCGGCGCGCGAGCGGTGGTGCGCCGGGCCGTGGGTAGGGGTGGCGCACCATTCGAGCACACCCCCGGGCCTTTGTGGGCAGCTTTTCACATCTTCTGGTGACCAATTGCGGACGCTGGGTAGCGTCCAGCGCATCCGAGATCGAAAGCGCTTATGCGAAAGGCATATGACTGTGCGTCGGAAACGCGCGACGGTCCTGTGCTCCGGAGGCCCCGATGGGAACCCTGCACCACTTCAGCTTCGGCTGGCTCACACCGATCCTCGCGTACCTGATGGCGTGTGTGGGCGCCGCACTCGGCCTGCGCTGCACGCTGCGCGCGCTGTCCGCCACCGGCACCGCCCGGCGCAACTGGCTGCTCACGGCGGCCGCCGCGCTCGGCTCGGGCATCTGGACCATGCACTTCGTCGCGATGTTCGGGTTCAGCGTGAGCGGTACCGAACTGCGCTACGACGTCCCGATCACCGTCCTCAGCCTGCTGGTCGCCGTCCTGGTGACCGGTGCCGGGGTGTTCGTGGTCGCCCACGGCCGGCACCGGAACCGGGCGCTGGCACTCGGCGGACTCACCACCGGCCTCGGCGTCGCGGCCATGCACTACCTGGGCATGAGCGCCGTCCGGATCCACGGCGCCATCGGCTACGACCCGGCCACGGTGAGCCTGTCGGTGCTCATCGGCGTCGGTGCCGCCACCGCCGCGCTCTGGGCCGCCGTCACCATCCGCAACGTGTACGCGGCCGCGGCGGCCTCGCTGGTCATGGGCATCGCGGTGACCTGCATGCACTACACCGGCATGGCCGCCGTCCACGTCCACATGCACCCCGTCCGCACCGAGCTCGGCGGCGCCACCCCGATGGAGTTCGTCTTCCCGCTCGCGGTCGGACTCGGCTCCTTCCTCTTCCTCACCTCGGCCTTCGTCGCGCTCTCCCCGACCGCCCAGGAGCGCGCCGCCTACCGCGAGGCCGGCGAACTCACCGTGGAGGACCTGCGCCCAGCCGACCTCGACCACGCGGCTTGAACCCGCGAGGCGGCGGCCCGTGGCGTAAGGCCCCGCGCCACCGGTGGCGCAACCCGTCCACCAAACGCGGGAACCGGTACCCCCACCACCCCGGGAGCGCGGGGGCCGTACGAGACCTCCCACGCCTTCGTCATCCGCCGGTCGCGCGCTCCCCCGTGCCCCGGGCGCCCCTTGGCTGACCACAACCCCACCACCCCACCGGACAGCACCGAGTACCGCACCGAAAGGCCCTCACCCATGCGAGTACGCCGCGGCACCGCCCGCAGCGCACCGGCGGCCACCACCCCGGGCACCGTGCGCGGCCCCGTCCGCCCCGGCGGCACCGGTCAGCGCCGCGGCGCCCACGCGGGCCCGCCCGCCCGCGAGACCGTAGCCGTCCCGCTGGCCACCCAGGACCCGCCGCACCGTCCGCCGGGCCCCGGCGCCGCCCGCGCGGCGGCCGGACCGCTCGGGTCGCGGCTGCGCCCCCGCACCGTGCGTGCCAGGATCGTCGCCCTGCTGATGGTCCCGGTGGTCTCGGTGATGGCGCTCTGGTCGTTCGCCACCGTCACCACCGCGCGGAACGTCTGGGACCAACTCAGCCTGCAGCGGGTGCACCACAGCCTGCTCGACCCCGTCGACGCCACCGTCACCGCGCTGCAGGCCGAACGCTCCGCCGCCGGACAGCTGTTGGCCGCCCCCGGAGGCACCGTCAGGGAGAGCGCGCTGCGGGACGCCGCCGAGGCCACCGACCGGGCCGTCGCCCCGCTGGAGCTGGGCGACCACTACAACCCGGCCGACGCCCTGGGCCTGGGCGCCGCGACGGCCACCCGGGTGGACGCGTTCACCGCCGCCGTCGCCTCACTCGGCCTGCTCCGCGGCCGGGTGCTGTCCCGCTCGGCCGGCTGGGACGAGACCTACGCCGACTACACCGCCGCCATCGACCGGGCCTTGGACGTCACCGGTGCCACCACCGGACTCCCGGACAACCGGGTCGCCTCGGACGCCCGGGTCCTGCTGGAGTTCGCCCGCTCCCGGGAACTGCTCGCCCGCGAGGACGCCCTGCTGCGCAACGGCCAGATCACCGGCAGGCTGACGGACGGGCAGCTGCACGAGTTCGACGGCGCCGGCTACGCCCGCCGGCTGCTCCTCCAGACCGCCGGAGCCGACCTGCGGCCCGCCGACCGCGCCGCGCTGAGCGCCGTCACCGCCGGTACCGCCACCTCCTCCGGCACCGACTACCGCGACCTCACCCGCTACGAGGACGCGGTCCGTACCGCCGCCGACGGCAGGGCCGCCGTGGCCGCGGTGAGCCCCGACCAGTGGGCGGTGGCCGCCGACAACGTCAGCCGCGCACTGCTCGCCGTCGACGCCGCAGCCGGCAGCGCGGCCGAGCGCGCCGACCCGTACGCGCCGGGCCTGTTCACCCCCTCCGGCGCCGCCGTGCTGCTGGGACTTGCCGCAGTCATCGCCTCGCTGCTGATCTCGGTACAGATCGGCAGCGGCCTGGTCGCCGAGCTGGTCGGCCTGCGCAACTCCGCCCTCGAACTCGCCGGTCGCAAACTCCCCGCCACCATGCGGCGGTTGCGCGCCGGCGAGGAGATCGACATCGAGACCGAGGCGCCGCTGCGCCCGCACGGCGCGGACGAGATCGGCCAGGTGCACGGGGCGCTGGGCACCGTGCAGCGGGCGGCGGTGACCGCCGCGGTGGAACGGGCGGAGGTGCTCAGCGGGGTCTCCGGGGTCTTCGTCAACCTGGCCCGGCGCAGCCAGGTGCTGGTGCACCGCCAGCTCACCCTGCTGGACGCGATGGAGCGGCGCACCGAGGATCCGGCCGAACTGGAGGACCTGTTCCGGCTCGACCATCTGACCACCCGGATGCGGCGGCACGCGGAGGGCCTGATCATCCTCTCCGGCGCCGCCCCCGGCCGCGCCTGGCGCAAACCCGTACCGCTGATGGACGTGGTCCGCGCGGCCGTCGCCGAGGTCGAGGAGTACGCCAGGGTCGAGGTGCACCGCCTCCCGCAGGCGGCGCTCACCGGATCAGCCGTCGCCGACCTCACCCACCTGGTCGCCGAACTGGTCGAGAACGCCACCGGGTTCTCGCCCCCGCACACCAAGGTGCACATCCGGGGCGAACAGGTCGGCAACGGGTACGCGCTGGAGATCGAGGACCGGGGTCTGGGCATGGGCCCGGAGGCGCTCGCCGACGCCAACCGCCGGATCGAGGCCTCCGAACAGGTGGACCTCTTCGACAGCGACCGTCTCGGGCTCTTCGTGGTCAGCCGGCTGGCGAAGCGGCACGGGGTGAGGGTGGCGCTGCGGCCCTCGGCGTACGGCGGGACCACGGCGGTGGTGCTGCTGCCGACCGTGCTGCTGAGCTTTCCGGCCCAGAGCGCCCCGAGTGGGCCGTCGGCCGGGTCGGAGGTGGAGGAACTCGCCTCTGGCGACGTGGAGGTGCCGCCGCACCCGGCTGCGGTCGCGGCCCCGGCGCAGGTCCCGGTGCTGCCTCCGGTGCCGCCGGCCGAGTCGCTGTCCGAGTCGTCGGCCGGTGGGGCGGGAACGGTGCAGCCGTTCGGTGCGAACGGGAACCATCCCGGGGTGCTGCGGCTGACCCCGTTCGGCGCCGACGGCAGCCGTCCGTCCCGGTTCCCGGCGCCCGTTGGACTGAACTCGCCGGCCGGACCGAATCCGCCGGCCGGACCGAACCCGACCGTCGGAGAGAATCCGCCGACCCGTGCGGCCGTCGTCCGCCCGCTCTCCGCCCGTCAGGACCCGGCTGCCGGACTGGCCTCCGCCGTACGTCCGGCGGCTGCCGATCCTCCGCAGTCGGCCGGGCAGGCCCAGCGGGCGCCCGGCCGGCCCGAGACGGCGGACGACGAACTCCCACGCCGGGTCCGCCAGGCCAGCCTGGCCCCGCAGTTGCGCGAGGCCCCGCCGCGGCCGCGGCCCGGTGCCCGCCCTGGCGGGGGAACCGGCGTCCTTGGCCGCGCCCCGGAGGAGGCGCGGGCCGCGATGTCCGCCTTCCAGCAGGGCTGGGCGCGCGGCCGGAACCCGATTCGGCCCAGCACCCCCACAGCCCCCACAGGTCCCGGCCCCACAGCCCCCACAGGTCCCGGCCCCACAGCCCCCACAGGTCCCGGCCCCACGGAAGGACGGCCTCGATGATCGGCACCACGCATCACGCCGGAGAGCTCAACTGGTTGCTCGACGAACTGGTCTCCCGGGTCGCCCAGGTCAGATTCGCCGTGATCCTCTCCGCCGACGGTCTGGCGATGGGCACCTCGGCCGGCCTCGGCCGCGAGGACGGTGAGCACCTGGCCGCCGTGGCCTCGGGCTTCCACAGTCTGGCCAAGGGGGCGGGACGGCACTTCGAGGCGGGTGAAGTGCGCCAGACCATGGTCGAGTTGGAGCACGGCTTCCTGTTCGTCGCGGCCGCGGGTGAGGGCACCTGCCTGGCGGTCTTCTCGACCGCCGAGGCCGACCTCGGTCTGATCGCCTACGAGATGGCCCGTCTGGTCCGCCGGGTCGGCGAGCACCTGTACGCCGCGCCCCGCGGCGCGGTCGGCGGGTGAGCGTGATGTCCCACCCGTGGCCCGGTCGTCCGGCGCCGGACTACCCGTCGATCCCCCGCCTGCCGGTGCCGGACCATCCGCCGGTCCCGGGTCTGCCGGTGCCGCCGTCCGGCCGTCCGGCACCGCCGCCGCGGCCCACCCGGCCCCCACGGCCCCACCACTGGTACGACGACGCGGCCGGTCCGATGGTCCGCCCGTACGCGATGACCAGGGGTCGGACCCGCCCGGCCGGGTTGGAGTTCGACCTGATCGCCCTGGTGGTCAGTGACGTGCCGGACGCCAAGGATCTGCCGATCGGCCCCGAGGCGGGCCTGATCCTGGCGCTCTGCCGGAACAACGCCCTGTCGGTCGCCGAGATCGCGGCCGAGACCGACCTGCCGCTCGGTGTGGTGCGGGTGCTGCTGGGCGACCTGCTGGCCGCCGAGCTCATCCGGGTCAGCCGTCCGGTACCGCCCGCCCTGCTCCCCGACGAGCACATCCTCCAGGAGGTCATCCATGGACTCCGCGCTCTCTGACACCCGCGTGCGGGACACCCCGGTGCTCGCGCTCAAGATCCTGGTGGCCGGCGGTTTCGGTGTCGGCAAGACCACGCTGGTCGGATCTGTGAGCGAGATCCGGCCGCTGCGCACCGAGGAGCAGCTGACCGCTGCGGGCAGGGGAGTCGACGACCTCGGCGGGGTGGAGCAGAAGAACACCACCACGGTGGCGATGGACTTCGGCCGGATCACCATCAGGGACGGGCTGTCGGTCTACCTCTTCGGCACCCCGGGGCAGGACCGGTTCTGGTTCCTCTGGGACGAGCTGGCCCAGGGGGCGCTCGGTGCCGTGGTGCTGGCCGACACCCGCCGGCTGACCGACTGCTTCCCGGCGGTGGACTTCTTCGAGCACCGGGGCATCCCGTTCGTGGTGGCGGTCAACCGCTTCGCGGGAACCCGGGACTTCCGGCCCGAGGAGGTGGCCCGCGCACTCGACCTGGAAGCGGGCACGCCGGTGCTCGTCTGCGATGCCAGGCAGCGCAGTTCGGGTAAGGGCGTACTGATCGACCTGGTCGAGCACGCCGGCCGGGTGCACGCCGCCCGTCTGATCGCGGAGGTGGGTTAGCGGCCTGCCACCGGGCCGCAGATGAAAAGTTGGCCATACAACAGGGTGTTCCACTCACGTCTTCCTGCTGTTCGCGTGGAGTCCGCCGGGCCGTGCCCGGTCCGGGCTTGGGTGATCACTTGGCCGCGGGCTCCAACCCGGCCGAAACGGCAGGAGGAACGACAGCATGACGAGGCGCTCCGGATCGGCGGCCGGACAACTCCCGGACCACAGACGGCCGTTCGACCGCGATCGGCCGGGCGGTCGGCTCCGCCGCCGGGCCGGGGCGATGGCCGCCGCGCTGGCGGTGTTCCCCGGGCTGTTGGCCACCTCGGCCTGCGGCGGTTCGGCGCCGGCCGGAGCCGACGGCGGCGACGACTACACGGTGATGACCTGGGCCCCGTCCGGCAGCGGTACGGCCGACCGGCACGGGGTGACCGACGTCGCCGTCGCGATCGGGAAGACCGTCTTCAAGGACGGTCTGAACGGCCGGAAGCTGAAGGTGCTCACCTGCGACGAGCAGAACACCGCGGACGGTGCCACCGCCTGCGCCCGGAAGGCGGTGGACGCCCACGCGCTGGCCGTGATCGGCTCCTACAGCCAGTACGCCGACGCCTTCATGCCCGCCCTGGAGAACGCCCGGATCCCCTACCTGGGCGGATTCGGTCTCTCCAGCGCCGACTTCAGCAGCCCGGACTCGTACCCGGTGGCCGGCGGCACGCCCACCCTGGTGGCCGGGAGCGGACGCCAGCTGGCTGCCGCGGGCTGTCGCAGCGTCACACTGATCCGCCCCGACACCAGGGCCGGTGACACCCTGACCCGCTATCTGAGCGGGGCGCTGCAGCCTTCGGGGGTCAAGCTCACCGACATCAAGGTCGCGGAGAAGGTCCTCGACCTGCAGGAGCCCGCGAGCCGGGCGATCGGGGACGACAAGACGGGTTCCTGCGTGACCAACGCGCTCGGCCCGGACCAGACGCTCACCCTGATCGACACCTACCGCCGGCTCGCTCCCAAGCACACCGTGCTGGCCTCGCTGCTGGGCAGCGTCCAGCAGTCCGTGATCGACGCCACGGGCGGGACCAGCAGCCCGCTCAACGAGAGCCTCGCGGTCGGCTGGTACCCGCCGGCGGGGGCCAGGGTCTGGGACGACCTGCGGGCCGCCGTCCAGTCGGCGGGCGACCTGCGCATCGACACCTCCGACCTCGGTGTGCAGAACACCTGGGTCGCCTACCAGGTCTTCCTGCAGGCCTGCCAGCGGGTCAGCGCGGCCGGCCAGCCGCTCACCGCCAAGACCCTGCGGTCCGAGCTGGACAGCGGCGACTCCTTCGACACCGGTGGCACCACCCCCAGGCTCAACTGGGGCATGACCGACATGCTCCCCAGCGCCGAGTCGCCCCGCCTGGTGAACACCTGGGTCACCTTCCAGCAGGTGAAGAACGGCCGGCTGACGGAGCAGCAGCGCGGCTTCTCCGACGTCCGCTGGGTCCTGACCGGCGGCAAGCCCCCCGCCAACCAGTAGCAGCCGTCCGGCCGGTCCGGCGCGGACCGCGCCGCCCGCCCGGGCCTCGGCCGGACCCCGCCCGTCGGGCGTCAGGTGGGGGTCGGGCGTCAGGTGGGAAAGGCCGCGACCGCCCCGGTGAACGCCGCGGGATCGTCCAGCCGCGGGTAGTGCCCGCCGCCGGGCTGGACCACCACCTCGGCCCTGGCGGCCGGAAGGAGAGCGGCGAACGCGTGCAGGTGCTCCGGCAGCGGGCTCCAGTCGAGTCCGCCGCCGAGCCGCGCCGGCCGCGACGCACCGGACTGACGATGTGTCAGCTCATGCCGGGCCGCCGGACGTACGCTGAAAAACGTGATCACGTTCGAGGAGCGCAGACTGCGCAGCCTGGCGGTCCAGGGCCGCTGGCCGGAGCTGCTCGGCCTGTACCGGTACACCCGGGCGGCGGCGGTGGCCCGGGGCGGTGAACCGGCGGCGGCCGAGGTGGCGCCGCTGGGGCACCTGGTCGCGTACGGGGCGCCGCCCGAGCTCGCGGCGCGGCTCTTCGACCGGGACGGCGGCCCGGGTACCGCCGCCGGGGCGAGTGACCACGACGCCGGTCCGCTGTGGGAGGTGCTGGCCACCAGGCACACCTGGCGCCGGCTGGCTCCGCTGCTCGGACCGCCCGCCGTGCGGCGGCTGGTCGCGCACACCCGGGTGCTGCTGGGCGAGGACCTCTCCTGCGGGGCGGAGCCCGACCCGGAGGGCGTACCGCTGGCCCTGGAGTCATGGGAGGTGCCCGGCTGGGAGGAGCGCGGCCGGATCCGCGAGTACCTGCCGGAGGGCGGTGCGCGGCGGGCGCTGGTGGCACTGCCCGCGACCCTGGAGGGGCTCGGGCCGGTGGAACTGCCTCCGCCGGGCCGCCGGGCCGCCGGGCTGACCGCCACCCGGCTGCTGGGAGGGCTCGCGCCGTGGCTGGAGGTGGCGTGCGTGCGCGGCTCCGTGCTGGACGCGGTGGCGCAGCTGGTGCCGGGCTCCTGGTCGCCGGAGAGCAACGGGCGGCCGGTCCGTCCGGTGGATCCGCCCGGATGGGAGCGGCTGGCCCCCGGCGTGTGGGACACCGGCCGCCGGGGTGTCGGCTTCTCGGCCGCGGAGCGCCTGCCGGCCGGGTGGCCGGCGCGCGAGGGCGGTACCGGCGGCAGGCGGGTGGCCCGGAGCCGGGTGACCGGCGGTCACATCCCGTTCTGCGCCGCGTATCCGGCGCTGGTGCAGGCCGCGAGCGGCAGTCCGGCCCTCGGTTCGGCGGACGGGCGGCTGGCGCTGTGGCGGGTGCTCTCCGCGATGACCGGCGAGACCCGGCTCCCGCTGCCCGGGGGCGCCGTGGCCGGGGTCGACGTACCCGAGGTCAACGCGCTGATCGCGCGCCTGCGTTGCTTCACCTGGTGCGAGCCCGCCGACGAGGTCTGGTACGTCCACCTGGCCGTCGAGGACCCCGCGACCGGCCTCGCCTGGGCGGTCAGCGGGGCCGAAGTCGACCTCCCCGGACCGGACTTCCTCGTACCGGACTTCCCCGGGCAGGGCTGACGGCCCGGGGAAGTCCGGCGGTACCGGCCCGGGGTGCCGTGCGGTCGGTGCCGGGTGCCGGTCGCTTCGCGCGCGACGGGAACGCCCCGGTCCGGGGCCGCGCCCGAGGTGGCGGCCCCGGACCGGGGTGCGGGTGGCGGCGGGTCAGGCCGCGGCGGGTTCCGGCTCGGGCTGGGGCGGGAGAGCCGGGGCGTGGTGGTCGGAGTCGGCCAGGGCGCTCTCGTCGAAGGGCAGTTCGCCGGAGAGGACCCGGCCCAGCCGGTCGCGGTCGAGCTCCTTGGTCCAGTGCCCGATCAGGACGGTGGCCACGGCGTTGCCCGCGAAGTTGGTCAGGGCACGCGCCTCGGACATGAAGCGGTCGATGCCGACGATCAGGCCGACGCCGTCGACCAGTTCCGGCCGGTGGGACTGCAGCCCGCCCGCCAGGGTGGCCAGGCCCGCACCGGTGACGCCGGCGGCGCCCTTGCTGGCGATCACCATGAAGACGAGCAGCGAGAGCTGCTGGGCGATCGACATCGGCTTGTCCATCGCCTCGGAGATGAAGATCGAGGCCATGGTCAGGTAGATCGCGGTGCCGTCCAGGTTGAAGGAGTAGCCGGTGGGCACGGTGATGCCGACCACGGGGCGGCTGACGCCCAGGTGCTCCATCTTGGCGATCAGCCGGGGCAGCGCGCTCTCCGAGGAGGAGGTGGAGAGGATGAGCAGGAACTCCCTGCCGAGGTAGCGCAGCAGGGCGAAGACGTTCACCCCGGCGAGCAGGCGCAGCATCAGGCCGAGCACCACGACCACGAACAGCACACAGGTCAGATAGAACCCGATCATGATGACCGCGAGGCTCTTGAGCGCGGCCGTCCCGGTCGCCCCGACCACTGCCGCCATCGCGCCGAAGGCGCCGATCGGTGCCACCCACATGATCATCGACATGATCCGGAACACCAGCTTCTGCAGGTGCTCGATGCCGCGCAGCACCGGCGCGCCGGCCGGGCCCATCGCCTGCAGTGCGAAGCCGGCCAGCAGTGCGACCAGCAGGGTCTGCAGCACCTGCCCCTGGGTGAGGGCGGAGAAGGCGGTGGTGGGGATGATGCCGAGCAGGAAGTCGGCGGTGCCCTGCGAGCCGCCGGCCACCTGGGCGTGGCCGGCCTTGGCGAGGGCCTTGGTGAGGTGCAGACCGGAGCCGGGGTCGAGCAGGTTGCCGACCACCAGGCCGATCGCCAGGGCGACGGTCGACATCAGCAGGAAGTAGCCGAGGGCCAGTCCGCCGACCCGGCCGACCTTGGCCGCCTTGGAGACCGAACCGATGCCCAGCACGATGGTGCAGAAGATCACCGGGCTGATCATCATCTTGATCAGGTTGACGAAGCCGGTGCCGATCGGCTTCAGCTCCACCGCCGTGCCGGGCGCGGTCAGGCCGACCACGATGCCGGCGAGCACCGCGACGATCACGGCGAGATAGAGCCGGTGGGTACGGTCGGCGGGTCTCTTCGCTCCGATTTCTGCGGTCGTCATGCTGCGGCTCCTTTGCCCTGTCGTCGCTGGCGGCCCCGGGGGGTGGACCGCCGTGCCGGCCCGGGTGGTGGGCCGTACCGAACTATGGGCGCCGGGAGTGACGGCCGTCACGCTTAAGTTCATAGAGTTCACGCATATCCGCCGCGCCGTGTGGGCAAGGCACACTGTCTGGCATGCACCGGCTGTCTGGCACGCACTCGCCCCCGAACCCCTCGCCGCGCCGCCGCCGGCGCAGCCTGGCGGCGCGGCTGTTCGCGGTGCAGATCGTGATCGTGGCGGGCGTGGTCGCGGGCGGCGCGGTCCTCGCCTACCTGTCCACCGCCGGGCGTGCCGAGGACTCCGCCCGCCGCCAGGTCACCGCCACCGCGTGGGCGGTCGCCGACTCGCCGACGGTCCGCGAGGCCACCGCCGGGCCGGACCCGTCGCGGCTGCTCCAGCCGTATGCCGAGCAGGTCCGCCGCGACACCGGTGTCGACTTCGTGACCGTCATGGACACCCACGGCATCCGCTGGACCCACCGTGATCCCGCCCAGATCGGCAAACCCTTCCTCGGCCACATCGACCGGGCACTGGCCGGCGGCACCGTCACCGAGACCTACACCGGCACCCTCGGCCCCTCCGTCCGGGTCGTGGTCCCCGTGCTGGACGGGCAGCACCAGGTGATCGCCCTGGTCAGCTCGGGCATCACGGTCGAGTCCATCAGCGAACGGCTGCGCGGGCCGCTGACCGCCCTGGTCGGCGTCGCCCTCGCCGCCCTCGCCCTCGGCGGACTCGGCACCTACCTGGTCGGCGCCCGGCTGCGCCGCCACACCCACGGCATGGGCGCCGCCGAACTCAGCCACCTCTACGAGTACCACCAGGCGACCCTGCACTCGGTGCGCGAGGGCCTGGTGCTGCTGGACGGAGCCCGGCGGGTGGTGCTCTGCAACGACGCCGCCCGCGAACTGCTCGGCCTGTCCGGTGACTTGGAGGGCCTGCCGGTGTCCGGCCTCGGCCTGCCCGAGTCGCTCATGCGGGCCCTGCTCGGCCCGGCGCCGGTCCGCGACGAGGTCCACCTCGCGCACGAGCGGGTGGTGGTCCTCAACACCTCCACCGTCGGCCCCGGCCTCGGCACCGTGATCACCCTCCGCGACCACACCGAACTCCAGGCGCTGAGCGGTGAGTTGGATTCGGTACGGGGCTTCGCCGACGCGCTCAGCGCACAGGCGCACGAGGCGTCCAACCGGCTGCACGCGGTCGTCTCACTGATCGAACTCGGTCGCCACCGCGAGGCGGTGGAGTTCGCCACCGCCGAACTCGCCCTGGCCCAGCAGCTCACCGACAAGGTGGTGGCGGCGGTCGGCGAACCGGTGCTCGCCGCGCTGCTGCTGGGCAAGGCCGCGCAGGCCGCCGAACGCGGGGTCGAGCTCACCCTCACCGAGGACAGTCGGATCGACGACGGCGTCCTGCCCGCCACGCTCAGCCCGCGCGACCTGGTCACCGTCCTCGGCAACCTGATCGACAACGCGGTGGACGCCGCGATAGAGGGCGCCGCGACGGCCGCCGGCCCGCCCGAGGTCACCGTCACCGCCCGGATCGACGGCGGCGAACTGCTGCTGCGCGTCGCCGACACCGGAGCCGGCATCGACCCGCAGGCCGCCACCGAGGTCTTCCGCCGCGGCTGGACCACCAAGAGCGGCGGCCGGGGCCTCGGACTCGCGCTCGTCGCCCAGACCGCCCGGCGCAACGGCGGCACCGTCGAGGTCGGACGCGAGCGCGGCGCGGTGCTCACCGTCCGGCTACCGCTCCGGCGCGAGGCGGCGGACCACGGGGCGGGCGGCGCGGTGGAGCGGGCGGCGGTGCGGAACGGCAGCGAGCGGGAGGCGGTCAGATGATCGACGTACTCGTGGTGGAGGACGACCCGGTGGCCGCCGCCGCCCACACCCTGTACGTGCAGCGCACGCCGGGCTTCCGGGTGGCCGCCACCGTGCACACCTGCACCGACGCGCTCCGTCAGCTGGACCGGGCCAGAGCCGCCGGCACCCCGGTCGACCTGGTGCTGCTGGACCTCTACCTCCCGGACGGGCACGGCCTGCAGCTCTGCCGCACCCTGCGTGCCGCCGGGCACTCCAGCGACATCATCGCCGTCACCTCGGCCCGTGACCTGGCGATGGTCCGGCAGGCGGTCTCGGCCGGAGTCGTCCAGTACCTGCTGAAGCCGTTCAGCAGCGCCGCCCTGCACGACCGCCTGGAGCGGTACGCGCGCTACCGCGACACCCTCGCCCGCACCGGCGAGGCCACCGGACAGGACGAGGTGGACCAGGCCTTCGCCGCGCTCCGCGCCGCCCCCGAGCGCAGCACCCTGCCCAAGGGCCTGAGCGCGCCGACCCTGGAGACGGTCGCGGCGGTGCTCCGCAACGCCGAGGCGGGCCTGTCCGCCGCGGCGGCGGGCGCCGCCGCCGGAGTCTCCCGGATCACCGCCCGCCGCTACCTGGAACACCTGGTCGACATCGGCCTCGCGGTCCGCGAGCCCCAGTACGGCCAGGTGGGCCGCCCGGAACTCTGTTACCGGATCGCTCCGCAGCGCTCCGGCCCGTAGCGCGTAGCGCCGGGCGGGCCGAGGTGGTGGCCCGCCCGGCGGCGGTCACGGGGTCGGTGGCGGGATCACGGGTGCTGGAAGGCGACTTCGGGGTTGGCGGGGGACGGGCCGTCGAGCAGCGGTTGCGGTATGCCCTTGAGCTGGAGGTCGAAGAAGGCGCCGACGTAGCTGCGGGTGATCTCCTCCGAGCGGGGCGCGGGGAGCCCGTTGGGGGTGGGGATGCCCATGGCGGCGCCCAGCACGTCCGCGTCGGTGAAGCTGGTGTGGTCGGCGCCGGTGACGGTGAGCCAGCGTTTCCAGCCGTCCAGGTTGGCCCAGGCCTTGTCCCAACTGGTGTCCCCGCCACCGGCGGGGTGGTCCGCCAGCTTGTCGATCAGCAGGAAGGGGCGGCCGTGCATGCCCGTGGCCGGCTCCGTCGCATTGAAGTGGCCGTCCATGTTCACTCCGGCCCGGATCCGGTCGTCGGCGGCCATGGCCACGGAGGTGGCGTCGCCGCCGATGGAGTGGCCGGCCATGCCGATCCGGTTCGGGTCGATCATGCGGGCGTACCGCCAGGCCGGGTGACGCCCGGTCAACTCGTCGAGCACGAAGGAGATGTCCTTCGCTCGGCTCGCGGACACCGTCCCGGGCCAGCCGGCGGGAGGCGTGTCGCAGATGGCGCAGGCCAGGGTCCGCCCGTCGGGGAAGGTGATGCCGGCCGCCTCGTAGGTGTGGTCGACCAGTGCGACCACGTAGCCCCGGCTGGCCAGGTCCTCGGCGAGGCCGGTGAGGGTGGAGCGTGACATGGCGAATCCGGGGGAGAGCACCACCAGCGGGAACCTGCCGTGTTCCGGGCGGGCGCCGGCGTGTGCCCGGGTGCGGGTGTTGGCGAGCAGCTGGGGCGGGTAGTCGGAGTTCGGGAGCATCAGCTTCAGCTGGAGCCGGGCTTCTTCGGCGGTCATGTAGGGGGCCGGTCCGCCGGTGCCGGGGTGGGCGGGGTAGTACATCGAGACCATGAGCTGGCGGGGGCCGGCGGAGGGCACCCAGGGGTCCGGGCGGTCCTGATCGACGAGGTGCAGGATGTCGCGGCCGGCCGCGTGCGGGCCCGTCGGGCGGGGCAGTTCGGGCGTGGTGAACGCCTTCGGGGCGGTGTGCGCGGCCGCTATGGGAGCGGTGGCGGAGGGTGCGGCGGAGGCCATCCCGGCGATCGGGAGCGGCAGGAGGAGCGCGAGCGCGACGGCTGCGGCGGTGCGACGAATTCTGGTCATGGCAAGGACGGTAGATGACCAGGCCGCGGTCTGACGTCCACTCAGTGGCGGACATCGCTGTCACGTCTGCGGTCGGGCCTGCGTCCGCTGTTCGGGCCGCCGGGCGGGCCGAGGTGGTGGCCCGCCCGGCGGCGGTCACGGGGGCGGTGGCAGGATCACGGGTGCTGGAAGGTGACTTCGGGGTTGGCGGGGGACGGGCCGTCGAGCAGCGGTTGCGGTATGCCCTTGAGCTGGAGGTCGAAGAAGGCCGCGACGTAGCTGCGGGTGATCTCCTCCGAGCGGTGCGGGGGGATCCCGTTGGGGGTCGGCTTTCCAGCAGCCGCGGCGAGGACGTCCATGTCGGTGAAGCTGCCGTGGTCGGCACCGGTGACGGCCAGCCAGCGCTTCCAGCCGTCCAGGTTGGCCCAGGCCTTGTCCCAACTGGTGTCCCCGCCACCGGCGGGGTGGTCCTCCTGCTCGCCGAGCAGCAGGAAGGGGCGGCCGTGCAGACCGGTGGCCGGGTCGGGTGCCCAGAAGCTGCCGTCCATGTTCACCCCGGCCCGGATCCGGTCGTCGTCGGCCATGGCCACGGAGGCGGCGTCGCCGCCGATGGAGTGGCCGGCCATGCCGATCCGGTTCGGGTCGATCATGCGGGCGTACCGCCAGGCCGGGTGGCGCCCGGTCAACTCGTCGAGCACGAAGGAGACGTCCTTGGCCCGGCTCTGGGACACCTCCCCCGGCCCGCCCGCTGGGGGAGTGTCGCAGACCTGGCCGCAGGGGATCGTCTGCCCGTCGGGGAAGGTGATGCCGGCCGCCTCGTAGGTGTGGTCGACCAGCGCGACCACGTAGCCCCGGCTGGCCAGGTCCTCGGCGAGGCCGGTGAGAGTGGCGCGCGGCAGCGTCATTCCGGGGGAGAGCACCACCAGCGGGAACCTGCCGTGCTCGGGACGGGCGTCGGTGTGTGCCCAGGTGCGGGTGCCGGTGAGCAGCTCGGGCGGGAAGGACTCGGCGTTCTTGGCCTTCAGGAACAGCCGGGCCTCCTCCGTGGTCATGTAGGGGGCCGGTCCGCCGGTGCCGGGGTGGGCGGGGTAGTACATCGAGACCATGAGCTGGCGGGGGCCGGCGGAGGGCACCCAGGGGTCCGGGCGGTCCTGGTCGACGAGGTGCAGGATGTCGCGGCCGACGGCGTGCGGGCCGGTCGGGCGGGGCAGTTCGGGCGAGGCGAAGACGTTCGGGGCCGTGTGCGCGGCCGCCACGGAAGCGGTGGCGGAGGGTGTGGCGGAGGCCATCCCGGCGATCGGGAGCGGCAGGAGGAGCGCGAGCGCGGCGGCAGCGGCGGTGCGACGAATTCTGGTCATGGCAAGGACGGTAGATCGCGAGGGCATCGCCTGACGTCCCCTCACAGGCGGACCGAGACGTCCGCTTCGGGGTGGACCCGGCCTACGCCCGGAGGGGGACGGGGCCGCGCGAGAACATTGGGATCGCCTGTCGAGTGTCGTTGGACCCTGAACCGTTTCCGCAGTTCAGCGGCCCCTGTCCCGTCCCATGACGCACCACAGCCCCAGCCGGGTGGTCCCTGCCGGGGCGGTGAGTGGCGCGGCCGGTCGGTCAGACGACAGGGAAGTCCCCTGCCCTGACCCCGGCGACGAACGCCGACCACGCCTCGGACGGGAAGACCAGCGCCGGGCCGTTGGGGTCCTTGGAGTCACGGACAGGAACAATGCCGGAGAAGCCATCAGCCACCTCGATGCACTGTCCCCCGTCGCCATTGCTGTAAGTGCTCTTGCGCCATGTGGCGGCGCTCAGGTCGGGGATGCGCATCTTGCGTAGTCCTCCATCGCGGTCTTGATCACCGCCGTTGACTCGTCCGGCGGCAAGGCCGAAGCCTTGATCAGATCGTAGGACAGCCGGAACCCCCTGACAGCTTCCGCGTCTTCCTCAAGGTGTCCCGTGTGGCTGCCCTCCATGTATGCCGCCTCTGTGCCGTTCGCGAGCGTGAGTATGGTCAGCGAGCCGCCCATCGCAGGATGCGCGCCGCTCGCGAAGGGGAGTACCTGGACCACGACGTCCGGACGTTGAGCCACCGAGAGCACGTGATCAAGTTGTGCCTTCATAACCTCTGGACCATCCACCGGACGACGCAGAACGGCTTCATCGAGGATCAACCAGAGGTGCGGCGGGACGGGTCGTTTCAAGATGTCCTGACGCTCAATCCGCGCCGCCAGCTTCTCGTCGATCTTCTCTACCGCGTCCCGAGGGCTGCCAGAGCGCAGCACCGCGTACGCGTAATCCGCAGTCTGAACAAGGCCGAGGACGAGTTGCGAGCAGTAGACCTGAATGAGGCTGGCCTGCGCTTCGAGCTCCATGTAGCGGCGGTACCGGTCCGGGAATTGCTCTCTCCGGATGATCTCCCATAGGCCCTCGAAGAGACCTCCAGTGCCGAACGCAGCGTCGATCTTGCTGGACAGCGGAGGCAAGGGCAAGCGTTCTGCCGTCTCGACTCCGTGCAGGTGTGTCGTGCTGTAGTTGACCACCTCGGACAGCCGGTCGAGAGACATTCCGGCGTTCTCCCGGTGCCGCCGCAGCTCCTTTCCGTACAGGTCGCGAGCTGACCCGAAGGGATTGAGTTCGCGTGTTCGAGCTACCATGCGGTCTTCCTTGTTCCCTGTCTGCTTCTGGAACATGACGCAGGGTCAAGCGTAGTGCCCGAGGCGTAACCATGGAGAGACGCCGGATTGCTTCAAGGGTGCCGGTTGAGAGCAGACCCCGGCGACCGTGCGACCGGCCCCGGGGCGTGGCCAACCTGACGGGAGCAGGCTGACATGCACGACCTTAGCGACCTTCCGCGCGCGGAAGGGCTCGCGGTGCCGGAACGGCTTGATCGGGCGCCCGCTGTGACGGGTGAGTACTCGGCGTGGTTGCCACGCCATAGTTGGCGGTCTTGGACGTACTCGGCGAAGCAGACCGGTACGGCCGCCGGTACAGCTCGGGTGCTCAGGTCGTGTGGGCCGAAGTCCATTGCGGGAGAGGCAGAGCGGACGTGGAGAGGGCCGGTGCCGGTCCGAAGCGGGTGACAGTCGAAATCGAGGACATCACCGAACCCGCAACGTTCGGCCGGTTGTCGGACGCGCTCGCGGCGGCGTGGGAGTCCATGCGCGTGTTGCCGCTGGGGGTGGTGCAGGCGGACGCCTTCCGGTACTTCCTCACTCGGCCGGATGCCGCCGAGCACGCCGCCGAGTTCATCCGGCGCAATGGGCGGCTGGAACTGACGTTCGCCATGTCGGGTCGGTCGCACGCGGTGCGGATCCGTTGGGCGGATCCGACCGACCAGGCGCCGTCCGTCGGATCCGACCGCCACCGTCGTCGCGGCGTTCGCGGCGTGTGCGGCCCCGGTGTGAACGGCCTCGCGGCGCCTGGTGGTTGATGCGGAGGCACGGGCGGGCGCCAAGGGCGCGGCCGGGCGACCGAGCGGGTCCGCCCGCCCGGCGGCGGTCACGGGGGCGGCGGCGGGGACACGGGTGGTGGAAGGTGACCTCGGACCACCGGGATTCCCGCACTTGAAGCTGCCGCAGCGTCAACGCATAACGTCTGGGACGTGGCCGGGAGAACCCGGCCGCGAGACACACGGTGAAAGGGGCGGGTGATGGCCTGGCCGATTGCTGAGGTCGCCCGGATGTCGGGGGTGACGGCTCGGGCGCTGCGGCACTACGACCAGATCGGACTGCTGCGGCCCGCGTTCGTGGGCGGCAACGGCCACCGCTACTACGAGGATGGCCAGTTGCTGCGGCTGCAGCAGATCCTGCTGCTGAGGGAGTTGGGCCTCGGTCTGACCGAGATCGGGGGGATCCTCAGCGCGCAGGTGGACGAACTGGAGCTGCTGCGCAGCCACCACCAGCGGCTGGTCGAGGAGCGCAAGCGCCTCGACACCCTCGCCCGGACCGTCGCCCGCACCATCGTCGAACTGCAGAGGACCAGGAAGGAAGGCACCATGCCTGAGATCAACCGCCCGGAGAACCTGTTCGAGGGTTTCGACACCGCACGGATCGACGCCGACCTGCGCACCGACTTCCCGGAGTGGGCCGAGCAGGCCGAACGGCTGGCGGCCTCGACCACCCTGGCCGAGGCCGAGCGGGGCCAGCGCGAGCGGACGGCCGTGATGGTCCGGATGGCGGAGTTCATGGTCGCCGGGACGCCGGTCACCGACCCGGAGGTCCAGGCCGAGATCGACGGCCAGTACCGGGCGTTCACCGAGGTCCGCCCGGTGAGCGCGGAGGAGTTCCGGGCGATCGGCCGCAGCGTCGTGGACAACGACCACTGGCGGGCCGCCTACGAGACCATCGCCACCGGCCTGGCCGAGTACCAGCGCGAGGCGATCCTCACCTACGCGGACACCCGCCTTGTGTGATCGATGAGCTGGACCTGATGGGTTCGACCCGGGTCCGGCCCGATGACCGGATCCGACGGAACAGGCGCCGTCCGTCGGGTCCGGCTGCCGGCGGAGTTGACTTCAAGCGCGGTTGAACTGCGAACCTGCGCCCATGTTCCTCCGACGGCCGGACCGGCTGATACCCAGGCAGTACCGCGACCTTCTGATGCTGCGCCGGTTCAGGCGTCTGTTACCGGCGTTGCTGGCATCCGACCTGGGCGACGGCATGAGCGTGGTGGCCGTGGCGTGGCTCGCCGTCCGGATCGCGCCGCCCGGCGGGTCGGGTCCGGTGCTCGGTATCGCGCTCGCCGCCTACTCCCTGCCCGGCGCCGTGGGTGCGCTGCTGTTCGGACGCTGGGTCCGCCGCCTGCCCGCGCGTCGGCTGCTGTGTGCCAACAGCACGCTGCGGGCGGTGTTCCTGGGCTGTGTGCCGCTGGCGTCGGCCGGCGGGCTGCTGGACCCGGTGTGCTACACCGTCCTGCTCGCCGCCTCGTCGCTGCTGCACGCCTGGGGCGGTGCCGCCAAGTACGCGCTGGTCGCCGAACTGGTGCCGGAGGAGGAGCGGCTGGCCGCCAACGCGCTGCTCAGCACCAGCGGCTGGGCGTCCACCATCGCCGGTCCGGCGCTCGCCGGTCTGCTCGCCGCCGCCGTCGGCCCCGCCTGGATCATCGGCCTGGACGCCCTGAGCTTCGCCGTCCTGGCGCTTGGGACCGGCCTGCTGGGCGGTCCGCCAGCCGCCCCCTCGGCCGGGCGAGCGCCCGGTCAGCCCGTCGGCCGGGCCTGGCAACTGCTGCGCCGGAGGCCGGAGTTGCTCGGCCTGCTGGCCGTCACCTGGTTCCTGAACGTGTGCTGGGGGCCGGTGGAGGTGGCGCTGCCGCTGTTCGTGAAGGGCGACCTCGGGGCCGGCGCCGGGATGCTCGGCCTGTACTGGGCGGTGTTCGGGGCCGGCGCGATCGCCGGTGCGCTGGCGGTCGGCGCCCTGCGCAGGCTGCCGCTGTGGCCGGTGGTCCTCGGGATCGTCGCCGGGCACGGGGTCATCCTGCTGCCGTTCGCACTCGACGCGCCGGCGGTCGTCTCGCTCGGGGCGTTCACCCTCGGCGGGGTGATCTACGGCCCGTACAGCGCGCTCTGTCTCAGTCTGTTCCAGAACCGTACGCCGGAGGGCTGGTTGACCACGATACTCGCGTTCCGGAGCGCGGTGCTGCTGACCGCCGCCCCGCTGGGTGCCGCCCTCGGCGGTCCGCTCAGCGCGGCGATCGGCGCCCGGAACACCCTGGCGGTGGCCGGCCTCGGGATGGTGCTCGTCGCGGCGATCGCGGGCTGGGTGCTGGTGGTCGGGCGGCGGCGGCCGGCCGCCGGTGTGCCGGAGCGGCACACCGAGCCGTCCCCACTCCGGGGTCAGGCCGAGCGGGAGGCGAGTGCGAGGTAGCGCTCGTCGGTGTCGGTGTAGGAGGTGAGGTGCCAGCCCGAACCGGCGAGCAGGGGGCGGAGGTTGGGCTCGGCCCGGAGGTCGTCGGGGGTGATCCGGCGGCCCTGGCGGGCGGCGAGCGCGGCGCGGCCGATCGGGTGGTAGAGGGCGAGGGTGCCGCCGGGGCGGGTGGCCCGGGCGAGTTCGCGCAGGTTGGCGGCCGGGTCGGGCAGGTGGGAGATCAGGCCGGCGCCGAAGACGGCGTCCAACGTGCCGTCGCGAAGCGGCAGTCGGCAGACGTCGCCGTTGACGAGTCCGGCCACGGCGTGGTGGGTGCGGGCCTGTTCGAGCATCTCGGGGGTGAGGTCCAGGCCGAGGACGGTGCCGTGCGGACCGACGGCGGCCCGCAGGTGGGGGAGCGCCCGGCCGGTGCCGCAGCCCGCGTCGAGCACGAAGTAGCCCGGGGCGAGGCCGAGTGCGGCGATGGCGGCGGCGTAGCGCGGGCCGTCGTCGCGGAACCGCTGGTCCCAGTCGGCGGCGCGGACGGCGAAGAACTCCCGGGCGTGCTCGCGTGCGGCCCGTCCGGCCTCGGCTCGGTTCGGCGGTTCGGCTGGGCCGGTCATCTGCGGCTCCTCGCGCTCGGGGCTCGGGGGTCTACGGCGGGAGCGTACGTGACCTCGGTGACGGCCCGGTCGTTGGGGGAGTGAGAGCGCACCACCCGACCGGGTGAAGTTCGGGGCGGCGGGCGGACCGGACTCCCCAGGCGAGTAAAGTTAGGCTTACCTAACCTCACTTGGGGAGTCCTTCGTGACCCTGACCGCCCACACCGCCGGGCCGACCGCGCGCACCACCGGGCCCGTGGCCGGTGACGGGATCCTCCGCCGCCAGCGCCTTCGCGAGTCGGCCGCCCGTACGTACGCGCGCTCGTTCCCGATCGTTCCGGTGCGCGCCAACGGGATGACCGTCGAGGGGGCGGACGGGCGGCGCTACCTCGACTGCCTCTCCGGCGCGGGCACGCTGGCGCTCGGCCACAACCACCCGGTGGTGCTGGAGGCGATCAGGCGCACCCTGGACAGCGGTGCCCCGCTGCACCTGCTCGACCTCGCCACCGCCGAGAAGGACGACTTCACCACCGCCCTGCTCGAGAGCCTGCCGCGGGAGTTCGCCGACCAGGCGCGGGTGCACTTCTGCGGCCCCGCCGGGACGGACGCGGTCGAGGCCGCGCTCAAGCTGATGCAGACCGCCACCGGGCGGCGCGGGGCGCTCGCCTTCACCGGGGCGTACCACGGCATGACGGCGGGCGCGCTGGCGGTCACCGGCAACGTCGGCATCAAGTCACCGCTGCCCGGCGGGGGAGAGGTCACCAGACTGCCGTACCCGTATGCCTATCGCTGTCCGTTCGGGTCCGGTGAGCGCGGCGCGCGGCTGGGGGTGGCGTACGCCGAGCGGCTGCTGGACGACCCGCTGGGCGGGGTGCTGCCGCCCGCGGCGATGATCCTGGAGGTGGTACAGGGCGAGGGCGGGGTGGTGCCCGCGCCGGACGACTGGCTGCGCGAAATGCGGCGGATCACGGCGGAACGTGGCATCCCGCTGATCGTGGACGAGGTGCAGACCGGGGTCGGCCGGACCGGCGCGATGTGGGCGGTCGAGCACAGCGGTATCGTGCCGGACGCCATGGTGCTCTCCAAGGCGATCGGCGGCAGCCTGCCGCTCGCCGTGGTGGTCTACCGCGCGCAGTACGACAGTTGGCGCCCCGGCGCGCACACCGGCACCTTCCGGGGCAACACGCTCGCGATGGCCGCCGGGGCCGCGACCCTGCGCTTCGTGGCCGCCAGCGGGCTGGCCGAACGGGCGGCGCTGCTGGGGGCCCGGATCTCGGAGCGGCTGCGCCGACTCCAGGGCCGGCTGCCGGTGATCGGGGACGTCCGGGGGCGAGGGCTGATGCTCGGCCTGGAACTCGTCGACCCGAGCCGGGCGGTGGACTCCTGCGGCGCCCACCCGGCCGACCCGCGGCTGGCCGTCCGGGTCCGGGCGGCCTGCCTGCGGCGGGGCCTGATCGTCGAACTCGGCGGACGCCACGGCGCGGTGCTGCGCCTGCTGCCGCCGCTGACCATCACCGACGAACAGGTCGAGGCGGTACTCGACCGGCTCGCCGACGCGATCGAGGCCGCCGCGAGCGCCGACGACGACGCCGACGGGGAGTCGGCATGAAGCTCACCGACTACCGGGTGCCGCTCTCCGGCGGGACGCGCGGACCAGCGGCCCTGCGCGAACTGGTCGAACTGGCCCTGTCCGCCCTGGAGGTGGGCGCCGCACGCCGTGGCGGGCCGATCCCGGCCGGTGGGCCGAGGGCACTGGCCCGGCAGTTCGAGGGCGTCTTCCGGTACGTCCAGGACGGCGCGGAGATCGACGAGGGCGCCCTGCCGCGGCTGGCCGAACTGCTCGCGTACGGCAGCGCCGACCCCGCCGACCCGTCCTGCGCGGCGCATCTGCACGGACCGCCGCTGGCCGTCGCGGTCGCCGCCGACCTCGCGGTCAGCGCCCTCAACCCCTCGCTGGACTCCTGGGACCAGGCGCCCGCCGCCACCGCCCTGGAGACCGCGCTGCTCGCCGAACTCGCCGAACTGGTCGGCTACCGGCCCGAGGAGGCCGCCGGGGTGCTCACCTCGGGAGGCACCGAGTCCAACCTGATGGGCCTGATGCTGGCGCGCGACCAGGCGCTCGCCGGTGCCTGCAGCGTGGAGCTGGACGGCTTGCCCGCCGGCGTACGCCCCCGGATCTTCGCCTCCGAGGCGGCGCACTTCTCCATCCAGCGCGCCGCCGCCCTGCTCGGCCTCGGCGAGCGGGCGGTGACGGCCGTCCCCGTCGACCGCGAGCTGCGGATGGACGTCGGCCGCCTCGCCGCCGCCCTGGCCGATGCGGTGGCGGACGGGGCGCGGCCGATCGCCGTCGTCGCCACCGCCGGGACGACGGACACCGGCGCGGTGGACCCACTGCACCCGATCGCCGACCTGGCTGCCCGGTACGGCAGCTGGCTGCACGTGGACGCGGCGTACGGCGGCGGCGCACTGCTCTCCGACCGCCTCGCCCCGCTGCTGGACGGCATCGCCCGCGCCGACTCCGTCGCGCTGGACTGGCACAAGCTGGGCTGGCAGCCCACCGCCGCCGGGATCTTCCTGGTCCGCCGGGCCGAGACGTACGCCTCGCTCGCCCGCCGCGCCGTCTACCTAAACCCCTCCGACGACGAGGAGGCCGGCTATCCGAGTCTGCTCGGCCGCTCGCTGCGCACCACCCGGCGGGCCGACGCCTTCAAGATCGCCGTCACCCTGCGGACCTTCGGCCGGACAGGCCTCGGCCGACTCGTCGACCGCTGCCATGAACTGGCCCACTCCGCCGCCGCGTCGGTCCGTGCCGAACCGGCCCTCGAGCTGCACTGCGAACCGATCCTCAGCACCGTGGTCTTCCGCTACCGTCCCGCCACCGCCGATCCGCGGGTGGCGGACCGCGTCAACGCCGAGCTGCGCCGGCTGCTGCTCCGCGAGGGCCGGGCCGTGGTGGGCCGCACCGAACTGCCGGGTACGGGCCCGGGCCGGGTGCGGCTGAAGCTCACCCTGCTCAATCCGAACACCACGGAGGCCGACCTCGCGGCGCTGCTCAAGGCGGTGGTCCGAGCCGGCCGGGAGACGGATGACTGGCCGATGGTCAGATCCATTGGCCGAGACGGGAGTTAGACGGCTGGACAGCGGTCGAGGAGTACTCGCCGGGTGTGCTCCCACACCGCCGGGTCGGAGGCGACCAGCAGGCCGTCCTCGCCGCCGGGCGGGTCGGGGTGGTACGGGGAGCCGCTCAGCCGGGCGGAGACGCCGCCGGACTCGGTGATCAGCAGCGAGCCGGGGGCGTGGTCCCAGGGCAGCGTGCGCCAGTACAGGATGAACTCCTGCTCGCCCTCGGCGATCAGCGGGTACTCCATTCCGGCCGAGCGCAGGCCCTCGGAGGTCCGGCCGAAGGCCCGGGCGTTGGTCTGCAACCGGTGGTGCTCGAGCGGGTCGAGACAGCGGCTCTTGATGGTGCCGCGCCACTTCTCGGGCGCGTCGTCGGCGGGGCGGCGGACCAGTCGGGAGCCGTTCCGCCAGGCGCCCGAGCCGAGTTCGGCGCTGTAGGCGGCCTTGGTGATCGGCTGCCAGATCCAGGCGGCGACGGTCTGCCCGGAGCGGACCAGCGAGGCCATCACGGCGAAGTCCGGGCGGCCCGCGACGAAGTTGGAGGTCCCGTCCACCGGGTCGACCAGCCAGGCCGCCGGCTCCTCGACCAGAGCCCGGGCCAGCGACGGGTCGGCGGCCACCGCCTCCTCGCCGACCACGGGGACGGGGAGCAGCTCGCGCAGCCGGCGGGAGATGATCACCTCGGCCTCGCGGTCGGCGACGGTCACCAGGTCCCCGGGGCCCTTCTCCATGACCTCGCCGTCGGTCAGTGCCCGGAAGCGTGGCTCGACCGCTTCGGCCGACGCCTCGGCGAGTATCTCCGCCACCTTCTCCATAAGCACCCGCGTGCTCCCTTCCACTGCTACCACTCTCGCACGTTCGTGCGATCATGGTTCGCGCCGGTCCCGGGGTGGCGGCCCGGGCGGCCGTCGGGGAGCCGTGGCGTGTGACGGCCAAAGAGGTGCGGAGCCGGGCGCGGGCGCCCGCTCAGCTCTCCCGGGGCTGCTCCCTGTGCCGGCTCAGCAGCGCGTCGTACTCGGTGTGCACCCGCCGGTCCATGGCCAGGGCGAACTGGGCGTCCGCGACGGTGCGGGCGAGCGGGCGGATCCGGCGGATCTGCTCGGTCAGCCGGGCGGCTTCGCCGGGCGGCAGGTCCGCCGCGCAGCTGAGCGCGCCGAGCAGTTCGTCCTTGATCAGGGCCGTGAAGACCTCGGCGACGGCATCCGCGTACTCCTGCGCCCGGCGGCTGGCGGCCAGCACGGCTGCCAGCGGGACGCCCTCGGCGACCAAGGAGACGGTGGCGTCCATCAGGCGGCGGCTGATGTGGGTGATGCCGTCCTCCTGGACGGTGATGTAGCCCTGGGCGATGGACTCGGCGGTGTTGGCGTCGCTCAGCTGGTCCCCGAAGGCCCTGGCGAGGTCCGCCCAGCTGAGGTGGACCGGGGTCTCGTCCGACCACGGCTCGGTGATGGCGGCCTGCAGCCCGATCAGCTCGGCGACGTCCCGGCCGCTCTCGCCCGCGCCGATCAGCTCGCTGATGCCGCCGAGGGTGTGCCCGCGCTCCAGCAGTTCGGCGATCATGCGCAGTCGGGCCAGGTGCTCCTCGCCGTACCAGGCGATCCGGCCCTGCTTGCGCGGCGGTGGCAGCAGCTTGCGCTCGCGGTAGAAGCGCAGGGTGCGCGTGGTGATACCGGCGGCCTCGGCGAGTTCCTCGACCCGGTACTCGCGCGGGGCGCTGCTGCCTGTGCTCTCGATCTCCGCCACGCGGCTCAGCATAGGGCGGAGGTGCGGCAATCGATGCGGTCCGTCGTCTTCCGAGAAGCGCCGGTACGGGCTACCCTGCCAATCGTGCCAGTGATTGCTGGCGTGATTGACTCCGGGCCGGGGACTCCTCGGCCGAGCACAACGGCAGCCCGGTCGAACGGCCCGATTCGACGCCCCCGCCCCATGGTTCCGCACTCCCGTCGCCCCACAGCACCAGGAGGCCGCCGCATGGCATCCAGCCCGAAGCGCAGCACGCAGCCGTCCACGCCCGACGACCCGCTCGCCACCCCGCACGTCCGGGTCGCCGTGATCGGCTCCGGCTTCGGCGGCCTCGGTGCCGGGGTGCGCCTGCGCCGGGCCGGGATAACCGACTTCGTCATCCTGGAACGGGCCGGGTCGGTCGGCGGCACCTGGCGCGACAACAGCTACCCGGGCTGCGCCTGCGACGTGCCCTCCCACCTGTACTCCTTCTCCTTCGCGCCCAACCCCGAGTGGCCGCGCAGCTTCTCGCGGCAGCCGGACATCCGCGCCTACCTGGAGAAGGTCGCCGACGTCTTCGGGCTCCGCCCGCACCTGCGGTTCCACACCGAGGTCACCGAACTGCGCTGGGAGCGGGAGCACACCCGCTGGCGGGTCACCACCCGCGCCGGAAGCTGGACCGCCGACGCCGTCGTCTCCGCCTCCGGACCGCTGGCCGACCCCAAGCTGCCCCAGGTGCCGGGACTCGCCGAGTTCCCCGGCCGGGTCTTCCACTCCTCGCGCTGGGACCACGACTACGACCTGACGGGCAAGCGCGTCGCGGTGATCGGCACCGGCGCCTCGGCCGCCCAGATCATCCCCGAGATCCAGCCCGCGGTAGGGGAGCTGACGGTCTTCCAGCGCACGCCCGCCTGGGTGCTGCCGCGTGCCGACCGGGAGATCACGGCCCTGGAGAAGTGGCTGCACGGCAGGATCCCCGCCACCGGCCTGCTGCGCCGGGCCTCGGTCTTCGCGATGCGCGAACTCCAGGTCGGCGCCTTCGTCCGCCAACCGGAAATGCTCCGCCTGGTCCAGCGGATGGCCGTGCGCAACCTCGAACGGGGCATCGCCGACCCCGAGTTGCGGGCCAGGCTGACCCCCGACTACCGGATCGGCTGCAAGCGGATCCTGCTCAGCAACACCTACTACCCGGCGCTCGCCGCCCCCAACGCCCGGCTGGTCACCTCCGGCCTGGCCGAGGTGCGCGGCTCCACCCTGGTCGCCGCGGACGGCACCGAGGCCGAGGCGGACGCGATCGTCTTCGGCACCGGCTTCCACGTCACCGATCTCCCCATCGCGGAGCGGGTGTTCGGAACCGAGGGGCACAGCCTCGCCGAGGAGTGGAAGGGCGGCATGGAGGCGCTGCGCGGGTCCACCGTGCACGGCTTCCCCAACCTCTTCTTCGTGATAGGGCCCAACACGGGCCTCGGCAACAGCTCGATGATCCTGATGATCGAGTCCCAGCTCAACTACGTCATCGACGCGTTGCGGACCCTGGACGCGGTCGGCGCCACTGCGATGCAGCCCACCGCCCGGGCCCAGCGGCACTGGAACCTCGAGGTGCAGCACCGGATGCGGCGCACCGTCTGGAACACCGGCGGCTGCCGCAGCTGGTACCTCGACTCCCAGGGCCGCAACACCATCACCTGGCCGGGCAGCACCAGCGCCTTCCGCCGCGCCACCCGCCGGGTCGACCTGGCCGAGTACGAACTCCTCAAGCGCACCGCCCCCGTGGCCCGGGAGGTCGCCGCATGAGGACCGACCGGCGGATGACGGCCGCCGACTGCGCACTCCCGGCAGCCACCGAGGAGTACCGGATCCGCTCCGCCGACGGCCACTGGATCCACGCCGAGGCGTACGGCCACGAGGGGGCGCCGACGGTGGTCCTCTCCCACGGCTGGACCTGCTCGACCGCCTTCTGGGCCCCGGTGATCCACCAACTCGCCGGTGAGTTCCGGGTGGTGGCTTACGACCAGCGCGGCCACGGCCGCAGCGACATCCCGCCGACGGCCGCCGGCTACTCCACCGCCAAGCTCGCCGACGACCTGGAGGCGGTCCTCGTCGAGCTGGTGCCGGCTGGGGAGCAGGCGGTGCTGGCCGGGCACAGCATGGGCGGGATGACCGTCATGGCCGCCGCCGACCGCGGCGAAGTGGCCGCCAGGACCGCCGCCGCCGTCCTGGTCAGCACCGGTCCGAGCGATCTGCTGGCCGAGGTGAACGTGGTCCCGGCCGGGGTGCGGCCGCCCGCGCTGCGGCGCCTCCTGCACCACCAGATCCTGCGGTCCAGGCTGCCGCTCGGGCCGGTGACCCCGGTCAGCAGGGCACTGCTCAAGTACGGCGTCATGGGCCCGGCCACCCCGCCGGGCCGGGTCGAGGCGACCGCCCGGGTGGTGCACGCCTGCCCGACCGGCGTCCGCCGCCGATGGGGTCGGGTACTGGGCGAGTTGGACGTCCGTCCGCAGCTCGCCAAGCTGGCCGCGCCCACCGTGGTGATCGTCGGCACCCGCGACCGATTGACCCCGCCGGTGCACGCGCGCCGGATCGTGGCCGCGCTGCCCGACCCGCGCGGGCTGCTGGAACTCCCGGGCGTCGGCCACATGGCGCCCGTGGAACGCCCGGCCGAGGTCGCCGCGGAGATCCGCCGGGCCTTCGACTTCACCACCGCAGACGTCAGGAGTGTGAACGCATGAGTACCACCGTGCCGCTCGCCGTCCAGGTCGTGGTCGTCACCGGAGCCGCCCGCGGGGTCGGTGCGCAGCTGGCGCGCAAGCTGGCCCAGCGCGGCGCCAGGGTGGCCCTGGTCGGCCTGGAGCCCGAGGAGCTGAAGGCGGTCGCCGCCCAGTGCGGTCCCGATGCCCGGTACTGGGAGGCCGACGTCACCGACCTGGACGCGCTGAGCGCCGTCGCCCGGCAGATCCAGGACCACTACGGGCGGATCGACACCGTGGTCGCCAACGCCGGCATCGCCCTCGGCGGCCCGCTCCAGGACAGCGACCCGCGCGCCTTCGAGCGGGTCATCGAGGTCAACCTGCTCGGCAGTGTGGCCACCGCCCGCGCCTTCCTGCCCGCGCTGGTCTTCAGCCGCGGCTACCTGCTGCAGATCGCCTCGCTGGCCGCGCTCACCCCGGCGCCGCTGATGGCCGCGTACTGCGCCAGCAAGGCCGGGGTGGAGGCCTTCGCCCACTCGCTGCGCGCCGAGGTGGCCTACCAGGGCGTCAAGGTCGGCGTCGGCTACCTGAGCTGGACCGACACCGACATGGTGCGCGGCGCCGACCAGGACACGGTGCTGGCCCAGATGCGCTCCCGCCTGCCCTGGCCGGCCAACAAGACCTACCCGCTGGCCCCGGCGGTGGACCGGCTGGTCGCCGGGATCGCCCGCCGCTCCCCGCACGTCTACGCCCAGGCCTGGCTCCGCGGCATGCAGTCGGTCCGAGGGGTGCTGCCCGGCCTGATCGCCACCGTCGGCGCCCGCGACGTCGCCCGGCTGGCCCCGCGGTTGAAGGCCACCGCCGCCACCCGGCTGCGCCCGGTCGGCGCGGGCGGCGCCGCCGACACGGCCGCCCGCCGCGCCGCCGTCGAGTAGGCGCGCACCCACCGGGGCGCGGGGGCCAGCTTCATGACGGAGCGGAACCCCCGCGCCCCGATGTGTCGCCGGGCGCTCGGCACCGAGTACGGTCGGCGCATGACGACTGCCCTCATCACCGGCGCCACCGCCGGCATCGGCGCGGCCTTCGCCCGCCGCCTCGCCAAGGACGGCCGCGACCTGGTCCTGGTCGCCCGCGACGCCGAACGGCTGCGGGCCGCG
This sequence comes from Kitasatospora sp. NPDC001175, assembly GCF_053598215.1. Classification (NCBI taxonomy): domain Bacteria; kingdom Bacillati; phylum Actinomycetota; class Actinomycetes; order Kitasatosporales; family Streptomycetaceae; genus Kitasatospora; species Kitasatospora sp. NPDC001175. The sequence goes on along the minus strand of NZ_JBSFJU010000007.1, from coordinate 59,589 downwards.
GCCGCCGACCTCGGCAAGCGCTACGGCGTCCAGGTGGAGACCCTGACCGCGGACCTGGCCGCCGAGGCGGGGATCGCCGCCGTCGAGGAGCGGCTGCGCGACGCCGAGCGGCCGGTCGGCATCCTGGTCAACAACGCCGGGTTCGGCAACAAGGGCACCTTCCTCGAAGTGCCGGTGCAGGCCGAGCTGGACATGGTCAAGGTGCACATCGAGGCCGTGCTGCGGCTGACCATGGCCGCCCTCCCGGGCATGAAGGAGCGCGGCTTCGGCGGGATCGTCAACGTCGCCTCGGTCGCGGCCTTCGTGCCGCGCGGCACCTACGGGGCGAGCAAGGCCTGGATGGTCAGCTTCACCCAGGGCATCGCCCGCGAGCTCGGCGGCACCGGGGTCCGCCTGCTGGCCCTCTGCCCGGGCTTCACCCGGACCGAGTTCCACGAGCGCGCCGGGATGGGCACCTCCAACATCCCCTCCTGGGCCTGGCTCTCCGCCGATCGCGTGGTGGACGAGGCGCTGCGCGACCTGGCGCGCGGGCGGAGCCTCTCCGTCCCGAGCCGGCGCTACAAGGCGGCCGTGGCGCTCAGCCGGGTGCTGCCCGCGGGCAGGCTCGGGGGCGTCTCCTCCAAGGCGGCCAGGACGTACGCGCCGCGGTAGGCCACCTGCTGTCTCAGCCGCGGGACTGCGCGTCGCAGAGCGTACGTGCGTGGCTTCCCGGGATCTCGCGGCGTGTCACGGCGCACGGGAATAGGACAAGCCTCATTATTAGCTTTGCTAACTATGAGTCCGTCTCTATACCCTGGGGAACATGTCCGTTCCCGTGCCCCGCGGAGGCCGCCCTTGAAGCCCGACCGCCTCGACTGGACCCCGCCGCCACGCGCCCAGGGCGAGCCCGGGCCCCCGGCCCAGGTGCGCCGGATCCTCGCCCTGTTCCGCCCGTACGTGGGCCGCCTGGCCCTGGTCGGGCTGCTGGTCGCGGCCTCCGCCGTGGTCTCGGTGGCGACCCCGTTCCTGCTCCGCGCGGTGCTCGACACCGCCATCCCGCAGGGCCGTACCGGCCTGCTCAGCCTGCTGGTGCTCGGCATGATCACGGCCGCCGTGGTCAACAGCATCTTCAACGTGCTGCAGACGCTGATCTCCACCACCGTGGGCCAGCACGTGATGCACGACCTCCGCACCGCGGTCTACAGCCACCTGCAGCGGATGTCGCTGGCGTTCTTCACCCGCACCCGGACCGGCGAGGTGCAGTCCCGGATCGCCAACGACATCGGCGGCATGCAGTCCACCGTCACCTCCACCGCTACCTCGCTGGTCTCCAACCTCACCAGCGTGGTCGCCACCGTGGTCGCGATGGTCGCGCTGGACTGGCGGCTGACGGTGGTCTCGTTGCTGCTGCTCCCGGTGTTCGTCTGGATCAGCCGCCGGGTCGGCAACGAGCGCAAGCGGATCACCGGTGAACGGCAGAAGCAGCTCGCCGTGATGAGTTCGGCCGTCCAGGAGTCCCTCTCGGTGAGCGGCGTGCTGCTCGGCCGCACCATGGGCCGATCCGACTCGCTCTCCCTGGAGTTCACCGGGCAGTCCGCCGAACTGGCCAAGCTGGAGGTCCGCTCCAGCATGGCCGGGCGCTGGCGGATGTCCACCATCGGGATCGTGATGGCCGCGATGCCGGCCGTCATCTACTGGGCCGCCGGCCTCGCCAGTGCCGAAGGTGCGCCGATCGTCTCGATCGGCACCCTGGTCGCCTTCGTCTCGCTGCAGCAGGGCCTGCTCCGGCCGGCCGTGAGCCTGCTCTCCACCGGCGTGGACGTCCAGACCTCGCTCGCCCTGTTCCAGCGGATCTTCGAGTACCTGGACCTGCCGGTGGAGATCCAGGAGCCCGGACACCCCGTCCGGCTCGACCGGGTACGCGGCGACGTCGTCCTCGAGGACGTCGAGTTCCGCTACCACCCCGACCAGCCGCAGCCCACCCTGGCCGGGATCGACCTCAAGGTGCCCGCGGGCAGCTCACTGGCGGTGGTCGGTGAGACCGGATCCGGCAAGACCTCGCTCAGCTACCTGGTGCCCAGGCTCTACGACGTCACCGGCGGCCGGGTCGCCATCGACGGCACCGACGTCCGCGAACTCTCCTTCGCGACCCTGGCCGAGACCGTCGGCGTGGTCTCCCAGGAGACGTACCTCTTCCACGCCTCGGTCGCCGACAACCTGCGCTTCGCCAAGCCGGACGCCACCGACGCCGAACTGGTCGCCGCCGCCGAGGCGGCCCAGATCCACCACATGATCGCCGCCCTTCCCGAGGGCTACGACACCGTGGTCGGCGAGCGGGGCTACCGGTTCTCCGGCGGTGAGAAGCAGCGCCTGGCCATCGCCCGCACCATCCTGCGCAACCCGCCCGTGCTGATCCTGGACGAGGCCACCAGTGCGCTGGACAACCAGACCGAACGCGCCGTCCAGCAGGCCATCGACGCCCTCGCCGTCGGCCGGACGACCATCACCATCGCGCACCGGCTCTCCACCGTCCGCCACGCCGACCAGATCGCCGTCCTCGACGGCGGCCGGATCGCCGAACTGGGCACCCACGAGCAACTGCTCGCCCTGGACGGTCGTTACGCGGCACTGCTGCGCCGGGAGCACCCGGTGCCGGCCCGGCGCCCGGACGGTACGCCGACGAACGGCCCTTCGGGGAAAGGCGCTTCGGTGGGCGTGCCGACGGTGAACGGGCAGGCAGTGGGCGGAAGGGCGTTGGACGGCGAGACGTTGAACGGCGAGGCGTTGCCGGGTCAGGCGCCGAACGGTCAGGCCGCGGCCGGGCGCTCGTTGTAGGTGTCGGCCAGCTCCTGCCCGGAGAGCGCGTGGATCGCCGCCATCACCTCGTCGGTGACCTGGCGGCGGGCCTTGGCGTTGCGGGCCTGGCCGTGCAGCGCGGAGAAGTCCAGCGGCTCGCCGAAACGGACCGTCACCTTCCGCAGCCGGGGGATCCGCTTGCCGACCGGCAGGATGTCGGCCGGGCCCTCCAGTGCCACCGGCACCACCGGCACGCCGGCGGTCAGCGCCAGCCAGGCCACACCGGTCTTGCCCTTGTACAGCCGGCCGTCCAGCGAGCGGGTGCCCTCGGGGTAGATGCCGAACGCCTTGCCCTGCTGCAGGATGCCCAGCGCCTGCTCCAGCGAGGCCGCCGCCGAGCGGTAGGTGCCGCGCTCGACCGGGACGGCGTTGATGACGCTGGTGAAGAAGCCCCGGGAGAGCGCGCCCTTGAGGCCGGTGCCGGTGAAGTACTCGGCCTTGGCCAGGAAGTAGACCTGACGCGGAGCGGTCAGCGGGATGACCACGCTGTCGATGAAGGACAGGTGGTTGCTGGCCAGGATCACCCCACCCTTGCGCGGCACGTGCTCCAGCCCCTCGATGACGGGGCGGTAGATCGCCTTCGCCACGGGCTTGAGCACGAGCTTGGTGATGAGGTTGAGCATGGGCCCTCCCTGGCCGACCGACATCCCCGGACTCGTGACTGGGCCGAGGTCAGACGGCAGATTACGTCATGAACCCCGTCGGCCGTCCACTGCACAGGTCGTTCGACCACTGCGATCCTCGTCACGCGCTGCGTATGGTCGTGCGCGAAACCGATGATCAGGGGGGTGACGCCGCGTCGGCGTCGGCCCTCCGGACCCGGGGCCCGCTCAGGTGTGTCAGCGAGTCGTCAGTACCGCGTCGGGATCCGTTTACCGAAAGGGCGTCCGATGAGCGGGGTCACCGCCGTCCTGCTGTCGTGCTTGCCGCAGCGGTCGCCACCGGGGCCCGGCGGTGGAGGATCCCCGCGCCGTCCTGCTGGTCGTGGTCTGAGTGCTGGTCGGGATACTGCCGTTCGTCCCGAGCGTCCGGGTGCCGCCCGAGGTGATCAGCGTCGCGGGGCTCCCGCCGCTGCTGTACGCGTCGGCGGAGGAGATGATCAGTTCACCCGCCGGCCAGTGCGGCCCTCCGCCTTCCGTCCCGCGCGGCTTCCCGGGATTCAGCCGGCTCGCCCTGCTCCGCGGCGGGTGCCACCGTGACCGGGAAGATCCGGCGGACCACGCGCTCGGAGGCCCGCCCGTCGTCCCAGGGGCAGAACCGCTCGCGGAACGCCGCCCGCGCACCCGGCGCCGGATCACCGCTCCGCAGGGCCTGAGCGACCTCGGCCGTCTCGGTGGCGACCACCCCCGGCGGCTCGGCGAGCAGGTCGAAGTACACCCCCCGCACCCGGCGGTACTCGGCCCAGTCCGGCGCGAAGACCACCATCGGGCGGTCCAGCACGGCATAGTCGAACATCAGCGAGGAGTAGTCGGTGACCAGCGCGTCGGCGGCCAGGCAGAGGTCCTCCACCGCCGGGTACGCCGAGACGTCGACGACCCGCGCCGCCGCCCCGCCGAGCTCGGGCTCACCGACGCTGCCCCGGTGGAAGTAGTGGGCACGGACCAGCAGCGTGCACCCGGGGCCGAGCCGGGACGCCAACTCGCCGACGTCCAGCAGCGGTACGTACCCGCCCTGTGCCTCCCGGTGCGTCGGTGCGTACAGCACCACCCGCTGCCCCTCGGCCAGCCCGAGCTTCCGGCGGACCGCCGCCACGTCGGCGGCCGTCGCGCCGGCGAGCCGGTCGTTGCGCGGGTACCCGGTCTCCAGCAGCTCGTACCGGCCGGGGAAGGCGCGGCTGAAGTGCTCGCTGGTGTGCGGGTTGGGCGAGACCAGGAAGTCCCAGCGGTCCACGGCCTCCTGCAGCCGGTCGAAGTCCATCCCGTCGGCCGCGAGCGGGTACTCGCGCAGGTCCATGCCCATGCTCTTGAGCGGGGTGCCGTGCTGGGTCTGCACATGCACCGTGCCGGGCCGCTTGGCCATGGTGTGCGGGAAGTTGACGTTGTTGACGAAGTACTTGGCGGTCGCCATCACCCGCAGGTACGCGGGGGTGTTCACCACGACGTACGGCACCCCGGCGGGCAGGGTGGCCGCCTGCGCCCTGGTCTCCACCACCCAGACCCCCCGCACCTGCGGGGCCAGCTCCCGCGCCTTCTCGTAGATCGCGGCCGGGTTGCAGGCGTAACCCCGGTGCCAGTACGCGGCGTAGACGGCCAGGTTCTCGTCCAGCGGCAGCCGCCGGAAGGTGTTGTACGCCGCGTACCTGGCCCCGCTGCGCACGCCCTTGCGGACGGTCGGCGCCATCGCCCTGGCCCGGCGGCGCAGCGAGCGCGGGATCCGCTTGGTGCGCCGCAGTTCGCTGTACGTGAGCCGGGAGCCGGTGGCCACCAGGCGGTACTGGATGCCGCGCACGCCGGCGGGGTAGCGGTAGCCGGGCGGGCGGTGGCGGTCGAAGTGCCGGCCGATCCGGTCGAAGAAGTCGCCGCGCAGTGCGGCCGGGACCAGCCCGGGGGTGTCGTAGATGGTCAGGGCCTGCTTCACGGTGCGGTCGAAGACCAGGTTGCGCAGCGCGTCCTGGCCGGTGGCGCCGATACCCCGGCGGTCGAGGAAGGCGAAGATCGCATCGTACTGGGCGAAGGCGTCCGAGTGCTTGGGAGAAGCGGTGTTGGTGATCGCGCCGGGGCGGCCGCGCCGGTAGGTGTAGCAGGGGCGGTCGAGGTAGCGCAGTCGGTGGGCGGCGACCAGGGCCGGGTAGGTGACGGAGATGTCCTCGTAGTAGCCACGGCCGAAGGAGACGTCCAAGTCCTGAAGGAACGCGCGCCGGAAGATCTTGTTCCACACCGCCATCACCGTCTGCATCAGGCCGGGGTGCTCGCGGGCGGTGCAGCCCTCGGCGAGCGGGGAACCGGTCAGTACGTGGCGCCACGGGTTGGGCTCGGTGGAGCCGTCCGGGTAGACGTGGGTGAAGTCGGTGAGCAGGACGTCCACCGGCTGATCGGTGTCCTGCTCGCGGCGCAGCTCGGCGAGGACGGCGGACAGCGCGCCGTCGGGCAGCCAGTCGTCGCTGTCCACGAACCAGACGTACCGGCCGCGCGCCTCGGCCAGACCGGCGGTGCGAGCGCCGCCCAGGCCCTGGTTCTCGGCCAGGTGCAGCACCCGCAGGCGCGGGTCACGGGCCGCGTGGTCGTCCAGGATCGCGCCGCAGCCGTCGGGGGAGCGGTCGTCCACCGCGATCACCTCGACCTCGGTGTCCGCGCCCGCCGCGTCGGCTCTGGCGTCACCCACTCCGAGCGAGTCGAGGCAGCGGGGGAGGAAGGGCTCCACCCCGTGGACTGGCAGCACGATGCTCAGGAGGGGACTCACGCTGGATTCACTCCGGTATGGGTGCTGGGCGCTGGGAAGTCGGCAGACCGATCGGTACCGTTCACTTCACTGTAGTGAGCTTCGATGCACGGACAGTGGGTCTTCGGTGACGCTCAGGCAACGGAGAGGTGGCGCCCCGGCGTGGATCCGGCTCGTGGATCGGGCGCTCGGCCCGGTGGGAAGGCGTCGTGCGGCGCTCATCGCCGGAGCGGCTGGAAAGGCGACCGCCGGTGCCGCGCTGTTCGAGCGGCGGCACCGGCAGCCCGGTGGCGGCCCGACCGACCCTCAACGGTCGGCCGCCGGTCCGTACACCATCCGTAGCCAGACCACCGCAGCGTCGAGGTGGTCGGACAGTGACTCACGGCTGATGCCGGAAGCTCTTCAGCTGTCGAACTCGTATGAGCCGGAATGAATTCATCCGACCGGAGGACGCCGGGAGTGTGATCCGGTCGCCCGCATTGCTAGAGATACTGCTTGTAGGAAGCAGGGGCGTCAATCCCCCGGATGTGTTCATTTCCTGAAGTATTGCCCGGTCCATTGCCGGGCCAGGCATCGACTCCTATATTGACGGGACGTCTCACGGGGATGCCCATCGATCCCGCGCTCCCGTCGCCCCGACTGCCGACCGTCCACCGCTGTCTCCAGGAGCCGCCGTGCGCTCGCAGCCGACCGCAGGTCCGGCAGTCAGTCCAGTGCTGCAGGGGCTGGTGCTGGCCCCGCTGTTGCTGGTCGCCGGGTACGGCGCCGCCGACCTCACCCTGCTCAGCGGCCACACCGTGGACCTCTTCCCCTGGCGGATGTCGCCCGTCACCGCGACCCTGCTGGGTGCGGGATACGGCGGCAGCTGCCTGATGCTCGCCATGGCCCTGTGCGCCGAGCAGTGGGTGCGGGTCCGGGTGGCGGTGGCGGCCAGCTCGCTGCTGGTGCTGCTGACGCTCGGCGCTTGCCTGCTCGGACACGGCACGCTCCACCTGGCGCAGGGTGGGGCCGTCGCGGTCCTCTCCGCCTGGGTCTGGCTCGGGGGCCATGCCGCCGCACCGCTCCTCGGGCTGATCGCCTTCGGCGCGCAGTGGCGCCGCAACACGCGCTGGCGGGCGCGGAACGGGCAGCCCGCGCCCCGGCCGCCCCGGCTGCCCTGGTGGGTCGCCGCGCCGATCATCGGCAACGGACTGGTCTTCGCCGCCTGCGGACTGCTGCTCTATCTTGTGCCGGACGTCCTCGCCCGGGACTGGCCCTGGCAGGTGCGCGCCCTGGACGTGCGGGTGCTCGGCGCCTGGTGCCTCACCTTCGGGGTGGCCCTGCTGCTCGGCTGGCAGGAGGCCGAGCTGCGCCGGGTGCGCAGCGGGATGGCGGCCCTGGTCGGCACCGGGCTCCTCGGACTGGCCGGCCTGCTCCGCTACGCCGGCCTGGTGCGCTGGGCCTCGCCCGGGTCCTGGCTGATCGTGCTCGCCCTGGTCTCCTTCACCGGGCTGGGCCTCTCCGGTGTCGGGGCGTCCTTCCTGTTCGCCCCGCCGACCGGGCTGTCGGGCCGAGGGCCCGTCGTGCGCCCGGCGCGGCCCGTCCGGCCCGCGCGCCGTGAGTAGCCGGATTCGCCTCAGATGACAAGGAAGGCGGGTCCGGCCGGCCGTCGGCGGGCTGACCCGGGATTTTCCCACCCGTCGATGCGTCAGGTCGATGCGTACTCGTGACCGAGGCCACGGCATCCTGGTGAAGCGTCAGTTAGTCGCGCACGGTACGGTGGCAGAACACCAGGACGGTTGCGCGAAGGCCGTCCCTCACGGATAGTCTTCGCCACGGCCCTGGCGCCTCGTAGGGGTGGGAAACAGATGGAACAGATGCAAGTACGGAGTCGGCCCCGGGTGCCGGCGATCCAGTGCGGCGTCGGCGCGACCGGCCGCCGGATCGACCGCCACCTGTCGGTGCTGGGCGCTCCGGCGCTCTCCACGGTGGACACGGCGGAGGCGCTGGGCCTGATAAGAGAGCTGACGCCGCGTGGCGTGGCCGGCCAGGCTTCCCGCCGCCGCACCACCCGGGTGCTGCTGCTGGCGCCGCTGCGCAGGCTGAAGCGGAGCCTGTTCGGCAGCCGGGGCTGAGTGCCAGGCCCGCCCGGCGCGGGCCCGGTCGACCCGACCCGATGGACCTGAGGTCTGTCGGGTCGTCGTGCTGCCCGGACACTGACCAGGTCTGCACGGCCGCCGTCCCGGCCAGGTGTAGCCGGCCCGGCGTGCCCGGCCGGCGGCGCTTCGGAAGGTGTGCGCGGCCCCGGCCGCCCGGTGGCCCCGGCCCGGCGGACGGCGAGCCCTGTTGCCCGCGACGGCGCGGAGTGGGCAAGGATGGGCACCATGGCGGACACCTTCCACACCATCACCTTCGAGATCACCACCGGCACCGCTGAGGTCGCCCTCGACATCACCGACCGCTGTGCGGCCTTCCTGGACACGGCCGCCCCCGGACGGGACGGTCTGCTGAACGTCTTCGTCCCGCACGCCACCGCCGGGGTCGCGGTGATCGAGACCGGTGCCGGGAGCGACGGCGACCTGCTCGCGGCCCTGCGTGACCTGCTCCCCGCCGACAGCCGCTGGCGCCACCGCCACGGCAGTCCCGGACACGGGCGCGACCACGTGCTTCCCGGGCTGGTCGCCCCGCACGCCACCCTGCCGGTCATCGGCGGCCAACTCGCGCTCGGGGTCTGGCAGTCGGTGGTCCTGGTCGACACCAACGGGGACAACCCGCGCCGCACGGTCCGACTTTCCTTCCTCGGCTGACAGGAGGGCCCTCGGCTGCGGGGAACCGCGCGGCCTCGTGACGGGCCGGCCGGGCGGTTCCCCACGCCCTCGGCGGGGGAGCCGCAACCGGCCCCGGGCCCGGGGGTGGTCTGCGGGCCGGGCTTCGACGCGTCACGGATGCCTCCCGCTCCGCGCGGGCGGAGGACCGGGAGGGCCCCGCGTCTTCGGGCGCTCGCCCGGCTGCTCCCGCTGTCCGGTCCGTGTTTGCCCGGGGACGGGCGCGCGGGGTAGGAAGACGGCATGGCGGACGAAACCCAGCAGTGCGCACTCGCCCCGGACGGCGACGCCGTCCGGGCACTCACCCACGACCCGGCGCTCACCGGGCCGCGCGCCGACTGCGTCCGGTGCGGCGACCCCACCGAGCTGCCCGCCGACCACCCCGGGATCACCTTCTGCCCCGTCTGCACCTGGCAGGAGGCCCAGCGCATCGCCTGCTCCGGCTGAACGGCCGGGCCGGCACCGGCCGACGGGCGCCGGCCCGGGCCGACTTCGTGTCCCCACCGTCCCAATCGGGCCGGCCCACGTCCAGAGCGGGCCGGCCTAGCCGTCCGTACGGGTGGCCAGGTGCAAGGTCGAGCCGTGCCGGCCCTTGCGGACCAGGAGCTGACCGGGGATCCGGGAACGCAGATCGGCGACATGGCTCACGATGCCGACCGCCCGGTTCCGCTCGCGCAGCCCGTCCAGCACGTCCATCACCTCCTCCAGCGTCTGCTCGTCGAGGCTGCCGAAGCCCTCGTCGATGAAGAGGGTGTCCAGCGGCATCCCGCCCGCCTCGTCCGTGACCACGTCGGCCAGTCCGAGCGCCAGGGCGAGCGAGGCGAAGAAGCTCTCCCCGCCGGAGAGCGTGGCGGTGTCCCTGGCGACGCCCGTCCAGGCATCCACCACCCGGAGGGCCAGGCCGGAGCGCCGGTTGCCCGCGACCCGGTCGTCGCTGTGGACGAGGGTGTACCGGCCGCCGGACATCCGTACCAGCCGCTCGCTCGCCCGCCGCGCCACCTGCTCCAGCCGGGCCGCCAGGACGTACGACTCCAGCCGCATCCGCAGGGTGTTCTCCGGCGAGGTGCCGGCGGCGAGAGCGGCCAGCCGGCTGACCCTCCCGTACAGCTCCAACGCCGGGGCGAGTTCGGCGGCGAGCGCCGCCAGCTCACCGCCGAGCCGGGCCAGCGCCGCACAGCGCTCGACGGCCGCGCTCTCGGCCGCCGAAGCCGCCCTCAGCCGGGCCGTTGCCGCCTGGAGGCGGGCCCTCGCGGCCTCCTGATCGACCGCGGGCTGCGCCGCCGCCGCGACCAACTCGGGGTCGGCCAGCTGCCGTTCGACCGCGTCCAGGGCCGCGCGATGCTGCTCCAGCCGGGACTTGAGGGCCGTCCGCTCGGCGGCGGGCAGCAGCGCAGCGCGGGCCGCCCCGGGTGCGGCGAAGCCCGCCGCCAGGCTGGTCCGGGCCAGTTCCTGTTCGGCCTCCGCCAACCGGGACTCGGCCGCGGCCGAATCCCGGACGGCGGCCAGTGCGGCGACCACGGCCTCCGCGAGCGCGGCCAGCCCGGTGGCCCGGGCGTCGACCGACGCGGCGCCGGCCCGGGCCGCGTGCACCCGCTGCCCCAACTCCTGCTGCTCCTCGGCCAGTTTCTTCAGCTGCCCGGCGAGTGCCGCGCTGTCCTCGCCGGCCTGCCGCAGCTGAGCCTGCCGCCGGGACTGCTCGCCCGCCAGCCGGTCGATCCGCTGCTCCACCGCGCTGAGGCGCTCGGCCGCCCGGACGGCCGAGCGTCGCTCCCGCTCGGCCTCCGCCAGTGCTGCCCGCACCTCGGCGACCTGCTGCGCACCGGCGGCGCCGGACGCCTCCGCCTCCTCGACCCGCAGCGCCGTCAGGGCCGTCTCGGCCGCCGACAGTGCCCGCTCGGCCCGGCTCTGCACAGCCCTGGCGGCCTCCTCGTCCGCAGCGCTCACCTGAGCTGCGGACGGCTTCGCGGGGGCGGGATGCACCTCGGAGCCGCAGACCCAGCAGGCCGCACCCGCGGACAACTGGCCCGCCAACTCGGCCGCCATGCCGATGAGTCGGCGCTCCCGCAGCTCCAGGCTGTGCTCGCGGGCGTCCTGCGTCCGGTCGCGCAGCACCGACACCTCGCCCTCCGCCTCGGCCATTCTGGTGCGCAGTTCGTCCCGCCGGCCGGCGGCTGCCAGGCGGTGGCCCAAGTCGGCGCAGTGGGCGTCCAGTTGCTCGACCCTGGCGCCGGCGACCCGGGCCGCCTCACGCTCTTCCTGGAGGGCTGTGAGTCGCTCCTCGAAGTCCCGCAGCCAGTCCTGGGCCTCCTCCGCGAGCTCGTCGGCGCGCTCCCGGTCGGCGGCGAGCTTGTGCTGCTCCCGGCGCAGCTCGGCCTGCCGTCGCTCATCGGCTCGCGCCGCCTCCAGCAGTCCGAGCTGCGCCTGCAACCTCCGCTCAGCCTCGGCCAGTTCGGCCTCCCCGAGAGCCTCTCCGAAGGCCTCGCGGCGGTCGGCGGAGCTGCTGGCGGCAGGGCGGGCGAAGAAGGACACGTCGACCGGCGGCCGGGCGTCGGAGTGGTCGCCGCCCGACTCGGGCGAGGGGGCGATGAGGCGGGACAGGGTGGCGCGGCGCTCGTGTTCGGTCCGGCGAGCGGCGTGCAGGGCGGCGGACGCGCTGTCGCCCAGCCGCAGCACCGACTCCACGCCCAGGGCGGCCTGGGCGGCGGCCAACCGCCGCTCGTCGTCGGCGAGCAGATCGGCCAAGTCGCGCAGTCGGTGCGCCTCCAACGCTGCGGCTCGGTGTCGACGTTGACGGTCGGCCAGCTCGTCCGTCCACTGCCGGTGCTGCTGGGCCGCCGCATGGGATCCCTCGGCCAGTGCCACGGCCGAGCGAGCCACCGCCAACTGCTCCGCCGCACCACCGCGCACGATCGCCGCCCAGCCGAGCGCCCCGGCCGCCAGCCCTGCCGACCCGGCGGCCGAGGCCGGGGCCCCGGTGTCCTCGTCGGGCACCCAGCCGTCCGGCGGCTCGGCGCCGGGGCCGGCCGCCTCCTGTGCGCGGCCCACGAGGTCGCGCAGCCGCTGCCGCCCGCCCTGCACGGCGGCCTCGTGGGCGCGCCGCTGCTCGCCGAGCCAGCGCTCCACCTGGTCGAACCGGCCGGTGTCGAACAGTTGCCGCAGCAGCGCCGCCCGGTCCGCGGCGTCGGCACGCAGGAAGCGGGCGAAGTCTCCCTGCGGGAGCAGGACGACCTGGCAGAACTGGTCGCGGCTCATGCCGATCAGCCGGCGGATCTCCTCTCCGGCCTCCTGGTGCGACCTGCTGACGGCCCGCCAGCCCGGCGAACCGTCACCGGGGTCGGCGGACCACTCGCGCAGCAAGGTCCGCGGCTTCTCGGTCGTGGTGCCGGTGCCGCGGCGCTTGGGACGCTTCTGCTCGGGGCTGCGGGTGATCTCCAGTCGGCGCCCGCCCAGGGTCAGCTCCAGACGGACCTCGGTGGGCAGCAGCGGCTCGGCGTGGTCGCTGCGCAGCGGATTGCCCCGCCGGGCGCCGGGGACCTCGCCGTAGAGCGCGAAGCAGACCGCGTCCAGCACGCTGCTCTTGCCGGCGCCCGTGGCGCCGCGCAGCAGGAAGAGCCCGCCGGAGGTGAGATGGTCGAAGTCCACCTGCTCCGTCCCGGCGAACGGGCCGAAGGCGGTGAGCGTCAGCTGGTGAAGTCTCATCGGGGCAGCTCCCGCGCGCGCTCGTCGGCCAGCCTCACGGCCTCGAAGGCCTCCCGCAGCCAGCCCTGCTCCAGCTCGTCCGGCCCGCCGCCGCGGACGTGCCGGACGAAGCCCTCGGCGATCTCCGAGTCCGCCCGGCCGCTGACCCGGTCCGCGTACGAGACGCGCTCCTCGCCCGGAGTGGGCTCGGGTTCGAACAGCAGCTGGAGGGTGTGCGGGAAGCGGCGCCGCAGCTCCTCCATCGGGTTGGCCGGACGGACCGGGTCGGTGAGGGTGGCCTGGACCCAGGCCTGCTCGTGCACGGCGAGCCGCTCGTCGGCCAGCAGTTCGGCCAGCCGCCCTCTGATCCGGGCCAGCGGACGCGGCTGCGGGCAGTCGATCCGCTCGGCCTCGACCGAGCCGTCGGCCGCGAGGTCGACCAGCCACATGGTCTTGCGGTGGTCCGTCTCGGAGAAGGAGTAGGCCAGCGGGGAACCGCTGTAGCGCAGATGAGGGGCGAGGGTCTGGCAGCCGTGCAGATGGCCCAGCGCCGCGTAGTGCACCCCGTCGAACACCGAGGCCGGGACGCTCGCCACGCCGCCGACGGTGATGTCCCGCTCGCTGTCGCTCGGCTCGCCGCCCGTGACGAAGGCGTGTGCGAGCACCACCGCCCTGGTGCCGGCGGGGCGCTCCGCCAGGTCCGCCGTGACCCGCGCCATCGCCGCGCGCAGCACCTCGGTGTGCCCGCCGGCCTCCAGCCCGAACCGCTCCCGGGTGAGCGCCGGCTCCAGGTACGGCAGCCCGTAGACCGCCACCGGACCGTGCTCGTCGGCCAGCAGCACCGGGGCGGCGCAGCCGTCCGGATCGGTACGCAGATGGATGCCGGCCCGCTCGATCAGACCGGCGCCCACCCCGAGCCTGCGTGCCGAGTCGTGGTTGCCGCTGATGAAGACCGTCGGTACCCCGAGGTCGGCCAGCCGGTGCAGCACGTCGTCGAAGAGCGCCACCGCCTCGAGCCCCGGCAGCGCCCGGTCGTAGACATCGCCCGCGACCAGCACCGCCTCGACCCGGCGCGCTTCGACCACTGCCACCAGGTGGTCCAGGAAGGCGCGCTGGGCCTGGTGCAGGTTCTCCCGGTGGAACGAGCGGCCCAGGTGCCAGTCGGAGGTGTGCAGCAGTCTCACGGCAGGGCCCTCACCCGCATGATCGCCACTTCTGCTCCCTCCGAGTCGGCGCGAGGCCGGCCCGGGGTGCGGCCGACCAGCTCCGAGTATCACAGGAGCCGCTGACAATGCCCGGCCCGTCGTGGTCATCGGGCTCCCACCCGCACCGGGGACGGGGCCGCAGACGTTCGCGGGGATCTCGAAGGGGTGCGCCGGGGGCGGCCCCGCGCGCATGCCCGGTCCGGCGGTCACCGAGTAGCGGCCGCGGCCTGGTGGTGGGGGTTTGAGAACGGGGGCGGGGCAGGGGTGGGGGCCGGTTGGCTGGGGGCGGGACTTCCCCGAACGTCCGACCGGCTTTCACCCGCGGGTCGGGATCCGCACGCGTTTTGGAGATGGGCCGCAGGTCAGCTAATCTCTCTGTGCGGCAAGGGCCTATAGCTCAGACGGTTAGAGCGCTTCCCTGATAAGGAAGAGGCCACAGGTTCAAGTCCTGTTAGGCCCACGGCACAGAAGGCCCGGAGTGGATGTCCACTCCGGGCCTTCTGGCGTTTCGGCGCTCGTGTCGGCCGGCGAAGAGCGGCGGATCGCTGCGGGGTGCCCGGCCGGGATGGCTGCGGAGAGTGGATTGTCAGTGACGCTCTGTATGGTCGCGAGTGTCGGTGGCCCGCCGTCGGTGGGCGCTCCGGCAGTCGTTCCGAGGGAGGGTCCGATGTCGTCCATGTCGAGTCGGTCGAAGTACAGGCGGTCGAAGCGCAGCCGCTCGGAGTCCAGCCCGTCGGGGCCGGGCGGGTCGAGGGTGGCGATGCCGAGCGGGCCCGAGGCGCGGAGGCGGGGAACGGGGCGGCCGGGGCCGGGGAGGGCGGAGACGAACAGCCCCGGGCGGCGGAGGCAGGGTGCCGGGAGCGGCGCCACCGGGCCGGCCGACGGATCCCGGGGCACCGGGGGCGGCGGGCGCCCGCGGCAGGGTGCGGGCGGGGCGCTGCGGCAACCGGTGGCGCTCGCGGTCGCCGTCGACCCGGCCGACTTCGCGCGGCTGCGCGAGCACGGCCTGTTCGGTGGCGTCGACTACGGGTACTACCTGCGCCGGACGGAGAACCAGCTGCGCGCCCTGCGCGGTGAGGGGCTGGAGGTGCACCTCCGGGTCCTGGAGCCGCTCGACTTCGCCGACTTCTGCGAGCAGCACCTGCTGGCCCAGGACGACCCGGTGGCCAGGGTCGCCTACGCCGCCGATCCGGAGTTGGCGGGCGAGCCGTTCGTCTACCGGGGCGAGCCGCTGGCCGAGCTGCTCCCGGTGCTGCTGGCGGACCACCTCGCCAGGGTGCGGATCTCCGTCGGTACTTCGGTGCTGCTGATGTCCGTCGGCTTGGAGGAGCAGCCGGAGGAGCGCTTGTCCGCCGTGCTGCAGTACGTGTCCGAGGTCTACCTGGCGCTCGGGGCCGGGGCGGGCGAGGGGCGGCAGCTGCTGGTGCTGCGGTCGGTCGGCCTGCTGGACGGGGAGCAGCTGTCGGCGCGGGCCGAACCGGTGGTGGAGTCCGGGGCGTTCACCACCTCCGGCCGGGAGGTGGAGGCGTTCTGCATCACGCTCGCGGCGGCGGTTGCCGGACACGGCGCCGGGGAGTTGCTGCTGTACCGCCCGGCGAGGGCGGACGGTGGGCGCGAGGCGCTCGGCTGGGTGCTGGTGGACGGGTGGCTGCGGCCGATGTCGGTGGTGGAGACCGCGGCCGCGCTGGTCGCAGTGGGGGCGGAGGGTCCGCCGGGGCGGCTGGCGGCCCGGGCGGGGTTCCCCTTGCCGTCCCAGTGGGGCCGGTGGGCGGGCGGTCCGCCGCAGCGGCCGGCCGATGACGGTGATGCGATCGGCGAACGCGGGGTGCTCGGCGAGGCCGGTGTGCCCGACGCGGCCGGGCCGGGTGGCGGAGCGGGGGAGTCGGGCTGGGCGACCCGGGAACAGGGTGGCGACGCGGCCGGCGGCGGGGGTGAGGCCGGGCGCTGAGCCGTCAGAATGACCCAGGAGAGCGTCGGCTGATCTGCCGTTCAGCCTCCGTCGGTCTCCGGTTCGCCCCCTGTTGTTCCATGCCGCAGGGTTCTGCGGCATGCCCCGCGCGGCGGCCAGGACTGTTCATCGACCGCGTGTTCGGGGAAGATCAACAGGTCGGAGCGCACCGGGCGGCCTCCTGCCCGGTCGTCCCCGACCCGAACCGACCGCGCGCCGTACGAGGCGCGGGCACGACCGCTGGAGGGGGGACGAGTGAGCAGTATCGAGTACAGCGCGGAGATCTCCGAGCTGCTCGGCCGGGTGCGGCGCCGTCCCAACGCGGGCTGGCCGTGGCGGCCGGGGGAGGCGGTGCCCGCCGGGCTGCCGGTGAAGCAGTCCTGGGGCTGGCTCTTCGTGCCGGACGGGCGGGTGCTGACGCTGGTGAATCCGAGGGACGGCGTGGTCAGCCTGCCGGGCGGTTCGCTGGAGCCCGAGGACGACGGCGATCCCGCGGCTGCGCTGGCCCGTGAGGCGGGCGAGGAGGCGCAGGCGGTGATCGGCCCGGCGCACTACCTCGGCTACCTCTACGACCGGGTCGGGTCGGCGAACGGCGGCCACGAGTGCGCGCGGGTGCGGATGGCCGCGGCTCTTCGCGCCGTCGGGCCGACCGCGCCCGACCCGGCGTCCGGCCGGCACTACCGGCGGCTGCTGGTCGCCCCGGGGCTGGCGGTCGAGCTGCTCGGCTGGGGCGAGACGGGGCTGCGCCAGGCGCACGCGGCGGTGGCGACCGCGGTGGCCGAGCTGGGTGTGCCGGCCGCCGCCAACGAGGCGATCGAGGAGCTCCCGCCGTCCGGTTCGTTCTTCGTTCGCTGACCAGGCGGGGGTGGCGAACGGTGCGGGTATCGAAGGGGTGGGGCGTGGGCCTGATTCATCACGTGGAGCTGTGGGTCGACGACCTCGAACAGGCCGAACGGCAGTGGGGGCCGGTGCTGGTGGCGCTCGGCTGCGAGCCGTTCCAGCACTGGGTGAACGGGCGTAGCTGGCGGCTCGGTGACAGCTATGTGGTGCTGGAACAGTCGCCGGCGCTGCTGCCGGGCGGGCATCAGCGGCTGCGTGCCGGGCTCAACCACCTTGCGGTGCACGGTTCGCGGGACGCCGTGGCGGTGGCGCTCGAAGCCGGCTGGCGGCTGCGGGTGGACACCGGGTCGGCCGTGCACCTGGTCGACGCCCAGGGATTCGAACTCGAAGTCGTCCGCTGAAAGTCCCTGAGGTCGACGAGAGTTGACGCCTAGTTCATCTGTCGACGTCACAAGCACATTGTTCATCAACAATCTTGGCATGAGCACTGTTCGAATTGCCTACCGGCTGGTATCACAAATGTGACCCCCGTCACCTTTGTGGAGGTGCTCCATGCGCCCTGCTCGTGCCGTGTCCGCAGCCGCTCTGGCCGGTCTCCTCGCGCTCACCACCCTGGTCGGCGCGACCGCCGCCAGCGCAGCAACCGTCAACTACGTCGCACTGGGGGACTCCTACTCCTCCGGCGTCGGCGCAGGCAGTTACACCAGTGAGAGTGGCAGCTGCGAGCGCAGCACCAACGCGTACCCCTACCTCTGGCAGAACGCCCACGGGGCGTCCTCGTTCACCTTCGCGGCCTGTTCGGGCGCGCGGACCGGTGACGTGCTGAACAGTCAGCTCTCCGGGCTCGACTCGGCCACCACGCTGGTGAGCATCACCATCGGCGGCAACGACGCGGGCTTCGCCAGCACCATGGAGACCTGCGTGCTGAACACCGAGAGCGCCTGCCTGAGCGCCGTCTCGACGGCGGAGGCCTACGCGGAGAACACCCTGCCCGCCCAGCTCGACCAGGTCTACTCGGCGATCCACGGAAAGGCGCCCAACGCCCATGTGGTGGTGCTGGGTTACCCGCACCTCTACCAGATCAACGGCACCTGCATCTTCGGCATCGGTGACACCAAGCGCGCGGCCATCAACGGCGCGGCCGACACCCTCGACGGCGTCATCGCGAAGAGAGCCGCCAACGCGGGCTTCACCTTCGAGGACGTCCGCGGCCTGTTCAGCGGTCACGAGATCTGCGGCAACGGCACGCAGTGGCTGCACAGCACCACGCTCCCGATCGACGAGAGCTACCACCCGAACGCGGGCGGCCAGGCCGGCGGCTACCTGCCCGCCCTCTCCGCTGGTGTCTGACCGGCAGCCGGTGCGGCAGGCCTGACCGCAACCTCGGGCAGCCGGCCTGAGGGGCGGTCCGAGCATCTGGTGGCCCGAACAGCCCGTAGCCCGAGCGGCCGGTCCGCGTCGGCCTCGGCCGTGCCCCACCCCCGGACGAGGGGCGGGGCGCGGCCGGGCGTCTCGTTGGGAAGGGCGCGGACATCCGGTCGGACCGTCCGGCCCGGAGGGCGGCTCAGGGTGCGTACAGCTCGTCGATGTCGTCCGCGTGCAGTTGGAGGATGGCCTGGCGGCGGAGTTTGAGGGAGGGCGTCAGCAGGCCCTGTTCGACGGTGAACTGGTGCGGGAGCAGGCGGAAGGCGCGGATGGACTCGGCGCGGGAGACGGCGGTGTTGGCCGTGGCGATGACGCGCTGGATCTCGCCGTGCAGCTCCTGGTCGGTCAACGCGTCCCGGATGTCGAGCTGTTCACGGCCGTGGATCGTCAGCCAGTGGGCGAGGGCGGGCGGGTCGAGGGTGATCAGGGCGGTGAGGTAGGGGCGGTTGTCGCCGACCACGAGGCAGTGCGAGACGAGCGGGTGGGACCGGACGCGTTCCTCCAGGGTGGCGGGGGCGACGTTCTTGCCGTTGCTGGTGACGATCAGGTCCTTCTTGCGGCCGGTGATGCTGAGGTAGCCGTCCTCGTCCAGGGTGCCGAGGTCGCCGGTGGCCAACCAGCCGTTCCGGAGGACCTGCTGGGTGCAGCGCGGGTGGTTGAGGTAGCCGGCGAAGACCGTGTCGCCGCGTACCCAGACCTCGCCGTCGTCGGCGATCGCCACCGAGGCGCCGGGCATCGGTGGGCCGACGGTGCCCGCCTTGGCCCGGTGCGGAGGGTTGGCGGTGATCGCGGCGCTGGTCTCGGTCAGTCCGTACCCCTCGTGCACCGTCAGTCCGGCACCCGCGAAGAAGAGCCCCAACTCCCGGCCCAGGGTGGAGCCTCCGCTGATCACGTTGCGGACCCGGCCGCCCAGTACGGCGCGCAGCCGCTGGTACACCAGCCGGTCGTAGGCGCTGTGGCGCAGGCGCAGCGCGGCACTGGGGCCGGGCCCGCGTCCGAAGGCGCGCCGCTCGCGGGCGGCGGCCCACTGGACGGCGACCTCGGCGGCCTGGGCGAAGAGTTCGCCGCGGCCGGCCTGCTCGGCGGACTCCCTGGCCCGCTGGTGGATCCGCTCGAAGACGTACGGCACGGCATGTAGGTAGGTCGGCCGGAAGGAGGTGAGCGCGGGCAGCAGCGAGTCGGGGGAGAGGGAGCCGTGGTGGCCGATCCGCACGCCACCGCGCACTGCCGTGATCTGCACCATCCGGCCGTAGATATGAGCCAGCGGCAGGAACATCAGTGTTGCGGGCGCCAGGCCGCCGGTGTCCTGGAACAGCTCGTGCCAGCCGGCCAGTGCGGCGTCCGCCTCGGCGGCGAGGTTGCCGTGGGTGAGCAGGCAGCCCTTGGGGCGACCGGTGGTGCCCGAGGTGTAGACGACGGTGGCGACCGAGTCGGGGGTGACCCCCAGTCGACCGCGGTGCACCAGGCCCTCGGGTACGTCGTGGCCGTCCTCGACCAGCTCGGCCACGCAGCCGCGGTCCAGCTGCCAGATGCCGGTGAGGTCGGGGAGCGCGTCGCAGACCGCGCCGATGGTCATGGCGTGGTCCTCGTTCTCCACCACGCAGGCGACGGCGCGGGTCTCCGCCAGGATCCAGCGCACCTGTTCGGCGGCCGAGCTCGGGTACACCGGCACGGGGATGGCGCCGATCGACCACAGCGCGTAGTCGAACAACGTCCACTCGTACCGGGTGGAGGACATCAGCGCGACCCGGTCGCCGAACCGGACGCCCCTGGCCAGCAGGCCCTTGGCCAGTGCGAGGATCTCCTGGCGAAACTGAAGGTTCGTCACATCGCACCATTCGGGCGGCGATTGACGGTCGCTGGAGGGTTTCCGCCGGGAGAGCTGGACCAGGCCGGGGGTGCGCTCGGCCGTCTCGTACACCGAGTCGGCCAGCCCGCCGGTGGCCGGGGCGGCGAGCGGGGGGCTGCTGAACTCGCGCACGGTGCCCCCGATCCCGTCGTCCATCGCCCTGATCCTGGTGTGCCGGCCCGGCCGTGCACCGGGTCCGTGGCCCGGTCCGGCGGGTCCGGCGTGCGGTGGGTCTGCGAAGCTACCCGATCGTCGCTGCGCTGCCCAGGGGTGCGACGGCGCCGAATCGGATCCGGCACATGCCAAGGTGTGCGGTGCTGCCTTCGCCACCCGGACAGAATGCATGCAACCAGGCAAAACGGGCGGATTGCGGTGACCGGCTCCGGACAATGGATTCGAGCCTTCGAACGGACGCTCAGTGAGTAGTAAGCTCGCGCAGATCGCACATGGCCCGGCGTGCGGCCCGTACGTGGTCCGGCGTGTGCCTTGACGTCCGGAATGGTGCGGTGCCATGACCGGCGCCCCGACCGACCCCGACCGCCGCCGAAGTACCGTCATCACCGTCCAGGCCCGAGAGCCATCCCGACCGAGGACTCCATGCGTCTGCGCCGCAGCTCGATCCGCGCGAAGATCATCGCGCTGCTCATGGTGCCCATCGTCGCCCTCACCGGTCTCTGGGTCTACGCGACCCTGGTGACCACCGGCGACGTCTGGCGGCAGCTGGGCGTGGCCGCCGCCTACCGCTCCTTCGGCGGGTCCGTGGACCAGTACGCCCGGGACGTCCAGGAGGAGCGCCGGGCGGCCGTGCTCTCGCTCGCGGCCGGCGACTCCGCCGCCCTCACCGAGGCGTACCGCCGGGCACAGGACGTCACCGACCGGGACCTCGAGGCGCTGCGCACCAAAGCGAACGGTCCGGAGGGGGAGAAGCTCGACGCCGTCCAGAACAAGCGGCTCCAGGACATCCTCGGCGGTGCCGACCAGCTCGCCCCGATCCGAGGCCAGGTGGCCCGCGCGGCGAACTTCTGGTCGTACGTGATCGACCAGTACAGCGCGCTGATCGATCCGGTGTTCAGCTTCCGGTCCGCCTTCGTGAGCCGGCAGAGCGGCCAACTGCCCAGGCAGGGAACGCTCCTGACCGAGCTGGTCCGGGCGCGGGAGTACCTGTCCCGCGAGGACGCGGCGATGGAGGGCCTGCGGCTCACCGACCACCCCGACTCGCTGATGGTCCAGGAGGCGCTGGACGGCCTGCACAACCAGCGGGCACTGTTCGACGTCTACATCGACGAGCTGGACCCGCAGGACCAGAGCGGCTACCGCAACCTGCGCGCCGGCAACAACTGGCTGGCGCTGCTCAGCGCGGAGGCCTTCTTCGAGGACTCGCCCGACCACGTCCAGGCGGTGAAGCGGCTCTCCGAGAACTCCTGGCGCGACGCCGCCGACGGCGCCCTGACCTCGCTGGCGGGTCTCAACACCCGGCTGGACGCCACCCTGGGCGACCGCGCCCGCTCCGCCGCGATCCACCAGCTGGTGCGCGGCGGCATCGCCGGTCTGATCGGTCTGGTCGCGGTGGTGCTCTCGATCGCGATCTCCTTCCGGATCGGTCGCGGCCTGGTGCGCGAGCTGATCACCCTGCGCAACGCCGCCCAGGAGCTGGCCGGTGCCCGGCTGCCCTCGGTGATGCTCCGGCTGCGCAAGGGCGAGGCGGTGGACGTGGCCGCGGAGGCCCCCGCGCTGGACCTGGGACCGGCGGAGATCGGGCAGGTCGGACAGGCCCTCAACGCGGTGCAGCGGGCCGCCGTCGAGGCCGCGGTGGAGCAGGCCGAACTGCGCAAGGGCGTGTCGGCGGTCTTCGTCAACCTGGCCCGCCGCAGCCAGGTGCTGCTGCACCGTCAGCTGACCCTGCTGGACGCCATGGAACGCCGGGCGGCGGACCCGGCCGAGTTGGAGGACCTGTTCCGCCTCGACCACATGACCACCAGGATGCGGCGGCACGCCGAGGGCCTGATCATCCTGGCCGGCGGTTCGCCGGGCCGGGCCTGGCGCAAGCCGGTCCGGATGGTGGACGTGGTCCGGGCGGCGGTCAGCGAGGTGGAGGACTACGCGCGGGTGGTCGTCCGGCCGTTCCCCGGCACCGGCCTGCTCGGCAGCACGGTCGCGGACGTCATCCACCTGATCGCCGAACTGGTCGAGAACGCCACGGTCTACTCCCCGCCGAACACCCAGGTCACCGTCCAGGGTGAGGTGGTGGCCCACGGCTTCTGCCTGGAGATCGACGACCGGGGCCTCGGGCTCGGGGAGCAGGCCCTGGAGGAGATCAACCAACGGCTCTCGGAGGAGCAGGAGTTCGACCTCACCGACACCGACCGGCTGGGCCTGTTCGTGGTCAGCCGGCTCGCCCTGCGGCACGGCATCCGGGTCCACCTGCGGCCCTCGCCCTACGGGGGGACCTCGGCGGTGGTGCTGATCCCGCGTGAGCTCCTGGCGGAGGTCCCGGCCCCGGCCGGCCCGGGAGCCGGCACGGCGGGCGGGGCCGGGAGCACCCCGGACGGGACCGCTCAGCGGTCCGCCGGCGTACGGCGCGGCCAGCGCGAGCTGGTTGTCGTACCGACGCTGCCCGAGGACGAAACGCACCGGCGCAGCGCCGAGGCGCGCGCCGAGAGCGACGAGCTGGTACAGCCGGCGCGCGCTGTCGAGCGGCTGTCCGGTGGCCCGCGTCCCTCGATGCCCGAGCCGGCCCGCACGCCCGGCGGTCTGCCGCGCCGCCGCGCCAGCGCGCACCCGGGCGCGCCGCGCCTGGTGCCGGTGGACACGTCGAGCGCGGTCGCTGCGAACGCTGTGGGCACGACCGGAACGGATGAGCCGGTCGGGTCTGACATGGCAGCGAATGCCGCCCCGGGCGCGCTCGCGGACACCGGTACCGATACGGACGCCGGCACCGACGCGGGCGCGGACCCGAGCTCCGGGACCGGACGGCACCGCCGACCGGGCAGCCCCGTCGCGGGGGAGTCCGCCGATGAGGCGCACGTCCGTCGTGCCGCGCTCCCAGCGCATGCCGCGCCGCTCCGGACGGGCGCCGCTCCGTCCGCCGGATTCGCCTCCGCGCCCTCGGCTCGCCCTGCCGTCGAGGCGGCCACCCCGGAGGCCGAGGTCTCGGCGTCGGACGACGCTCAGCCGTCCGCGCAGCGCACTCCGCTTCTGGCGGCCGGTGGCCGGCTGCCGCGACGCGTACGGCAGGCCAGCCTCGCACCCCAGCTGAAGGCCGCGGCTGCGGCTGCCGCGGCGGGTAGGCCGACGCCGGGGACGGGTGAGCGCGAGTCCGTCCGGGAGCGTTCGCCGGAGGAGGCCAGGTCGGCCTTCGCCTCGTTCCAGCGCGGCTACCAGCGCGGCCGGGGCGACCGGAGCCAGCCCGCCTCGCTGACCGTCGTGCCGAACCCGCCCGTGTCCGGCGCGTCCACCGTGGCCTCCGGGGCCGACCGTCCGGGCGGGCCCGCCGAGTCCCCGTCCGGGCGCACCGAGTCCTCGAGGAGGCCCGCCGACCCGACTGCCGCCCGGACCGCCGGTCCTACCGCCGGGCAGCCCGTCGACCCGTCCGCCGGCACCAGCCCCTCGGCCGCCGCAGGGCCGGACGGGCGATCCGGCGGCCTGTCGGGACGCGGCAGCCGGCGCGCGGCGCTTCCGTCAGCGCCCCGCCCGGCAGAGCTGCCCGCACCTCGTGCCCGGCCCGCACTGTCCGCCCAGCCCGGCGGGCCCGCCGCGCAGACCTCGCAGCAGCCCGCCGGACCGCAGCGCCCAGCCGGACGGGTGCAACCGAATCCCGGGAGTCCCGCGTCATCGCTGCCGCCGCAGTCCGCACCTCCCGCACGACAAGCACAGCCTGCACCAACGGAAGGAACCGAATCATGACCGCTACGACACAGCCGTCCGGAGAACTCAACTGGCTTCTGGACGATCTGGTGGGACGGGTCGCGGCCCTGCGGCACGCGGTCATCCTGTCCAGCGACGGGTTGGCCACCGGCACGTCCAGCGGGATCCAGCGGGAGGACGCCGAGCACCTGGCGGCCGTCGCGGCCGGCTTCCACAGCCTGGCCAGGGGGGCCGGGCGGCACTTCCAGGTGGGCGGGGTCCGCCAGACGATGGTGGAGCTGGACGAGGCGTTCCTGTTCATCACGGCCGCCGGCGACGGCAGCTGCCTCGCCGTGCTGAGCGACGCCGAGTCCGACGTGGGCCAGATCGCCTACGAGATGGCCCTGCTGGTGAAGCGGGTCGGCGGTCACCTGTCGGCCGAGCCGCGTACCGAGGCCACTGTGCCCGGGAGATGAGCGAGCCGATGAGCATCGAGGACGCCGCACCCGAACCGCCCGCCGCGCTGAGCGCGGTGGATCCCTCCGTGCTGCGCCCGCCCGAGGAGGACCGCTGGTTCGACGACGAAGCAGGGCCGGTGGTGCGGCTGTTCTCGATGACTCGCGGCCGCGCCCGTCCCGCCGACGACGGGCTGTTCGACCTGATCTCGCTGATCAAGGCCGTCGACCAGGCCGAGCTGCTCGGCCTGGAGCACGCGTTGGGGCCCGAGCACCATGCCCTGCTGAAACTCTGCCGCGATGAACCGCTGAGCGTCGCGGAGTTGGGCTCGTACACCGATCTGCCGGTCAGCGTGGTGCGGGTACTGCTCGGTGACCTGCACGAGGCCGGGCTGATCAGCGTCATCCGACCCGTTCCGCTCGCCCAGCTGCCGGACGAGCGCCTGCTGCGAGACGTGATCGATGGCCTCCGCGCACTCTGACGCACCATCGGGGGACGAATCCCCCTGGGGTGCGGTCGCGTTGAAGATCCTGGTGGCCGGCGGCTTCGGTGTCGGCAAGACCACGCTGGTCGGCGCGGTCAGCGAGATCCGGCCGCTGCGCACCGAGGAACAGCTCAGCGAGCTGGGGCGCCCGGTGGACGACACGGCCGGCGTCGAGGCCAAGCGGACCACCACGGTGGCGATGGACTTCGGCCGGATCGACCTGCGACCCGGGCTCGCCCTCTACCTGTTCGGCGCACCGGGGCAGGACCGCTTCTGGTTCCTCTGGGACGAACTGGCGCGGGGTGCGCTCGGCGCGCTGGTGCTGGCCGACACCCGACGGCTGGCCGACTGCTTCCCCTCGGTGGACTTCTTCGAGCAGCGCGGCATCCCGTTCCTGGTCGCGGTGAACTGCTTCGAGGGCACCGAGGCGTATGCTCCCGATGACGTCCGGGACGCGCTCGACCTGGACCCCGGGGTGCCGGTGCTGCTCTGCGACGCCCGTCGCCGCGAGGACGGCAGGGAACTGCTGATCCGCCTGGTCGAGCACGCGGCGACCCGCCGCTGACGGCGCGCTGACGTTCCTTGAGCGGCCCGATGCCCCGATCCCTGACGGTGCGTCGGTGGCCGCAGCGGCCGCCAAGGTGGCGCGCCGGCGGCGGGATCCGGCCCCGCCGGAGGGCTCGAAACCGGTGCTCGCGGCACTGTCGTCCCGAATGGTGGGATCACAGTCCGTATACCGGAAGATTCGTCAGGTCTGGGTTGCCTCGGGCGGCCTGGCCGTGGAACGCTCTTCACCGACAGACCGCCGGGCGCGGCGCCCGCAACACGTCGGGCACGGTGCCCGCACCATCCGGGGGGAGGGCAGTGCAGTGACCGCGGTACGCAGGTTCCGCACCGCTTCCGCCCCCGCCTCGGACGTCCCGGACGGACCGGCGCTGACGGTGCGCCGGTACATCGACCTGGCGCTCGGCTGCGGCTCCCGCTGTCGCGGCGCCTGTGGTCCCGGCGCCGCCCGTCGCCTCGGTGCGTGCTGTCGCGGCTCCGGCTGTCGCTGACGTCCGGCCCGCCCGCCTCGCACCTGCTCTCCGCACCAGCACCTCGCACTCCGCTTCCCGCCGCACCGGACGGCCCGCCCGCGCACCCACCCGGACCGCGCGGGGCCCGGCCTCCGGTGGTACTCGGCCACCCGCACCGCACATCGACACTCTCCCGGATCGGGCGACATGAGCCGTACTCGAACACCCCACCCGACGCTGCGCCAAGGGACCGGACGCAGCGGCCAGTTGAGCAGGTCCGACGCCGGCACGGACCGTGCCGCGGACCACGGCGCCGAAGGCAGCCGGGACCTGGAACCGTTCTGGCCGTCCCGGCAGCCGCACCTCTTCGACCAGACGTGTCCGGGCTCACCCCGCGTGTCCCGGCCCTCCGCCCGCTGAGTCGACTCAGCCGCGGCAGTACGGCCCGGTGGACGCGCAGACGAACCCCCATCATCCGTCACGCGCGAAAGAGCGGCACCATGTCCTCCTCCTCCACTGCCACCCTGTCCATCCCGACGTCCATCCCGACGTCCACCCCGACCGCGATCCCGCACCTACGGGCGGTCCGCCCGGTTTCCCCGGCCACCGAGCGCCGACACCCCACCGCACCGCAGCACCCGCTCGCCCCCACTCGGCGCCCCGGCACCTCCCAGCGCCCCGCCCCGGCGCAGTACCCCGGCGCCGTACAGCAGCCGCCCGCCGCCGCGCCCGTGCCACAGTCGCTGCTGAAGGCGCTCCCCGCGGGTGCGGCCGTCGTCGCGGCGCTGCCGCAGTCGGCGCTCCCGGCGGGCCTGCTCGCCCAGTACGGAGCGCAGTTCGGCACGGCGGCCGCCGCCGGGCAGCCGTTGGTCGGGTACCTGGTGCTCGTCCCGCTGGAGCCGGCCGCCCCGGTCCCGGGTCGGCCGATCGCCGACGCGCAGCCCGCCGGGCAGCCGGCCCCCGGCCCGGCCCGTGCTGCGGAGCCGGCGGTGGGCACCGCCCCCGCGGCCCGGCCCGTCGCACACGGCATCAATGTGGACATCGAGCGCCGCAGTGCGTACGTGGACGGCAGGCAACTCGACCTCACCTACCTGGAGTTCGAGCTGCTGGCCCACCTCACCGAGCACCCGCAGCGGGTGCACACCAGGGACCACCTGGTCTCCGCCGTCTGGGGCTACGGCCACGTCGGCGACGGTCGGACGGTCGACGTGCACGTGGCCAGGCTGCGCCGCAAGCTCGGTGCGCCGTACCGGGACAGCATCGTGACGGTCCGTCGGGTCGGCTACAAGTACACACCGGTCGCCTGACACACCCGAGCCGCCTCCAGCGGCAGCGCTCGAACCCGCGCACCGGGCGTCCCGCCTGTGCGGCAGCACGCCCGGAGCCGGGGACCGGTCGGTCCCCGGCTCCGGGGGTTCAGCGGCTCAGCCGGTCGATCTCCGCCAGCTCTCCGTCCGACAGCGGTGCACCGCTCAACGCGTCCAGATTCTGGTCGAGTTGGGCGACACTGCTGGCGCCGACGATCACCGAGACCACCCGGGGGTCCCGCAGTACCCAGTTGAGAGCGAGCTGCGCCAGGGTCTGCCCGCGCTGCTCGGCGACCTCGGCGAGCGCGCGCAACTGCTCCAGCTTCGCGCCGGTCAGCGCCTCCTCGCGGAGGAAGTGGCCCACCGACATCCGCGACCCGGGCGGCACCGAACCGCTCAGGTAGCGATCCGTCAGCAGGCCCTGGGCGAGCGGGGAGTAGGCGATCAGTGCGGTCCGGGTGTCGCCGACCGCGTCCAGCAGGCCGCCGGCCTCCGGCTCCCGGTTGAGGATCGAGTACGAGGCCTGGTTCATCAGCACCGGCGTCCCCAGCTCCCGCAGGATCGCCACCGCCTCACGGTGCTGCTCGGCGGGGTAGTTGGAGATGCCCGCGTACAGCGCCCTGCCGGAGCGGACCGCCGCGTCCAGCGCCCCCATGGTCTCCTCCAGCGGGGTGTCCGGGTCGTGGCGGTGCGAGTAGAACACGTCCACGTAGTCCAGGCCCATCCGCGCCAGCGACTGGTCCAGGCTCGCCAGCAGGTACTTGCGCGAGCCGCCGTCCCCGTACGGGCCAGGCCACATGTCGAACCCGGCCTTGGAGGCGATGAACATCTCGTCCCGGTACGGGCGGAAGTCCTGGGCGAAGAGCGTGCCGAAGTTGCGCTCCGCACTGCCGTACGGCGGGCCGTAGTTGTTGGCCAGGTCGAAGTGGGTGACGCCGCGGTCGAAGGCGCGGCGCAGCACCGCGCGCTGGACCTCCAGCGGCTGGGTGTCACCGAAGTTGTGCCACAGGCCGAGCGAGACAGCCGGCAGCTGCACGCCGCTGCGCCCGGCGCGGCGGTAGGTCATCGAGGAGTAGCGGTCATCGGCGGCGAGGTACGTCATGGCAGCATCCTGCCAGCTCACCGGTGTCGCCGAGCCCGTCAGCGCGAGCGGCTCGAGCTGTCAGCCGCCGAGGTCGCCCCGGTCATCCGCCGTGAGCTGCCCTGTCCCCGGGAGGGCCGCCCGAACCGGATGCCCACTTTCCCGCTGGCGTTCTGTACCTACTGGTATGTACAGTAGGGCCATGGGTACCAGCGAACGACTGATCGAGACCACCCAGGAGCTCCTCTGGGAGCGCGGGTACGCCGGCACCAGCCCCAAGGCGATCCAGCAGCGCTCCGGCGTCGGGCAGGGCAGCATGTACCACCACTTCAGCGGTAAGAGCGACCTCGCCGCCGCCGCCCTGAGCCGGAGCGCGGAGGACCTCAAGGCCCTCGTCGAGCAGCAGCTCTCCGGCCCCGGAACGGCGTACCAGCGCATCGAGGCCTACCTGCTGCGCGACCGCGACGTGCTGCGCGGCTGCCGGATCGGCCGGATGGCCCAGGATTCGGAGGTGATCGCCGAACCGCAGCTGCGCAGGCCGGTCGAGGAGACCTTCGACTGGCTGCGCGGACGGCTGGCCGAACTCGTCGCCGAGGGCCAGGCCGCCGGCGAGTTCGCCACCGGTCCCGACCCGGCCGAGGTCGCCACCGCCATCGCCGCCGTGGTCCAGGGCGGCTACGTGCTCGCCCGCGCGGCGGACTCGCCCGAGCCCTTCCGGCAGGCGGTCCGCGGCGCCCTGGCACTGCTCCGGGCCCACTGACCATCGGCCTGCCGCGCGCCGACCCGCCCGCGACCACCGATGCACGACCATCCGGGGGACATGACCGTGTACGCGATGCAGTACGAGATCACCCTGCCCGCCGACTACGACATGCGGATCATCCGCAGGCGCGTCGCCACAAAGGGGCCGCTGCTGGACCGGCTGCCCGGCCTCGGCCTCAAGGCGTACCTGGTCCGGGAGCGCGGCTCGGGGGCCTCACCCGTCAACCAGTACGCGCCGTTCTACCTCTGGCGCTCCGCCGAGGCCATGGCCGGCTTCCTGCGCGGCCCCGGCTTCGCCGGCCTCAGCGCGGACTTCGGCCGCCCGCCCGTCCGCCACTGGCTCGGCACCGGCCTGGGGTTCGGCCGCGCCCGCGACCTGACGCCCCGTACGGCCACCCGCCGCACCACCCGGCTCGCCGAGGGGGTGGACCCGGAGGAAGCCCTCGCCGGTGAGCTCGCCGCCCTCCTCGACCAGCCCGGCCTGCACTCCGTGGCCGTCGCCCTCGACCCGTACCGCTGGGAGCTGGTGCGCTTCGCCCTGTGGGAGCAGGACACGGCCCCGGCCGACCAGGACGGCACCAGCTACCGGGTGCTGCACCTGTCCCGCCCCGAACTCGAGCACCTCCCCACCGACCGGAAGGACTGATCCCGTGCACGCCTTCACCCCCGCCGACCTCGACCGTGAGCGCGGCTACCGGACGCTCGACGAGCTGGTGGACGGGCCGACCCAGTCGGCCACCCTGCCCGGTCTTGAGGAGCTCGCTCCCGGCTTCCCCGACTGGATCGTCACCAGCCTCTTCGGCGGCACCTACCAGCGCGAGGGCCTCACCCTGCGTGACCGCCAGCTGCTCAACCTCGCCTCCCTGGCCGCCCTCGGCGGCGTCGAGCCCCAGCTGCACGGCCACGTCCGCAGCAGTCTGCGGGTCGGGCTGACCGCCGAGCAGATCGTCGAGGTCTTCGTCCACCTCGCACCGTACATCGGTGTTCCGAAGGCACTGGCCGGGCTCCGGGTCGCCGCCGCCGCGCTGGCGGAGACCAAGGCCGAGGCGGGGACGGGGGACCAGACCGAGGCCCGGGCCGATGAGCTGGCCGGAGCGGCCCGGTGAGCGGCAAGCCGGCGGTCCGTACCGTCCTCGGCGACCTGGACCCCGCCGAACTCGGCGTCTGCGACGCACACGACCACCTCTTCATGCGCAGCCGGCTGCTCCCCGGCCAGGAGCTGGACGACCCGGCGGCCGCCGAGGCCGAGCTGCGCGCCTTCGCAGCCGCCGGCGGGCAGGCGGTCGTCCAGTGGACCCCGCACGGCATGGGCCGGCGGCTGCGAGACCTGGTCGTGCTCTCCCGCACCACCGGGATCCACCTGGTCGCCGCCACCGGTCTGCACCAGACCGCCCACTACGCGCCGGAGCGATTGCGCGACCTGGACCTTGCCCGGCTCTTCGTCGCCGAGCTCACCGAGCCCATCGCACCCATCGAGCCCGCCGAGCCCGCGGATCCCGCCGACCGGGCCGAAGCCGCCGGCCCCCTCGGCCGGGCCGGTCTGATCAAGGTGGCCGGCGGCTACCACGGCCTGGACCGGCACGCCCGCTGGACCATGACGGCGGCAGCCGAGGCGCACCACGCCACCGGTGCCCCGATCGCCGTCCACCACGAACTGGGCACCAGCGCCCTCGACGTCCTCGACCTGCTGTGCGGCCGCCTCGGCGTCCCGCCGCACCGGGTGATCCTCGGCCACCTGAACCGCTTCCCCGACCTGCGCCTCCAGCGCCAGGCCGCGGAGTCCGGCGCGTACGTCGCCCTCGACGGGCCGTCGCGCATCAACCACGCCACCGACCACCACCTCTTCGACACCCTGGCCGCACTCACCGAGGCGGGTCACGCCGAACGCCTGCTGCTCGGCGGCGACACCACCACCTCGGCGGCCCGTGGCAACCCCGGCATGCCGTACCTGCTGACCGCGCTCCGTCCGCGCCTGGTACGGGAGTTCGGGCCCGAGCTGCCCGAACTGGTCTTCCGCGCCAACCCGGCCCGCGTCCTGGCCTTCGCCTGAACCAGGGCATCGCGCACCGCGCACCGGCCGCGGCCGGACAGGTCGCGGAGCGGCAGGAGGGCGAGTGCGGAGGGTCACCGCCGCCGGTGCCGCAGGCTCTGGGCCGGGGCTCCGGTGGATGAGGTCTCCCCGACGGGCGCAGCGGTGCATCCTGGTACCAGGGCCCTGCGGGACGGCCCGGAACCGACGGACGCGGCACGGGCCGACGCAGGGCATGGAGCGGTTCCGGGAGCCGAGAATGAACAGCAGATCCCCTGCGGGCATCGTCGCCGGGGTGGACGGTTCGCCGCAGGCGGCCGCCGCCGCCGAGTGGGCCGCTCAAGAGGCCGAACGGCGGGGCTGCTCCCTGCACCTGGTGCACGCGGTCAACACCGGCACCGTCACGCTCTCCCCGAGGACGAGCGAGGCCGTCACCGACCTCATCCTCCAGAACGCCCAGGACGTCCTGGACGAGGCGCTCGGCAAGCTCGCCGCCGCGCACTCCGGTCTGCACCTGACCGGTGACGTCGTCCCCAGGGAGGCGGCCATGGCCATCCTCACCGCCGCCGAGCACGGCGAACTCGCCGTCGTCGGCACCCGGGGCCACGGGGGCTTCGCCTCGCTACTGCTCGGATCGGTGAGCCTGCGGGTCTGTGCCCACTCCAGCTGCCCGACCGTCGTGGTGCGGCACGGATCCGCCACGGGCGAGTACATCCTGGTGGCGATCCGGGACGAACGGGATGGCGAGGCACTGCGGTTCGGGCTCCGTGAGGCCGCCGGCTCCGGCCTGCCGGTTCGGGCCGTGCACGTCTGGTCACCGGTGGTCGCTGACGTCACGCACGCGGCGCCGATGATCGACGAACTGGGCGAGGAGTCCAGACTGCACGAGCAGTTGCTGCACCGCACCTGCGACCCGGTGTGCGAGGACTTCCCCGACATCCCCGTCCGGCTCGAGCACCTCGCCGGTGCCACCGCCGCCACCCTGGTGGACACCTCGCACCAGGCCGCGCTCCTGGTCATCGCCCGCCATCCGCCGGCCCCCCACTTCGGCCTCCGCCTCGGCACGGCCGTCCACGCGGTCCTCCACCACGCCCACTGCCCGGTGGCCGTCGTCCCGATCTGACCCCGGCCGGGGCCCAGCTCACGCCGGCGCGGCCGAGCGGCTGGTCACCAAGGTGCTGGCCGTCTCGGAGAAGGACTCTCACCGGTACCTCCGTGGGTGACCCGTGAGGCGCTGCCCGCGCTGCTGGCCACCGGCCGGGGCGGCCCGCAGCAACCTCACCGCCACCCCGCCGCAACCGCGCGGCCCCCTCCGGGCGTAAGTTCGGGCATGGGCCCGTCGACGGGCCGTACATCACGCACGGGCCGTCCATCACACACGGACCGTCCATCACGCACGGGCCGTCGGGCCGTCCGGAGCACACGGGAGCAGCAGGGCGATGGGGCTGACGAGCCACGAGGTGCTGGCGCTGGCGATACTGGCCGCGGTACTGGCGATGACCGCGACGGTGTGGCTGTGGCCGAGGCTGGCCAGGACGAGCTGGCGGTCGGTGCTGGGCCGGATCGGGGCGCTGCTGGTGAGCCAGTTCACGGTGCTCTGCGCGCTGGCCCTGGCGGCCAACAACTACTTCGCCTTCTACAGCAGTTGGGACGATCTGCTGGGCACCGGGAACCAGGGCCCGGTGACGGTGAGCAGCGGCTCGGGTACGAGCCGCGAGAGCGGTGCGGCGAAGACTGCCACGGTGCAGCTGCTCGGCAAGGAGACCGTCGAGGGCGACGAGGTGACCGGCCACGACCCCGGGCAGGTCGGCCGGATCGACGCGGTGCGCATCCCCGGACCGGCCACCGGGCTGGCCACGGACGCCTATGTCTACCTGCCGCCGCAGTACTTCCAGCCCGACCACGCGAACGCCAGGTTCCCGGCCGCGATCGTGATGACCGGCTACCCCGGGGACGCCAAGAACCTGATCACCAGGCTCAACTATCCGGGCGCCACGCTCGACCTGATGCGGTCCGGCAAGATGCAGCCGACCGTCCTGGTCCTGATGCGGCCCTCCCCGGCGATGCCCACCGACACCGAGTGCGAGGACGTCCCGGGCGGGCCGCAGGCCGAGACGTACTTCGCCAAGGACGTGCCCAAGGTGATGGAGGCCAGCTACCGGGTGGCCGCGGACCCGCACGCCTGGGGCGTGATGGGCGACTCGACCGGCGGCTACTGCGCGCTCAAGCTGACGATGCGCAATCCCGGTTCGTTCCTGACCGGGGTCTCGCTCTCCGGCTACTACAAGGCCGCCGAGGACGCCACCACCGGTGACCTGTTCAAGGGCAGCGAGCAGCGCCGCAGCGAGGCGGACCTGGTCTGGCGGCTGAACAACCTGCCCAAGCCCGCGGTCTCCGTGATGGTGGCCGGGACCGACGAGGGCGACGGCGACTACAAGCAGCGGACGGACGCCTTCGTCGCCGCCGTCCAGCAGCCGATGACCGTCGCGACCGCCGACCTGCCGAGCGGCGGCCACAACTTCAGTACTTGGGGCCGGCTGCTGCCCCCGGCGCTGGAGTTCCTCTCCCAGCACCTCAGGGTCCAGGCCTAGTAACGGTCAGGCGATCCGCTCCAGCGTGCCGGTGTGCAGCTCGCCGACCCGGCCGCCCTCGCCCTCGTAGGTCCAGAAGGCGCGGACCGTCAGCTTGGCGAGGTCCATCACATGGCTGACGGTGAGGCCGCTCGCCTCGGTCCAGCTGACGAAGTAGATCTGCGGGCCGACCTCGGCGACGTGCAGTTCGACGTCCTCCCACTGGCCGGCGGACTCGCCGAGGCCCTCCCAGCGCAGACGCGTCCCGTCGGCCGAGTAGGCATTGCGGAAGGCGGCACCGTTGTCGACCTGGAACAGGTAGGTGTGTCCGGCGAAGCCTGGCAGGGGCGCGGTCATCGTCTGGGTGATCCTCTGGAGAGTGTCGGTTGGTGGGTGCGACCGGGCCGGTCGCACCCACCAACCTATCCGACGCGCCGCCGGAATCCGCCGTCGAATTTCCGAACGGCCTCGTCGAGGCCGTGCCGTGGCGCCTGGTCAGCGCCGAGCCGGTGCCGGCGGATCACCGCCGACGAGCCGGCCGGGTCAGCAGCTGAAGTCGATCAGGCGGAACGTCGAGTAGTGGTCGGAGGTGTAGTAGTCCTCCTGGTTCCCCTCACCGGTGATGATCCGCCGGGTGCCTCTGGTGCGGGAGCCGGGGGTGACCACGGTGTACTCGTGGTAGTAGCCGTAGGACTCGGAGGGCAGCACGCCCTCGCGGTTCCCGAAGACGACGCCGTCCTGCGAGTACGGGAACGGGCCGCCCTGGTCGATCAGGGCGAGGGTGTCGTCCGCCTGGCTCGGCAGCTCGCTCTGGCAGATGGTGCCGCTGACGTCGGCGTGCGCCGCGGTGGCGGAGAAGGCGGTGGGCGCCAGGGTGAGCAGGGCGATGGTGGCAACAGAGGCGGCGCGGGTCTTCCACGCGCGTAGAGTGATGGTCATACCTGAAGTGTGATGGGCAGTCAGGGCGTCATGGAAGTGTCAAGAAAAGGACTTTGCCGGATGATCACCAGTCCAAAACCTTCTTGACGCGCGCCGTACCACCGTGCTTTGCCCCTGGTTGGTGATGGGGCGTCATCTGCGGTTTCGGCTCGCGCCGCGCCGCCCGCGCCCGTCCGATCGCCGCGCGGACGGCGTCCGCACCCGCCGGCCCGCAGTCGCCCGCTCGGGGCCGGCGGAGGGCTGGGCGGCGGCGGCATCGTCTTGACCGCCGGCGCGCTGGAGGCCGCCGCCGTCGCCACGGCCGGTAGTGCCGGGCTGCCGGCCGGACCGGAGCATCCCGTACCGGCCGGCTCCCCGGACATCCGTGCGAGGACCGGCGGCCGGCGCCCGGCTCGGCTCCGGCCCGCCGGGCTCCGCCGGCCGGCCCCACCGGGTCCGTGGTGGCCAGTACCGCCGCGGCGATCATCGATCGGGCTGTCCTGGCCTGGACCATCACCACCCACCTCCGCAGAGTGCCGAGCCGGTCGCCCGATGTAGCGGCGTAGCCTGGATCTGCGGAGGTGATAGCGATGTCCGGACAGGTGTTGAGCGAGGTCAGCGCGGTGGTGGCGGTCGAACGGGAGGCCGAGTTGGTGGACTCCTACCGGGAGTTGGTGGCCGGTCCACTGCCGGACGGACTGATCAGAACCGAGCTGCTGAGGGGGCCCGGCGGACGGTGGCGGGTGCAGTCGCTCTGGCGGGACCTGGAGTCGCTGCACGCGGTCCGTGCAAACCCGAGGCTGGCCGCGGCGCCCCGTCTCTTCGTCCAGGTCGGCTCCGAGCCGGAACTGACGGTCTTCCAGGTCTCCGTCGCCCAGCTCGGCACCCCGGTCCTGGACTGAGCGGGTACGGGTGCGGCGGCGCCGGGGGTGATGCCGCCGGCGCTCGGTGCGGCCCGGCCGGGAGTCGGTTGCATGTTCCACAACCGGCAAGCTCCAACGGGAAGTTGGCGGGGGTGGGGGTTATCGTGTAGCCGAGATCGGTCTGCGGCGGGCCGGGGCAGCCGACCGCGGAGTGCTGCGGCGGGCCGTTGGCCCGGGGTCGCCGCCCGTGCGGGCCCGAGAAGGACGGCCGGGCCCGCGCCCGCTCTGCTCCCGCGGCCGGAAGCGGAGCCGTCTCCCGATCGCGGCTGGGCCGCAATCGCCTTGTCCGGTGGGCCTGTTCGCCCTGTACCGGTCGCGGTGCCGTCGGCCGGGGCCCGGCCGCCCTGCCGATCGCACTGACGCAGGACGGAGAACGATCATGGCACGTCAGGACGGCCTGAACTTCCCCAGCTTCGCCAGGTTCATCGGCGCCACCAAGTCGGTCCGGTCCGTACATCTTCTTCGGCGGTCCGGGTGGCAGCGGCTGTACCTGAGTCGGGTGGGTGCCGGCTCCGGGCCGGTGCGGCGGGACCTCGGCCGGGTGTGCGGAGGCCCCGTCGCGGGCCGGTGTCCGGCGACTGCTCAGGGGGCGAGGACCCGGCCGAGCCTGGCGGCGATCTGGAGCATCACCGGCACCAGCGCGGTGTCCCCCTCCTGCGCCTCCAGGGCTCGGATCCGCGCCTCGGGTCCGGAGACCGAGAGTGCGGTGGGTGTCGGGGCGCCCGGCACCGCCACCGCGATGCAGCGGACCCCGATCTCCTGTTCCTGGTCGTCCACCACGTAGCCGCGCTCCCGGGAGAGCGTCAACTGCTCGAAGAGCAGCGCCGGGTCGGTCACGGTGAAGGGGGTGTGCGACTGCAGCGGCTGGGTGCCGAGGACGGCCCGGGCCTCCTCCTCCGGGAGCTGGGCGAGCAGCGCCTTGCCGACACCGGTGCAGTGCGGCTGGACCCTCCGCCCGACCTCGGTGAACATCCGCATCGAGCGTCGCGACTGCACCTGGCCGACGTAGACCACCTCGCCACCCTCCAGGACGGCCAGGTTGGCGGTCTCGCCGGTGGCCTCCATCAGCTCGGCCAGGTAGGGGCGGGCCCAGCTGCCCAGCAGGCGCCCGGCGGTCTCGCCGAGCCGGATCAGCCGCGGGCCCAGGGTGTAGCGGCGGGCGGTGTCCTGCCGGACATACCCCTGCTGGACGAGGGTGCGGATCAATCGGTGGATGGTCGGCATCGGCAGGCCGGAGGTGGCGGAGAGCTCGCTCAGGGTGGCGATGCCGCCGGCGTCGGCGAGTGCCTCCAGCAGTTGGAAGGCGCGTTCGACGGACTGGACGCCGCCGGTCGCACGGTCGGGCCCTGTGGGTGCTGTGGCGGGGGTGCTGGCCACCGGCGTTCCCTTCGCTGTCGGAGGAGGCGTAGAGTCCCCGCAAGCTCTCAACAAAACGTTGAAATTCTGTATTGCGGAAACTAGTCTCCACTTTACAGAACAGAACCCGCCGGTAGGCGTGTTCAGTGGATCGAGGAAGCTCCCACCGGAGCTCCCTTCGCCGGCTCAACCGTCCAAGGAGTTGTTCTGCCCATGGCCGCAGATCAAGGGTCCTCCGGCGCATCCGCCGCCGCACCGGTCGTCACCGTCGTCGGTCCGCGCGTCCCCCGCGCGGAGGAGGTGCTCACCGCAGAGGCGGTCGCTTTCGTGGCCGGGCTCCACCGGGCCTTCGAAGGTCGCCGCCAGGAGCTCCTGGCCCGACGGAAGACCCGGCGCTCCGAGATCGCCCGGTCGGGCACCCTCGACTTCCTGCCCGAGACCGCGGAGATCCGCGCGGGTGAGTGGAAGGTCGCACCGGCACCGCGCGCGCTGCAGGACCGCCGGGTGGAGATCACCGGACCGACCGACCGCAAGATGGCCGTCAATGCGCTCAACTCGGGCGCGAAGGTCTGGCTCGCGGACTTCGAGGACGCCACCGCGCCCACCTGGGAGAACGTGGTCACCGGCCAGCTCAACCTGATCGACGCCTTCGAGGGCCGGATCGACTTCACCTCATCGCAGGGCAAGACCTACGCTCTTCGGCCCGCCGCCGAACTCGCCACCGTCGTGGTCCGCCCCCGCGGCTGGCACCTCGACGAGAACCACCTGCTGGTCGACGGCGTCCCGGTGGCCGGCGCCCTCTTCGACTTCGGCCTCTACTTCTTCCACAACGCGAGGCGGCTGCTGGCCAGGGGCGCGGACGATCCCAACCCGGGCCCCTACTTCTACCTCCCCAAGACCGAGAGCCACCTCGAGGCCCGGCTCTGGAACGACGTCTTCACCCGTGCGCAGGCCGAGCTCGGCATCCCGTACGGCACCGTCCGGGCCACCGTCCTGATCGAGACCATCACGGCCGCCTTCGAGATGGAGGAGATCCTCTACGAGCTGCGCGACCACGCCGCGGGGCTCAACGCGGGCCGCTGGGACTACCTGTTCTCGATCGTCAAGAACTTCCGCGACGCCGGCGAGCACTACATCCTGCCGGACCGCAACAGCGTCACCATGACCTCGCCGTTCATGGCCGCCTACACCCGGCTGCTGGTGCGGACCTGCCACCGGCGCGGTGCCCACGCCATCGGTGGGATGGCCGCCTTCATCCCGTCCCGCAAGGACCCCGAGGTCAACGCCGCCGCGCTGGAGAAGGTCAGGGCCGACAAGGACCGCGAGGCAGCGGGCGGCTTCGACGGCTCCTGGGTGGCCCACCCCGACCTGGTCCCGGTCGCCCTGGCCTCCTTCGACGCCGTGCTGGGCGAACGGCCGGACCAGAAGGACAACCCCGGCTCCGAGGAGCCCGTCACGGCCGCCCAACTGCTCGACATCGCGGGCGCCAGCGGCTCCTGCACCCGGGCCGGGCTGCACAACGCCGTCCAGGTCGGCATCCGCTACATCGAGGCCTGGCTGCGCGGCCTCGGCGCCGTCGGCATCTTCAACATGATGGAGGACGCCGCCACCGCGGAGATCTCCCGCTCCCAGATCTGGCAGTGGATCCACAACGGCGTCGTCCTGTCCGACACCGGCGAGAAGGCCACCGCGGAGCTGGTCCGCCGCCTCGTGGTCGAGGAACTCACCGCCCTGCGCGCCGAGTCGGGTGATGCCGCCTACGCGTCCGGGCGCTGGGCCGAGGCCGCCGGGCTCTTCGAAAAGCTCGCGCTGGCCGAGGAGTTCGTCGACTTCCTCACCCTGCCGGCATACCGGCTGCTCGACTGAGTCGGAGTCCATCTGCCCGCCGCCCCCGCTCCAGCCGTCTGGCGTACCCTGGCACCGGGGCGGCGCGGTGCGGCCCCACTGACGCAGCGACGGGGAGGCGGTATGGAAGAGGTCCTCGGTTACACACTGACGGGCATCGCCAGGATCGGCGGTGTCGTGATCGAGTGCCTCGGCACGGCGGCCGAGGTCTGGGTCGCCGTGCGGGCGGGGCGCACCTGCGATCAGGAGAAGCAGGGGTCCTGACGACCCGTCCGCAGAAAGTCTGCGGCGCAGGGCGGCGATGTGGACCCCGACGATGTCGAGATCCCCGCGGAAGGCGCTGTCCCAGGCCGCGTCCAGGATTCGACGCAATGGCTGACGGCGTGTCACGAACCCGGATCCTCGCCGTGGGCCCGGGGCCGTGCCCCGCCCGACGGCGTGGCCGGGTGGGGTCCGGGTGGCGCGCCGTCCCTGGCGCGCCCCGGAGTCCGGTGGGATCAGCCGCGGGAGGCGAGCTCCCTGGCGGCGCGGGCGCAGGCCAGCGCGATCCGGTCCTCGTTCACCGTGGTCAGGTTGCCCCGCTCGACCACGGCGTTGCCGTTGACGAAGAGGGCGGTCAGCGGTGGCAGCGCGCCCAGTACCAGAGCGGCGACCGGGTCGGCGATCGAGGAGTGCATGATGCCGTCGATCTTCCACAGCGCCAGGTCGGCGAGCTTGCCGGCCTCGATGGAACCGATCTCGGCCTGGCGGCCGAGCACCCGGGCGCCGCCCATGGTGCCCAGGCGCAGCGCCTGACGGGCGGTCAGCGCGTCCGGGCACCCGTGCAGCCTGTTGATCAGCAGCGCGTTGCGCAGCTCGGTGCCGAGCTCACCTGACTCGTTGGAGGCGCTGCCGTCCACGCCGAGGCCCACCGGGACGCCGGCGCTGAGCATGTCCGGGACCCGGGCGATGCCGGCGGCGAGGCGGGCGTTGGAGGAGGGGCAGTGCGCGACCCCGGTGCCGGTCTCGGCGAACTTGGCGATGTCGGAGTCGTTCAT
Organism: Kitasatospora sp. NPDC001175; assembly: GCF_053598215.1. Classification (NCBI taxonomy): domain Bacteria; kingdom Bacillati; phylum Actinomycetota; class Actinomycetes; order Kitasatosporales; family Streptomycetaceae; genus Kitasatospora; species Kitasatospora sp. NPDC001175. The sequence continues at coordinate 20,000 of NZ_JBSFJU010000007.1, read as the reverse complement.
GTGGACGCAGTGCGCCATCCAGACGTCCTCGCCCAGCCAGCCGGTGGACTCGAAGTAGTCGGTCGGGCCCATGCCGAACAGCTGCTTGCAGAACTCCTCCTCCTCGGCCGTCTCGGAGCCGTGGGTGTGCAGGCGCACCCCCTTGCGGCGGGCCAGTTCGGCGCTCTGTCGCAGCAGTTCGGTGGAGACCGAGAACGGTGAGCAGGGGGCGATGGCGATGTGCAGCATCGAGCCGAAGGAGGCGTCGTGCCACTTGTCGACGGCCGCCTCGGAGGCGACCAGGATGTCCTCGGTCCGCTCGACCGCGCGGTCCGGCGGCAGACCGCCGTCCTTCCGGCTGCGGTCCATCGAGCCGCGCAGCGCGGTGAAGCGCAGACCGAGCTCCTGGACGGCCTCGATGGAGGCGCCGAGGATGTCGCCACCGCCCCGCGGGAAGACGTAGTGGTGGTCGCCGGCGGTCGTGCAGCCCGACTTGAGCAGCGCGGCCGCGGAGCCCTGGGCGGCGGCGTGGACGAGCCGGTCGTCGATCCGGGCCCAGGTCGGGTAGAGCGCGACCAGCCAGTCGAAGAGGATGTGGTCCTGGGCGAGCCCCCGGGTGATCCACTGGTAGAAGTGGTGGTGGGTGTTGACCAGGCCCGGGGTGAGCAGGTGGCCCTCGCCGTTGATCCGGCGCACCACGTTCTCCAGCCACTTCGGGGCGGGTCCGCCGCCGATGGACTCGATCCGGTTGCCGAGGAGGACCACGTGGCCGCGCGCGTACTCGGTGTCGTCGGCGTCGACCGTGGCGATCGCGGCGTTCTCGATGACGACCCGCTGGTCTGCGGGAGGCGGCTGGACTGCCATGGTGTGACTCCTATGGGGAGGGATCGGGGGCGTACGGGTGAGGGGTGCCCGCCCCCGGCCAGTCAGGACGGTGTCGCCGTCGGCACCGTCGCGTCGGGCGGATCGCCGGGCCGGCCCCGGCGGTCCGTGCCGACGTGGTGGAAGAGCAGGTTGAGCAGGACGGCCGTGGCGTCCACGGTGGTGGGGTGGGTCAGACGGCCGGGATGACCGGGACGACGCCCTCGCGGTGCACGGTGCCCTCGATGAGGCCGTACATCCGGTCGGCGGCGTAGTAGACCTCGTTCTCGTTCTTGAGGCCGAACGGCGACAGGTCGACGAGGAAGTGGTGCTTGTTGGGGAGCTCCAGCCGGACCTCGTCCACCTCGGCGCGGTTGTCGAGCACCCGGGTCCCCATCGCGTGCAGGGTCTGCTGCAGCGAGTAGGAGTAGGTCTCGGCGAAGGCCTCCAGCAGGTGGCGCTTGACCTGGGTGTAGCAGCGGTTCCAGTCGGGCTGGGACTCGCCCTCCGCGCCACGGTAGGAGTACGTCCAGCGGGCCGTCACCTGGGTGGCCAGGATGCGGTCGTAGGCCTCCTGCAGGGTGGTGTACCCGTCCTTGATGTAGCCCCAGAACTCCGAGTCGGTGGAGTTCATCACCACCAGGTCCTTGAGGCCGGAGATCACCTGGACGTACTCGCCGTCGTAGCGGACCTCGGTGGTGCGGACCTCCTGGCCGTTGCGGACGAAGGAGTGGCCGGCCTCCTCCGAGCCGGTGGGGCGCGAGGTGCTGTCCGGGGTCCTGATCCGGTCCCAGGCGTACTCCTCGATCCGGATCCGGGCGCGGCGGACCGGCTCGGTGCTGTCGACGAAGTGGCGGGCCAGGGTGATCCCGAAGTCCTCCGCCGAGTCGATGCCGTACTTCTTGGCGAAGGCGTAGACGGTGTTCTTGGTGGTGTCGGTGGGCAGGCAGTTGGCGTTCGAGCCGGTGAGGTGGACGTCGTCGAAGTCGCCGGAGAGGGTGACCGAGACGTTCAGGTCCTTGATCTCGTGGCGGGTGGAGTCGCGGTAGACCCGGACGATGCGGTTCTCCGCCTTGCCGTACTGGTTCTGGCCGAGCACATGGGCCATGGCGGGCTCCTAAGCGGGTTGCGGTCTAGCTTCCGCGGTAGACCGAGTAGCCGAACGGACTGAGCAGCAGCGGCACGTGGTAGTGGTGTTGCGCGGGCGCGACCGCGAAGACGATCGAGACCTCGGGGAAGAACGGTGCCTGGTCCGACCGCCCGGCGTAGTAGGCCGTGGTGTCGAACCGGAGCCGGACGACCGGGCCCGCCTCCACGGCCGGCAGGTCCCTGGCCCGGCCGTCGGAGTCCGTGGCGGAGGTGCCGAGCACCTTCCAGCCGCCCTCGGTGCGAATTGCCAGTTCGATGGGGACGCCCTCGGCCGGGCGGCCGAGGCTGGTGTCGAGCACATGCGTGGAGATGCCAGTCATGGGTGGAATGACCTCGAATGTGGCTGAGTTGACGAGCTGTCAGATGAATGGCGACGGCTCGTCGAGCAGTCGGTTGATGCGAATGTCGTTGATCTTCCGCAGCTCGCCCCGGATGGTCTCCGCCTCGGTGGCGGCGTCATGGGGGAAGCGTTCGCGCAGCGACGCGAGCATGGTGGTGGCGGTGCGGCCGGTGGCGCAGATCAAGAACACATGGCCGAACTTCGCCTCGTAGGCGGCGTTGGCCCGGTGCAGTTCGTCGAGGAGCGCCGAGTCCGCGTCCCGGATGCCGGCCTGCTCGCGCTCGGAGGCGGTGTCGCCCGCCTTGGGCTCGCCGATCCGGGCGTGGCCGGCCATCGCGTCGTGCAGGTCGTGGACGGTGAGCGCCGCCACGGCGGCCGCGTTGGCGGCCAGCAGCGCCTCCCGGTCGGCCCAGGGTCGGGCGGCCGCGACGGCCTCGGCCCAGCCGGGACTGGAGCAGATCTCCAGCAGGGTCTTCGTCACTTCGGCGGCGGGAGCCTCGGCCAGTGTCCGCAAGGCACCGGCCGGATCAGGAGCCGCTCGGGGGTGGTTGGTCACGGGTGGACCTCCTGGAGAGTGGTGCCACTCGCACAAGCTAGATCCACCATCCCCGAGCGTCAACACTTTGTTGAACGGTTGGTGGTTACGTTTCGCGGGGATTCCGCGGGCCGGCACTTCTGGTGTGCGATTCGCCGAATGCGCCTGTTGCCAAGGACGGGAGGGGTCGGGCAACCGGCGGCGACAGTTCCGGTCCCTCAGCCGGCCTTGCCGCCGTCCTGCTGCCGGTTCAGATAGTTGTACACCGTGAACCGACTGACGCCGAGGGCCGAGGCCACCGTCTCCACTCCGTGGCGGACGGTGAAGGCGCCGCGCTCCTCCAGCAGGGCGACCACCCGCTGCTTCTCCCCGCGGTCAAGCTCGGTCAGCGGGCGGCCGTCGAACTGGCGGGTCATGTCGGCCAGCAGGCGGTCCAGGGCGCTGCTCAGGTGGGGGAGGCGGACGGCCACTGCCGGGACGCCCTCCCACTCCAGGACGACGTCGTCGGGTCGGGCCTCGGTGAGCTCGACGCGGCTCGCGCCGACGGCTTCCAGCAGCGGCTCTATCGCCGCGGCGAGCGGGTGCTCGAGGGCGTTGCTCACTGCGTACCCACTCCTTCCGGCCCCTGCTCCGCGTCCTCGTCGAGGACGCTGACCTGGATCGAGATCCGGGTGGCTCCGGCCTCCAGGGTCTTGCGCAGCAGCTCGGAGACGGCGGACAGCACCTGCTCCGCCTCGCCCTCCGCGCCGGTGCCGAACGGGCCGACGGACACGGCCAGGCCGGCCTCGTCCGCCGCCTGCCGGGCGGCCGCCGCGTGCTCCGGGAACGCGTCCAGCTCGAAGGGTTCCGTCGTGAACTCCACCATCAATCGCACCCGCTCACTCTATCGAGCGGTGCGGCGGCCTGGATCGGCCGGCGAAGAGCCGGACGGTCGGACGGTCGGGGTCCGCGGCGGCCGGAACGCCCCGGTCGCTTCCGCGAACGGTCGCTTCAACAAACTGTTGTGGCGGTCTTGACAGCCCGAAGCGACCCTGGAGATGCTTCCATTGAGCAGAATCTATGTTTCGCATCGTGGAAATTTGGGAGGGAGTGAGAAGTGAGGGACGTGACTGCCGCTTCCAGGCACAGCTACACGGTCAACCTGTCGATCCTGTTCGGCGAGCTTCCTCTCCCGGAGCGTCCGGCCGCCGCGGCCGCCGCGGGTTTCACCGCCGCCGAGCTGTGGTGGCCCTTCGGCGAGAACCACATCCCTTCGAAGGCCGAACTGGACGTGGTCCGTGGGGCGTTCACCGACGCGGGGGTGCGGCTGACCGGCCTCAACCTCCTCGACGACCTCGCGCTCGGCAAGCGCGGCACCGTCTCCGTGCCGTCCGAGCGGGAGCGTTTTCGCGAGAGCCTCCCGGTGGCCGTCGCGCTCGCCGAGTCGCTCGGCGCCGGGGCGCTCAACGCCCTCTACGGCAACCGGGTCGAGGGCGTGGCCGCGGCCGAGCAGGACGAACTCGCGCTGGAGAACCTCGCCCTCGCCGCCCGGGCCGCGCACTCCATCGGCGCGGTCCTGCTGATCGAGGCCCTCAACCGGGCCGAGTCGCCGCACTATCCGCTGGTCTCCGCGGCCGCCGCGATCGAGGTGGTGGACCGGGTCAATGCCGCCACGGGCCTGGGCAACGCCCGGTTCCTGTGCGACGTCTACCACCTGGCGATGAACGGCGAGGACCCGGCCACCGTCATCGACGTCCACGCCGACCGGTTCGGCCATGTGCAGATCGCCGACAACCCGGGCCGCAACGAGCCCGGCACCGGCGGGCTGGACTTCGAGGACCTCTTCACCCGGCTGACCGCCGCCGGCTACGGGTCGGGCGGCACCGGCGCGGCAGGCGGGCGGATCGGGCTGGAGTACCGCCCGTCCACCGGAGTCAGCGCCGACGGCTTCGAGTGGCTGCCCCGCGAGTACCGGGCCGGCTGAGCACCCGCCCCCGCCGCCGGCCCACCCTCCACGTGCACTCAAGGAACGGAACGCGATGAGCCGCAAGATCGCCTTCATCGGCCTCGGCATCATGGGCGGCCCGATGGCTGCCAACCTGGTCAAGGCCGGTCACCACGTGACCGGTTTCAACCTCACCCAGCCACCGATCGACGCCCTGGTGGCGGCCGGCGGCCACGGCGCGACGGGCGTCGCCGACGCGGTGCGGGACGCCGAGGTCGTCATCACCATGGTCCCGGCCGACCCACAGGTCGAGGAGGTCATCCTCGGCGAGGACGGTGTGCTGGAGAACGCCCGGCCCGGCACCCTCGTGATCGACATGTCCTCGATCACCCCGCAGACCTCCGTCCGGGTCGAGGCCGCCGCCGGGCAGAAGGGGATCCGCACGCTGGACGCCCCGGTCTCCGGAGGTGAGGCCGGTGCCGTCGAGGCCGTGCTGTCCATCATGGTCGGCGGCGCCGCCGAGGACTTCGCCGAGGCCAAGCCGCTCTTCGACGTACTCGGCAGTACGGTCGTCCACGTCGGCCCGGCCGGCGCCGGCCAGACCGTCAAGGCCGCCAACCAACTGATCGTCGCCACCAACATCCAGGTGCTGGCCGAGGCCGTGGTCTTCCTGGAGAACGCGGGCGTCGACCTGCGGGCCGCGCTGGACGTCCTGGCCGGCGGCCTGGCCGGCTCGACCGTGCTGGGCCGCAAGAAGGCCAACATGCTGGAGCGCGAGTTCGCCCCGGGCTTCCGGATCGACCTGCACCACAAGGACATGGGCATCGTGACGGACGCCGCCCGTGCCGTCGGTGCCGCCCTGCCGGTCGGCGCGGTGGTCGCCCAGTTGGTCGCCTCGGCCCGGGCGAACGGCGACGGCTCGCTGGACCACTCCGCCCTGCTGCGGGGCGTCGAGCGCCTGTCGGGCCGCGAGGTCCGGTGACACCGCACGTCGCGGCCGGGAAGTGCGCTGACCGAGCGCACCCGGTGCCAGCTGGGTGTCCGGAAGCCGGTGCGGATTCCCCGAGCACCGGGTAGTGCTGGTTCCCCGGGCCAGCCCGGGCAGCCGCAAGCCAGGTGATGAGAAGAGAGGCCACCCGCTATGCCCGCCACCCCCGCCCAGGGCCATGTGGTCGTTGCTCCCGACAAGTTCAAGGGCACCCTGGAGGGTGCCGAGGCGGCCGCCAGGATCGCGGCCGGTATCCGCCGTGCCGCCCCGGCCCTGGAGGTCCGCGAACTGCCGGTCGCCGACGGCGGCGAGGGCACCCTGGCCGCTGCGCTGGCGGCCGGGTTCACCGGGGTGCCGGTCAAGGTCGCCGGTCCGACCGGACTGCCGGTGGACGCGGCGATCGCGGTGCGGGACGACACCGCAGTGATCGAACTGGCCCAGGCCGCCGGGCTGGCCCGGCTCCCCGGCGGCCGCACCGCGCCGCTCACGGCGAGCTCCTACGGCGTCGGTCAGCTGATCGGCCGGGCGGTGGCGCTGGGTGTCGGGCGGATCGTGATCGGCCTGGGCGGCAGCGCCTGCACCGACGGCGGCGCCGGTATGGTCCAGGCGCTCGGTGCGAGCCTGCGCGACGCCGACGGCGCCGAGCTCGCTCCCGGCGGCGCGGCCCTGCGTCGACTGGCCGCCGTCGACCTCGGCCCGCTCGTCGGCTCGCTGACCGACGTCGAGGTCACCGTCGCCTGCGACGTGGACAACCCGCTGCTCGGCCCGCGCGGCGCGACCGCCGTCTACGGCCCGCAGAAGGGCGCGGAGGGCGAGGACCTGGTGGTCCTGGAGGAGGGCCTGACCCGCTGGGCCGAGCTGGTCGGTGCGGCCACCGGGCGGGATCTTCGCGACGCCCCGGGCGCCGGGGCCGCGGGCGGGGTCGGCTTCGCCGCCCTCGCGCTGCTCGGCGCCACCATGCGACCCGGCATCGAGCTCCTCCTCGAACTGCTGGGTTTCGACGGGGCAGTGCGTGGGGCGCGCCTCGTCGTGACCGGCGAGGGCTGCCTGGACGCGCAGACGCTCCACGGCAAGGCCCCTGCAGGCGTCGCCGCGGCGGCCGCCCGGGCGGGGGTTCGGGTGGCCGCCGTGGCCGGGCGGCTGGAACTGTCGAAGGACGAGTGGCGCCGGGCCGGCTTCGTCTCCGTGATCGCCCTCACCGATCTGGCCCAGCGGCCCGGCGACAGCATCACCAGGGCCGCCGAGCTGGCGGAGCTGGCCGGAGAGCGGCTGGCGGCCGAACTGCTGGCCCGCTGAACCCGCCCGCGACTCGCGGTTTCCCGCATTGACGTTTTGTTGAAGGCGGGCCTAGGGTTCGAGCCACCGCAGCATCCGGTCCGACAGCAGGGCCGTCAACTGCCGTGTCGGCACTGCCCACCCGCTTTCGGCGACCCGCACTCGTACGCGACAGCACGGAGGTCCGGATGCCCCTCAGCGAGCCGTCCCCCGCGGCGGTGATCCGCTCCCGCCGTGCGGTCCTGCCGGACGGCGAGCGTCCCGCTGACGTGCTGATCCGGGACGGCCGGATCGCCCGGATCGCCCACCACGGCGTGCTCACCGAAGGGGCGGTGACCGACCTGGGTGAAACGGTTCTGCTACCCGGTCTGGTCGACACCCACGTCCATGTGAACGAGCCCGGCCGCACCGAGTGGGAGGGCTTCGCCACCGCCACCAGGGCCGCCGCGGCGGGCGGGGTCACCACCATCATCGACATGCCGCTGAACTCCATACCGCCCACCACCACGGTGGCCGGTCTGGCGGCCAAGCGGAAGGCGGCCGACGGGCAGGCCTGGATCGACCTGGGCTTCTGGGGCGGGGCGATCCCCGGCAACACGGCCGAGCTCGAACCGCTGTACCGGGCCGGGGTGTTCGGCTTCAAGAGCTTCCTCGCGCCCTCCGGCGTGGACGAGTTCCCGCACCTCGGACCGGCCGACCTGGAGCGGGCGCTGGCCGAACAGGCCAGGATCGGCGCGCTGGCCATCGTCCACGCCGAGGACCCCGCGGTCCTCGCCGCCGCCCCGCAGCGGCCGGGCGTCCACTACCGGGACTTCCTCGCCTCCCGGCCCGCCGATGCCGAAACCGCCGCCGTGGAAAGGCTGTTGGAGGCGGCGGGGCGCACCGGCGCCCGGGTGCACATCCTGCACGTCTCCTCCGCGGCCGTACTGCCGCTGCTGCGCCGGGCCCGGGAGACGGGCGTCCAGGTGACCGCCGAGACCTGCCCGCACTACCTCACCCTCGCGGCCGAGGAGGTCCCGGACGGCGACACCGCCTTCAAGTGCTGCCCGCCGATCCGCGACGAGTCCAACCGCGACCTGCTCTGGGAAGCCCTGGGAGACGGCGAGTTCATCGCGGTCGTCTCCGACCACTCGCCGTCCACTCCGGATCTGAAGGAGCTCAGGCGCTACGGCGGCAGCGGTGACTTCGCCACCGCCTGGGGCGGCATCGCCTCCCTGCAACTCGGCCTGCCGGCCGTCTGGACAGAGGCCCGCAGGCGCGGCCACGGCCTGGTGGACGTGGTGCGCTGGATGGCCGGCGGCCCGGCCTCGCTGGTCGGCCTGACCGGCACCAAGGGCGCCATCGCGGTCGGGAACGACGCCGACCTGGTCGCCTTCGACCCGGACGCCGAGTTCGCCGTGCAGCCCGACCGGCTGCACCACCGCAACCCCGTCACTCCGTACGCCGGCCGGAGGCTCACCGGCGTGGTCCGCACCACCTGGCTGCGCGGCCGGGTCGTGGACGTGACCGCCGAGCCGTTCGGCCGCCAGATCACTCGCAGCTAGGAGTCCCAGTTGAGCAATGAGAAGCCCTCGAGCGCTCCGTTCACCGAACTGGTCGACCTGGCCTCGCGCCGACTGGGCGCGGGCGTCGTCGCCACCAACGAGGACACCTTCGCGGACGCGGAGAACCTGCTGGTCGCGGGGCCCGCCGAGTTCCGTCCGCACACCTTCGGCCACAAGGGCCAGATCATGGACGGCTGGGAGAGCCGCCGCCGTCGCGGCGTCTCGGCCCAGCAGCCGCACCCGACCGACGAGGACCACGACTGGGTGATCGTCCGCCTGGGTGCGGCAGGAGTGATCCGCGGCGTGATCATGGACACCGCGCACTTCACCGGCAACCACCCCGAGTCCGGCTCGGTCCAGGGCGCCTCCGTCCCCGGCCACCCCTCACCCGAGGAGGTCGAGGCCGCCGAATGGGTGGACCTGGTCCCCCGTACGCCTCTCCAGGGCGACACCGCCCACGAGTTCGAGGTCGGCAACGAACAGCGCTTCACCCACGTCCGGCTGAACATCTGGCCGGACGGCGGGGTGGCCCGGCTGCGGGTGTACGGCGAGGTCCGCCCCGACCCGCGGGACCTGGACGGGCTCACCTTCGACCTCGCGGCGCAGGAGTACGGCGGTGTCGCCGAGGCCGCCTCGGACCGCTACTTCTCCTCCCCGCACAACCTGAACGCTCCCGGTCGTGCCACCGTCATGGGCGAGGGCTGGGAGACCCGGCGGCGGCGCGACAAGGCCAACGACTGGGTGCAGATCGCCCTGGCCGGGGGCGGCGAGGCGCTGGCCGCCGAGGTGGACACCACCCACTTCGTCGCCAACGCCCCCGGCTGGGCCGACCTGGTCGGGTACGACGCCTCCCGGGGCGGCGACCCGCACACCGACCCGGACGGCTGGTTCGAGATCCTGCCCCGCACGCGCCTGCAGCCCGACACCAGGCACCGCTTCCGGCTCGTCCCGGGCCGCACCCCCACCCACGTCCGGCTCAACGTCTACCCCGACGGCGGCGTGGCCCGGCTGCGCCTGACCGGCAGGCTCACCGAGGCCGGCCGCGCCGCCCTCGCGCTGCGCTGGTTCGACTCGCTGCCCGCCGCCGAGGCCGAGGCCGCGCTCACCGGGGCCGGACTGACCGCGGCCGAGGCCACCGCGCTGACCGCCGCCCGCCCGCTCGCGGACGCCGCCGGGGCCACCGCCGCCGTCGCCGCCCTGCGGCCGGCCGACGGCCCCGACGGCGAACAGTCCTCCCGCCGCCGCTCGGCCAGCTGGCGCCTGCTCGGCGTCTGACCGTCGGGGGAGGGGCCGCCCGACGGGCGGGGGAGCCCTCCGGGGCGGGGAGCGCGGCAAAACCCGTACCGCGGTGCGTGGTTGACCGCACGGGTCCCCGCACCCCGGAGAGTGGCGCACGGCTGCGGAGTGCGGCATATGCCAGTCAAGGGGCACCCGTGTTGTACAGGCGAAATTCGCCTCGGTACGGGCTGTGTCACCCCGGGCGTGGATAGGCTGGGGGGATCGCGGCAGGTCCGCGCGGATGGGTGGGATTGCACAGAGGGGGCCCTCATGTCGGCACGGAGTCGGGGCGACCGGACCACACTCGATCAGGGCGGCCCGAGCCCATTCGGCTCGATCCAACGGGCCCTGAGGCTGTTGGAGGCGGTGGACCGCCACGGTGGCGGGGTCACCGCGGCCGTCCTCGCCCGGGAGCTGTCGCTGCCCTTCGGCACCGTCCAGGAACTGGCCGAAGTCCTGGAGTTGGAGGGCTATCTGACCAACCAGGAGGGCGCCTGGGTGCTCGGCGGCGCCTTCGCCCTACTCGGCCAGTCCAACCGCAGGCAGCTGCTGCGCAGCAGGCTCGACCGCACCCTGGCCGAGCTGTGCGACGAGTTGGGCGCCGCCGTCTACTTCAGCCGGTACCTCGACGGCGAGTTGACGGTGGACGCGGTGGCCTGCGCCGACTACGCCCCGCCGGTCGAGGAGTGGGTGGACTTCCGGGCCTCGGCGCACGCCAGCGCGCTCGGCAAGTGCCTGCTCAGCCAACTCGACCACGACGCCCGCCGCGACCATCTCTCCCGGTACCCGGTCGCCCGGCTGACCTCGCGGACCATCACCGACGCCGAGCAGCTGATGCACCGACTGGAGCGCCAGCCGGCCACCGTCCCGGTGCTGGACATCCAGGAGTACTCCATGGACACGGTCTGCGCGGCCGTCCCGGTCACCGCGGGCAGCACCGTCGGCTGTCTGGCCACCTCGCTGCCGGTCTCCGACATCCACCGCCTGCGTGCCGCCGCCGAACTCCTCGCCGAGCGTGCCGCCCCGCTGATGATCGCGATGGCGGTCTGACCCCGGCGGGCGTCACCAGCGCCCGAGGAAGACGACGCCCTGGAAGACGGTGTTGAGTACGGCGGCGACCACCCCGGCGTAGCACAACTGCGGGGTCGTCCTGGGCACCGCCGCCACCACGCTGGCCGTGGCGGGTACCACCGTCAGCCTCTGGGGCGGCGGTCTGGTCTCGGTACGGCAGTGGCTGTACGGGCCGGTCCACCGCCGCGACGGAGACGGACTGGCTGATCCGGGTCGCCCATGCCTACCGGACCGCCCCGGTGGTGGCCGCGGTCCGCGACCGGGTCCGTGCGGAGCTCGGACTCGGGGAGCACCGGTACAGCGGCTGTCGGTGAGATCGGTCTTCCTGGGGCCCGACGTACGGTGTGGACGCTCCGAGTGCGGCACCGGACCGCGCTGAATCCGGGCGGAGACAGGTCAGGCCGTTTTGAACCGCAACTGCACGCTCAACTGGCGGCAGCGCCGAACCACTCGGGCAGATGGCCGAGCAGGTCCTGCTGATCGTCACCGACCCACGCAACATGGCCGTCCGGCCGCAGCAGCACCGCGGGTGCGTCCAGTTCCTCGCTGACGTCGACGACGTGGTCGACCCGATCGGCCCAACCCGCCACCGTGAGCCGGCCGGTCTGGTCGAGCAGCAGTCCGCGGCCGCCGTGCATCAGCTCGTAGAGGCGACCCTGCTTCAGCTCCACGTCCCGCAGCCGCCGGCCGAGCAGCTCATGGCCCTCGCCGAAGTCGTAGCGGACCCCGACCGCGGTGGCCGTCTCGGTCATGTACCGGTTCACCTCCTCGAAGTCCATCAGCTTCGAGAGCAGTTCCCGCAGCGCGGTCGCACCCGGATCGGTCCCCAGCAGCGTCATCTGCGCGCGGGTGTTGGCCAGCACGCCGGCGCCCACCGGGTGCCGCTCGGCGTGGTAGCTGTCCAGCAGCCCCTCCGGCGCCCAGCCGCTGACCGCGGCGGCCAGCTTCCAGCCCAGGTTGAACGCGTCCTGCACACCGAGGTTGAGCCCCTGCCCGCCGGTGGGCGGGTGGATGTGCGCCGCGTCGCCGGCCAGCAGCACCCGGCCGACCCGGTAGCGCTCGGCCTGCCGGGTGGCATCGCCGAACCGGGACAGCCAGCGCGGCGAGTGCGCCCCGAAGTCGGTGCCGGCGGTGGCCCGCAGCTGCTCCTTGAACTCCTCGAGGGTCGGTTCGGTCGCACCGTCCCCGGCCACGCCGTCGGCGGGCACGACGATTCGGTAGGATCCGTCCCCGTTGGGGATGGCGCCGAACCGCAGTTGGGTCTTGCGGACCTCCTCGACGACGGCGGCAAGTGTCGCCGGGTCCTCGGTGACCTCCATGTCACCCAGCAGCGTCTCGACCTTGGCGGGTTCGCCGGGGAAGGCGACACCGAGCCGCTTGCGCACCGTGCTGCGGCCGCCGTCGCAGCCGACGAGGTAGCGCGAGCGCAGGTGCGAGCCGTCCGTCAGCTCGACGGTCACTCCGTCCTCGTCCTGGCTCAGCCCGGCCACTTCGCAGCCGCGCCGAATCTCGGCACCGAGTTCGAGGGCACGCTCGCCCAGCAGCCGCTCGGTGACGGGCTGCAGGGTGGTGAGGCCGTACGGATGCGCCGTGTCCATCCGGTCCGGCCACGGCTTGTGGATGCCGCCGAAGAAACCGCCGACCTGGAACTTCTCACTGACCGCGAGGAACCGGTCCAGCAGGCCGCGCTGGTCCATCATCTCGACACTGCGCGCGTGCAGACCGCGCCCGCGGGTCTGCCCGGTCGGCTCGGTCAGCTTCTCCAGCACGACCACGTGCACGCCGTGCAGCCGCAACTCGCCGGCCAGCATCAAGCCGGTCGGTCCGCTGCCGACCACGATCACGTCAATCATCAAAACCCCCCGTTCAACGAGATTGGATTCCGGCCAGCCACTCCGTGCGGTCCGACGGCACGCACACCCGTACTTCCGCGCCAAGTCCCCGCAGTCGCAGCGCGAGTTCCACCGGCGGTCCGACGTCTCGCATCCCGTGCGCCGGCGAAAGCGGGTGCGCGTCGAGAATCCGTCGTTTCCGCAGGTTCTGGCCTTGGCCGGTCATTCTGCGCTACGACCCGGGTCTTGCCGCAAGGCCCCCGGGGCGCTATATGTTGAGAGTGGCAAGGAGTAAGTGGCTCCTTGCCTTTGTCTTTTGTCCTCCGCTGTGGACGGACCGGCCCATCCCGCCCGGCCGGCGGCCGGGCATCACGGATCCGGGACGGTGTCGGTGCCGAGGGCCGCGGCCCGAAGAGCGGCCGTGAGGCGGACGACGGGTTCGGTCGGCGGGTGGGGAAGCCGGGCCAGGAGCAGGCGTCGCAGTTCCTGCGGCCTACAGGTAGGCCATGCACGCGGTGCACTTCGCGGTCGTGTCCGCCAGGTCTGCTGGGTACCAGGCCTTCCGGGTGGCGGTGGCGTGCAGCCCGACGATCGTCATGCCTCGGGTGGGTCGGCCGCAGAACGTGAACTCTGCTGGCTCCGGGGAGCCGAGGCGGGCGGGGCGGGCCGCGTGGAGTGTCCCGAGGCTGCCGGGGTCCGGGCTGTTGAGCACGATGATGTCCACGCTCACCACCCTCGCCCGGGCCCGGTAGCAGCGCGAGTCGGGCCTGGCCGAGCAGGCCGTCTTGGCCGCGGACACTTTCGGGTTGAACCCTGTGCCGGCCGGGTTGGTCGGTCCGGCCTCCAGGTCCACCGCATGTCCGGCCCGAGGCTCTGGGGGCCCGAAGCGCGAATGGCAAATGGTGTGCTCGAAAACCGTTCGGTCGGACACTGGGGTGGAGGCGATCTCATGGACGTGATTACCCACGTCGGCTTCCGAACGAGTCCTTCGTCGAGGGCACCGTGACGCGTAGCCCATCGGCCTCGAGGACCAGGTCCTCGGCGTTGAGCGCGCTCACCTCGCTCGCGCGACCGGCGATGCCGATCGGGAGCGTCACCACGGCGCGATCGCGCAGCCGGGTGAGTTCCGGCAGCTGGTACTCGCGGCGGCGGCGCCGGGAGCCGGCCAGCCGGGGCGCGGTCGGCTCGGCGGTGTTCATCGCGCGCAGGTGTGCCGGGGTCGAGGCCACCCGAGGTCGGCGACGCCGTCCGCAACCTGATCGCCCCCTGATCCAGGGCCGTGCCCTCCCCGGCGGCTCTGCGGCACGGCCCCAGTCCTGGCAGAGGCAGCGAAGCGGGCGCGGCACCGGGTGGATCAGAGCCAGCCCTTGTGGGCGGCTTTGATGCCCGCTTCGAAGCGGCTGCTGGCGTCCAGACGTTCCATGATCGATGACATTTGGCGGCCGACGGTGCGTGAGGAGATGCCGAGCCGCTGGCGCCAGGCTTATTAGACTCGATGTCGATAAGAGTGCCCGAAACCCTTGTAGGGCGCTCTACTCGCAGGTAGGTTGCCGGTAACCACCGCGCCACCCGCAGGTCAGGAGGCTCCCATGCCCCACCCCACCGCGCCCTCCGCCGCCCCGCCCGCCGTCCACGACGGCCTGGTGCTCGAACCCAGGGACGTCCGCTTCGACTGGGCGCAGCTGCCGCTGCACTGGATACCGGACGAGCCGATGGCCACCCACACCATCAACGTGCTGCACCTGCTGCTCCCCGAGGGGGAGCGCTGGTTCGTCCGGGTCTTCAAGGACGCGCTTCCGATGATCAGGGACGAGCAGCTGCGCGAGGAGGTGCTCGGTTTCATCGGGCAGGAGTCGATCCACGCCGAGGCCCACCAGGAGGTCCTCGACCACCTGCTCGCCCAGGGGCTCGACCCGCGGCCGTACCTGCGCCAGATCAGCTGGCTGTTCCAGCGCATCCTGGGGGACAAGCCGCATCTGACCGAGCATCAACGGCGTGAGAACATCATCGAACGGGTCGCCTTCGTCGCCGCGATCGAGCACTTCACCGCCTTCCTCGGCGACTGGGTGCTCAACTCCCCCGGACTGGACCAGGCCAAGGCCGACCCCACCATGCTCGACCTGCTGCGCTGGCACGGCGCCGAGGAGGTCGAACACCGCAGCGTCGCCTTCGACCTGATGGTCCACCTCGACCCGGGCTACCCGCGGCGGATCCGGGGCATGGCGGTGTCCGGGCCGCTGCTGGTCCATCTCTGGGTGCGCGGAGTCCGCTTCCTGCTCGCCGCCGATCCCACCCTCCAGGGGCGGATCAGGCCGACCTGGCGCGAGGCCCGGCGGCACTCCAGGCGCGGGCTGCTGCCCGACCCGATGAGGTCCATCCGCTCCGGCCTGCGCTACCTGCGTCCCGGCTACCACCCCACCCAGGAGGGCTCCTCCAGCCAGGCCCTGGCCTACCTCGCCACCTCCCCGGCCGCCCGCGCCGCCGCCGTGCGGTGACGCCGCCCGGCCGGGCGGGCCCCGGGGAGCGGCGAACCACGCGGTCGGACGGCCCCGCAGCTGCCGAGCGGCTCACAAAATCCCCGGCGACCGCGGCTTCCACGTGAAGGCGCACGGCCGGCCGCGGCACCTCGCGCCTCCGGGCCGAGGCGCACCCCCGAAGAGCCCCCGCCCCGCCCCGCCCCGCCCCCGCCCCTCGACGACCTCGACCCGGAGCCGCCCGGATGGACCTCAGCACACCGCCCCCCGACCTCTACGGCCGCCCGCGGCCGGACCGCTTCATCCGGCGGATCACCGCCTTCGGCGACCGCTACAGCCCCGCAATGGGCTCTCCGCTGCTCCGCCGCAACCCCCGCCGGCCCCGGCCCCGCCCCACCCCGTCACTCCAACTGGTGGTCACCCGCCACGAGTTGATTGCCGCAGACGTGGTGGAGCTGCACCTCGCCGACCCCTCCGGCACGCCCCTGTCCCGATGGCAGCCCGGCGCCCGCCTGCTGCTCACCCTTCCCTCCGGTCGCGAACGCCACTACTCCCTCTGCTCGGACCCCGCCGACACCGGCCACTACCGCATCGCGGTCCGCCGGATCGCCGACGGAGGCGGCGGCTCGATCGAGATCCACGACGAGCTGCACGCCGGCGCCCGCCTGACGGCCCGGCGGCCGCGCAACGGCTTCGCCTTCTGTGCCGAGCCGAGCGTGCTCCTGCTGGCCGGTGGCATCGGCATCACCCCGCTGCTCCCGATGGCCCGCGAGGCCGCCCGCCTGGGCCTGGACTGGCGGCTGGTCCACACCGGGCGCAGCGCCGACGCCATGCCCTTCGCCGACGAGCTGCGGGCCCTCGGCGAGCACCGGGTCACCCTGCTCGCCGACGACCGCGACGGCGTCCCCACCGCCGAGGCCCTGCTCGCCCGAGCCCCGGCCCGCGCCGCCGTCTACTGCTGCGGCCCCGCCCCGATGCTCACCGCCGTCCAGCGGGCACTCGACGCCTCGCCCGCGCGCTCCCTGCACTTCGAACGCTTCGGCGCCGCACCGCTCACCGACGGCCGGCCCTTCACCCTCCGGCTCGGCCCGAACGGACCCGAACTGCCCGTCCCCGCCGACCGGTCCGCGCTCGACGTGCTCCGTGAGACCCGCCCCGACCTGCCGTACTCCTGCCACCAGGGCTTCTGCGGCACCTGCAAGCTGCAGCTGCTCTCCGGTGCGCCCGACCACCGCGACCGCCGCCTCACCGAGGAGGAGCGCGCCGCCGGTGCCCTGCTGCCCTGCGTCTCCCGAGCCGCCGAGGGCGAGACACTCGTCCTCGACCTGTAAGGAGTCCGACCGATGCCGCGCTTCCCCTTCGACGACCATGACCTGGCACGTTTCCGGGAGACCCAGCAACTCGCCTACCACTGCGCCGAGCAGGTGGCCGCCTGGATCGAACCCGGGGTGACGGAACGCCAAGCCGCCGCCAAACTGCGCCGCTGCCTGGTCGCCGAGGGCGTCCAGGACTTCTTCCACATCCCGTTCGCCTGGTTCGGCGACCGTACCGCCTTCCGGCACTTCCGCACCCCGCTGCAGTTCTTCGCCGGCAGCCGCCGCCTGGCCGAGGGCATGCCGTACGTCCTGGACTGCGCCCCGGTCGTGGACGGCTACACCGCCGACATCGGCTACGGCGGAAAGGTCGGCGAGAACCGGATCTGGGACCGGCTCGCCGCCGACCTGCAGGTCTACCGGGAGCTGATCCTGCGCGAGGTGCGGGCCCGCAGACCGCTCGACGAGGTGTACGCCGCCGTCGACGCGCAGATCGCCGCGCACGGCTACGACAACCGCCACCGGGTCTACCCGGGCCGGGTGATCGGCCACCAGGTGACCCGGACGACCGCGCGCGGCCCGGCCGGGGTGAACGTCCTCGGCTTCGGCGTACGCACCCTGCAGACCCTCGGCCGGGAGCTGATCAGCGAGCGCCTGCACGGCCGTTCGCCGCTCTGGGCGGACGGCCGCGCCTCCCGTCATGCCCCGACGCCCGGGCTGTGGGCGGTGGAGCCGCACATCGGCTTCCGCGAGGTGGGCATCAAGTTCGAGGAACTGCTGGTGGTCACCGAGGACGATGCCTACTGGCTCGACGACGACCTCCCGCACGTGCGCCGGTGGACCCTGAAGGAGAGTGCGAAATGACCACCCGCCGTACCGTCCGCTCCGGCGGCCTCCCCCTCGCCGTCTTCGAGGAGGGCGACCCCGCCGGCCCCACCGTGATCCTGGTGCACGGCTACCCGGACACCCATGTGGTGTGGGACGACGTCGCCGCCGACCTCGGGAAAGACCACCACGTCGTGCGCTACGACGTCCGCGGCGCGGGGGAGTCCGGGGCGCCCGGCTCCCGTGCGGGGTACCGGCTGGAACTGCTGGCCGCGGACCTCTTCGCGGTCGCCGACGCCGTCAGCCCCGACCGGGCGGTGCACGTGGTGGCGCACGACTGGGGCTCGGTGCAGTCCTGGGAGGCCGTCACCTCGCCCGGTGCCGAGCAGCGGATCGCCTCCTACACCACCATGTCGGGGCCCTCGCTGGACCACACCGGCCACTGGATCCGCCACCGGTTGCGGAGGCCCACCCCGCGCCATCTGCGACAACTGCTCCGCCAGGGCGCCCACTCCTGGTACATCACCGCCTTCCACCTGCCCTTCCTCGCCCCGGCGGCCTGGCGGCTGTGGCTGTCCCGCGCCTGGCCCAGGGTGCTGCGCGATCTCGAGGGGGTCACCCCGCGCCCAGGCCACCCGCAGCCGACGCTCAAGCGGGACGCGGTCCGCGGCATCGAGCTGTACCGGGCCAACATGCGGCCGACCCTGCGCGAGCCGCGCGAGCGGCCCACCGAGGTGCCCGTCCAACTGGTCACCCTGGCCCGGGACCACTACGTCGGCGAGTTCCTCTCCGAAGGGCTGGAGCGCTGGGCACCCAGGCTCACCCGCCGTACCGTCGACGCCACCCACTGGTCCGCACTGCTGGAACAGGGCCCGGTGGTGGCCGGGATGGTCCGCGACTTCGTCGCCCGTGCCGACGCGGGCGAGACCCAAGGTCCTTCGGACAGCGAGCAGTTGGTGGTGATCACCGGCGCGGGCAGCGGCATCGGCCGGGCCACCGCGCTCGCCTTCGCCGAACAGGGCGCCACCCTGGCGCTGGCCGACCTGGACCTGCCGTCCGCCGAACGCACCGCAGAACTATGCGAGTTGGTCGGCGGCCGGGCCCGCGCGTACCGGCTGGACGTCGGCGACGGCGCCGCCGTCGACGCCTTCGCCCAACAGGTCGCGGCCCAGCACGGGGTGCCGGACGTGGTGGTCAACAACGCCGGCATCGGCCACTCGGGAACCTTCCTGCAGACCACCGAGAAGGAGTGGCAGCGCGTCCTGGACGTCAACCTCTGGGGCGTCATCCACGGCTGCCGGGCGTTCGGCACCCTGATGACCGAACGCGGCCGGGGTGGCCACATCGTCAACCTGGCGTCGGCCGCTGCCTATCTGCCCGCCAAGGCGCTCGCCGCGTACGCCACCAGCAAGGCCGCCGTCCTGATGCTCTCCGAGTGCCTCGGCGCCGAACTGGCCCCGCACCGCATCCGGGTCTCCGCCATCTGCCCCGGCATCGTCAGCACGAACATCACCCGCACCTCCACCTTCTCCGGTACCACCTCGGCCGAGCAGGCCGCGAAGCGGGAACGCGCCACCAGGATGTACGCCCGCAGGGGATTCCCGCCCGAGAAGGTCGCCGCCGAGATCCTGCGCGCCGTGCGCACCGGCAAGCCGGTCGTCCCGGTCACCTTCGAGGCCAAGGCGGCCCGCCTGCTCGGCCGCCTCTCCCCGGGCCTGCTCCGCCGGGCCGCCCGGCTGGACATCGGCTGAAACGCGACCCGCAGCCCCACGGCCGTAGGTATCGAGGCCCATGGAGACAACGACGGCTCTCCGGTCCTTCGCCCTCGTCGTGGGGCTGCTCACCCTCACCCCGGGCTGGACACCGCACTTTTAATCCGTAGGTTCAGGGTTCGAGCCCCTGGCGGCCCACGTGGAATGAAGGATTGCACCCCTTCTGACCCGCAGTGCAGCACCTCGGCTACTTCGATTAGCCGGGGTGCTGCTGCGTTCTCAGGCCGTCTGCGTGAGCGGACGGCAAATCAGTGCCGGGTGTGGTGGTGGACTGGGCGTCCTTCGGTGACCGTGCCCGGGGCACGAGGGCGGCGGCGGCCTCTTGTGAGCGACGAAGCGCCCCGCCCACCGCGATGGTGGACGGGGCGCGTTCATGGGTGAAGACGCCGGGTGTCTCAGCGTGCTTGCGCGAGAACCAGGTCCGCGAGTGCCTGTGCCGCGTCCGGGTGCCCCAATGCGCGTGACTTCGCGGCCATCTCGGTGCGCAGCGCGTGGTCCTCGATCAGCCGCCGCACGCCTTGCTCCAGGCGATCCGCGGTGACGTTCGGGCGCGTGATGGCGACCGCTGCGCCGTGCTCCGCCAGGTACTCCGCGTTGCGGCGTTGTTCGTCGGCAGCGGTGGGCTCCAGGGGGATGAGGACGGCGGGCTTGCCGATCGCGGTCAGCTCTGCGAGCGTCCCGGCCCCGGCCCGGGAGATCACCACGTCGGCGGCGGCGAACACATCAGCAAGCCGACCGCCTCGGTGATCGACACCCAGAGCGTGAAGACCTCCACCAATGTGGCCGTGACCAGCCAGGGAACCGACGCCGCGAAGAAGATCGTCGGTCGGAAGCGAGGGA
>NZ_JBSFJU010000006.1:28113-206523 GCF_053598215.1 Kitasatospora sp. NPDC001175 | reverse complement strand
CGCCGCCTGCTCCGCGACATCGCCGAGGGCCGCGAGGTCGGCGACACCACCACCCTCGCCGACTCCTCGGTGATGAACCTGATCCAGTCACAGCTGCCGTCCGGCAACACCGAGGACTGATCGCACGGACTCCCGGAGCGCGCAACCCCGCCGGCGGAGGGGGATGCGCGCTCCGGCCATGGGTGATCCCGGCGGACGGGACCGGCCGGCCGATTACCGATCACTTACAAACGCATGGCGGCCGGGCGGCAGAATCCG
Organism: Kitasatospora sp. NPDC001175; assembly: GCF_053598215.1. Classification (NCBI taxonomy): domain Bacteria; kingdom Bacillati; phylum Actinomycetota; class Actinomycetes; order Kitasatosporales; family Streptomycetaceae; genus Kitasatospora; species Kitasatospora sp. NPDC001175. The sequence goes on along the minus strand of NZ_JBSFJU010000006.1, from coordinate 206,265 downwards.
CGGCGAGCGAGCACTGCCGCCGGTCCCCCACACCGGCGCGTGCCCGCCGGTGTCCGCCACTCCCCGAGCCCGCACGGGGCCGCCCCCTGGTCACGGCCGCACAGCCCGGCCGGCGGAGACCGAACCCCGCCAGCCCGTTCCCGAGTCACGTCGAGCGATCTTGTACCCCCACACCCCGTTCCACCCGTGTCCGCAGCCGCCCTGCCGTCGCCGGCCGGACGTCCACCGGGCAACCCGCGCTCGGAGCCGTCGGGGGTACCCGTGCTGATCGGCCGTGAGGACCAGCTTCAGGCCCTGGTACGGGTGCTCTCCGAGCAGGGCACCGGAGGGACGAGCGCCCTGGTCGAGGGCGACCACGGGAGCGGCAAGAGCGCTCTGCTGCGGGCCGTGCTGGACCAGGTGCGCCGGGACGGCGACCTCGTGCTGGTCGCGTCCGGGGAGGCGTCGGAGCGCGGCTTCGCGTTCGGCGTCGTCCGGCAGCTGTTCGAGCGCGCCGTCGCCGCGGAGTCCGAGGAGTCCCGGCAGGCGCTGTTCGCCGGACGCACCACGGCGGCAGCCCGGTTGCTCGAACCACCGGCGGACACAACGGCGGCGGAGGGGACCGCCCCGGATGACGAGGCGCTGCTCAACGGCCTGTACTGGCTGGCGGTCCGCCTCAGCGAACGCGGCCGCCTGGTCCTCGTCATCGACGACCTGCACTGGGCCGATCCGGCCTCGCTGCGTTGGCTGCACTACCTCCTGCGGCGCGCCGGCAACCTGCCGCTGACCGTGCTCGCCACGCTGGCGCCGGGCGCCGCCGCACTGGAGGCCGCCGATCCGGGATCCGCCGACCGACTCGGCGCCGTCCACCGGCTGTTCCGCCACCGCCTCGCCCTGCCCGCCCTGGGAGCGGAGGCGGTGGCGGCGATCGTCCAGAAGACGTTGGGCCCCGGGGTCGCACCGTCCTTCGCGGCCGCCTGCCGTTCCGCGACGGGTGGGAACTCCTACCTGCTGCACGCCCTGCTGAGCGCCGTCGGCGCGGCGCGGCCGGACCTCGGATCGCTGACCGGGGAGCAGCTCGGGGGTCTGCTGCCACCGGCGGTCGGCCGCGCCGTCCTCGGGCTGGTCGCCTCGGCGGGTGCGGACGCCGTCGCCGTCGTCCGGGCCACGGCCGTGCTCGGCGGCGACGGGTCGGCCGTCGACCTGGTCGCCGGGGTCGCCGGGCTGTCCCAGCCGGCGGCCGAGGACGCCGTCCACACCCTCGTCCACGCCGGTCTGCTGGTCCGGACCGAGGACGAGATCGGTTTCAGCTGCCCGCTGGTCGCCGAGGCGGTCGCGGACGCAGTCCGCCCGAGCCGCCGGCAGGAGCTGCACGGCCGCGCCGCGCGGCTGCTGCTCGAGGGGGACGCCCCGCTCACGGAGGTCGCCGGGCATCTGATGCACGGTCCGGTCGGCGACGGGGGCACGGCCGACGTGCTGCGCGGGGCGGCGTCCCAGGCGACCCGTCAGGGCCGGCCGGAGCAGGCCGTGCTGTTCCTGCGCCGGGCGCTGCGCGAGCCGCTCTCCGAGGCCACCCGGGCATCCCTGCTGATCGGCCTCGGTGGGGCCGAGCTGGCCTCGAACGTCCCGGCGGCGGTCGGCCACTTCCAGCGCGGCCTGGAGCTGTCCCGTGACCCGGTCGAGCGGACTGCGGCCGCCCGGCGGCTGTCCGCGGCCCTGTTCGCCCTCGACCGCTATCCCGAGGGGCTGGCCGCGCTCACCGGTACCAGCGCGGCACTGCACGATCTGGATCCCGCGAACGCGCTGCGCCTGGAGGTCGACTTCATCTACGGCAGCCTGAGCCAGGCGGCCTCCGCCACCTCGGTGCTGCGCCGGCTGCACGAGTTGAGCCCCGAGGACGCCGAGGGCAGCACGGTGGAGCGGCTGCTGGCCGCGCTGCTGAGTGTGCGTGCGATGATGACGGGCAGTGACTCCGAAGCGGCGGTCCGGTACGCCCGGCAGGCGCTGGTCCACGGTCTGAATCCGGTGGACGACGAATCCGGCGTGTACATGGGCGCGCTTCTCGCCCTCGGCGCGGCGGGCCGGTCGGAGCTGGCCCTGACCTACGCCGACGCCGCCCTCGATGCCGCCCGCGCACGCGGATCCGGCTTCGCGTACGCGGTCGCCAGCAGCGCCCGGGCCAGGGTGCACTGCCGGCTCGGCCGGGTGGCGGACTGCCGGGCCGACGCGGCGAACGCCCTGGAGGCGCTGGAGGAGACGGGCATAGATCTGCGGCACAGCCACTGCATCGCACCGCTCGCCATCCTGATGGACGCCCTGACCAAGCAGGGCAAGGTGGAGTACGCGGCCGAACTCCTGGAGCGGGGCGGTCTGTCCGGGGACCTGAACGGGCACTGGACCAACGACTACGTGCTGCTGGTCCGGGGCCGCCTGCGGGTCGCCCAGGGCCGGCTGCGCGACGGCCTCGCCGACTTCCTGCTGTGCGGGCGGCGGGCGCAGGCCCGCGGCATGCCGGGGCCGAGCGTCCTGCCGTGGCGCTCCGAGGCCGCGTTGGCCCTCCTCGCACTCGGGGAGACCGACGCGGCCCGGAAGGCGGCCGAGGAGGAGCTGCGGTCGGCCCGCGAGTGGGGTGTGCCGGAGATCGTCGGCGTGGCGCTGCGCGCCACGGGCCTGGTGACCGGCGGCGCGCGCGGACTGGAGCTGCTCGCCGAGGCGAGCGAGCTGCTGGCGGATACCTCCGCACAGCTCTGCTACGCACAGGCACTGGCCGACCTGGGCGCGCGGCTCCGGCTGGCCGGCCGGGCGGGCGAGGCCCGGGACCATCTCCGCCGGGCGGCCAGCGTCGCGCACCGGCTCGGCGCGGACGCGGTGGCCGAACGCGCCCTGGACGAGCTGCGCGCGGCAGGCGACCGGCCGCGCACCCGCGCTTTCCAGGGCGTGGAAGCGCTCACCCCCACCGAGCGGCGGGTCGCGGGCCTGGCGGCGAAGGGCATGACCAACCGTGAGATCGCCCAGCACCTCTTCGTGGGGCTGCGCACCGTGGAGGTCCACCTCACCAACACCTACGGCAAGCTCGGCATAGACGGGCGGCCCCGCCTCGCGGAGACCCTGTGCCGGGAGGCGGCCGGGGCGGCCGCCCCGGCTTCCGAACCGTAGCGGGCCGGCTCGTCCGGTCGGCGCGCCGGCCGGCCCCAGGCCCCCGTACACCGACCGAAACCTCCGCAGGAGCCGAAAGCCTTCGGTACCGACCGTCATCCGCCCCGGCCCGCCGCTGCCTAGGTTGGGCTGCCGGACCACGCCCGCCGTCCGAGCTGCGGCGGGCCGCGACGGCATGGAGGAACGGCGGATGACGCTGCGCAAGGCGACGATGGTGAAGCGGGTCGAGGAGGCGGTGCGGCTGATCGACCCGGCGGATCCGCCGATCGCCACCTTCGGTGTCTTCCCCGGCCGCAGCCCGTGGGTGACCTGCATCCTTCTCGACGGCGTGGTCCGCGACTCCTACTTCGTCACCGTCACCGCCCGTGCCGTCCACGTCCATGACGTCGCCCCGCGCTACCGGCCGGGCGGACTGGTGCACTCCCTCAGCCGAGACGATGCGGCGCAGCGGATCGCCGGCCTCCGCCACCGTTTGCTCTGGAGCTCCTTCCACTTCCTGCTGCCCGGCGACACCGTCCCCACCCCGATGAACGTGCGCTGTGTGCGGCGTCCGGAGCTGGAGCGGTTCACCGCGGCACTGGCCGAGCCCCGACAGCCGTAACACGTGCGGCCGCGGCACCGAAAGGACAGAGTTGACGGACCGAAAGGTCTGGTCCAGGTGCGGCCGGCCGGTTGCCGCCCGGTGTCGGCGGCTGGTGCGATGAGCCCCGGACGGACTTCCCCGGAACGTACCCCGTCGGCGGATCCACCCGCGCTCGCGGACCGCTCCCCGACCACCCGTCGGTCACCTCCGATGCCCTCGCCGGACTGGCCGCCGACCGTCGCACCCGCGGGCCGCGCCACCGCCGAACCGGCCCGGCCCGCACACCATCTCACGGAGAAGAAATGCTCAACACAAGTACACCCCAAGGGAGTTCGCAAGCCGATGCACCCTGTGACTGCCGATCGGCCGCCGAGTGCGAGGCGGATCGCCTGACCAGGTACCAGGCCGTCGCGAACGGCGAGGCCGTCACCCTGCTCCGTCGCCGCTACCGGCGGTTCGCGGCCTGGATGACGGTGCTCTTCCTGGCCGTGTACCTCTCGTACGTGCTGCTGTCGGGCTACGCGCACCGTCTGATGGCCGTCAGGGTCGTCGGCACCGTCAACGTCGCCTTCGTCGCCGGGCTGCTCCAGTTCGCCATGACCTTCCTGATCGCCTGGCTGTACACCCGGTACGCGGCGACCCGGCTCGACCCGGTGGCCGAGCGGGCGCGGGCCGAGTTCGACGACACCCAGGACCACCAGGCGGGCGCCCGGCAGGGCGGCCGCGACCCGGAAGGCAGCACGTGCGCACGGTGACCCTCGACCAGATGTCCCTGGCGGCCGGAGCGGGCGCGGGCGCGCACCGGTCCCTGATCATCGGCATCTTCCTCGCCTTCGTCCTGGTGACCCTCGGCATCACGCTCTGGGCCGGCCGGCGCACCAGCGGCACCGCCGACTTCTTCGCCGGCGGGCGCTCGTTCACGGGCTTCCAGAACGGTCTGGCGATCTCCGGCGACTACATGTCCGCCGCCTCCTTCCTGGGCGTGACCGGGACGATCGCGCTGTTCGGCTACGACGGCTTCCTGTACTCGATCGGCTTCCTGGTGGCCTGGCTGGTGGCGCTGCTGCTGGTGGCCGAACCGCTGCGCAACTCCGGCCGGTTCACCATGGCCGACGTGCTGGCCTTCCGGATGCGCCGGCGCCCGGTGCGCACGGCCGCCGGGATCTCCACGATCGTGGTCTCCATCGTCTATCTGCTCGCGCAGATGGTCGGTGCCGGCTCACTGGTGGCACTGCTGCTCGGGGTGTCCGGCGGCACGGCCAAGCAGGTGATCATCCTCGGGGTGGGCGCGCTGATGATCCTCTACGTCACGGTCGGCGGCATGAAGGGCACCACCTGGGTGCAGATCGTCAAGGCCGCGCTGTTGATGGCCGGGACGGCGCTGCTGACCGTGCTGGTGCTGCACCGCTTCGGCTGGAACATCTCCACCCTGCTCGGCGCGGCCGGCCATGCCGGCGGCAAGGGTCCGGCCTTCCTGGAGCCCGGGCTCAAGTACGGCGCGACCTCCGTCAGCAAGCTGGACTTCCTCAGCCTGGGCGTCGCCCTGGTGCTCGGGACGGCGGGCCTGCCGCACATCCTGGTCCGCTTCTACACGGTGCCCACCGCCAAGGCGGCCCGCCACTCGGTGAACTGGGCCATCGTCATCATCGGCGCGTTCTACCTGATGACCGTGGTGCTGGGCTTCGGCGCCACCGCGCTGGTCGGACCGGGGGCCATCAAGGCGTCCAACCCGGCCGGCACCACCGCGGTGCCGATGCTCGCCGAGCGGCTCGGCGGCGGGGCGGGGAGCACCGGCGGAGCCGTCCTGCTGTCGGTGATCTCGGCGGTCGCGTTCGCCACCATCCTGGCCGTGGTCGCCGGACTCACCCTGGCCTCGTCCTCCTCATTCGCACACGACCTGTACGCCCAGGTGATCCGCAAGGGCCGGGCCACCGAGAAGCAGGAGCTGCGGGCGGCGCGGCTGGCCGCGTTCGGGATCGGCGCGGTGTCCGTCGTGCTGAGCATGTTCGCCGACAAGCTCAACACCGCCGCGCTGGTCGCCCTGGCCTTCGCCATCGCCGCCTCGGCCAACCTGCCGACCATCCTGTACAGCCTCTTCTGGAAGCGCTTCAACACCCGCGGCGCACTGTGCAGCATCTACGGTGGCCTGCTGACCTCGGTGGTCCTGGTGGTCTTCTCGCCGGTACTGTCGGGCAAGCCGACCTCGCTGCTGCCGCACGCGGACTTCGCCTGGTTCCCGCTGGAGAACCCCGGTCTGGTCTCCATCCCGGTCGGCTTCCTGCTCGGCTGGGCGGGCACCCTGCTGTCCCGGGGTGAGGCCGACCAAGCGGCCAAGTACGCCGAGCTGGAGGTCCGTTCGCTCACCGGAGCCGGTGCGCACTAGCCCACTCCGTGGTTACGTGGTGCCGCTGCCGTCGCCGACGGCAGCGGCACCCGCCTTGGGGGCGAACCCGCCCTGCCGGGAGGCTGACCTGTCCACCATGCGGACGGCGGACGACACACCCGGCGCGGACGACGGGACGTCCGGCCCGTTCGTCGTACCATTGCGTGCCGCCGCCACCGGACGCCGCTCCTCGGCGGTACGGCGGCGTGGCGGCGGATGTGAACGGGACTCATACGAACGGTGCGCCCGTGACAGTGCGCCCGCCATGGCCGATCCGCCGCGTCGCACCCCATCGCCGTCCGACCCGCCCTCCGGAGGGCGACGTCCGCGCCTTACGGGGAGGGCCGCCGGGTGGGCGCACGACGACAACCGGTGAACGCCGCGGGCACGGCGACGGCCGCGTGAGGGAACTCGGATGACAGGCACGGGGAGCACGGACAGGTGGATGGACTGAAGGTCGCGGTGCTGGGTCCGCTGCGGGCGTGGCGTGCCGGCAGCGAGCTGGACACCGGCTCGGCCCAGCAGCGCGCGGTCCTGGCCGCCCTCGCGCTCCGCAGCGGCCGGGTGGTCTCGGTGGAGGAGCTGTCCCTGGGGATCTGGGGCTGGAATCCGCCCGCCAGCTCGGCGGTGGCCCTGCGCAACCACATCTCGCGTCTGCGGGCCGCGCTGGAGACCGAACCCCGCGCGCCCCGACTGCTGGTCTCGGTGGCCGGCGGCTACACGCTGCGGCTGGACGAGGACGCACTGGACGCGAGCCGCGGCGAGCGGCTGGCCACCGAGGCCGAGCGTGCCGCCCGGACCGGCGACCGGCCCGAGGCCGCCCGACTGCTCGGCGAGGCGCTCGACCTCTGGCAGGGCGTTCCGCTGACGGGCGTGCCGGGCGAGTACGCCGAGCGGCAGCGCGAGCGGCTGACCGAGCGGCGCCTGGCACTGCTGGAGACCCGGCTCGGCCTGGAACTCGAACTCGGCCGCCACGCCCGGTCCGTCGCGGAGCTGACCGCTCTCGCCGACGAGCACCCGATGCGCGAAGGCCTGCGGGCGCTTCAGATGCTCGCCCTGTACCGCTCCGGACGCCAGGCCGACGCGCTGGCCGCGTACGACCGCACCAGACGCAGCCTCACCGAGGAACTCGGGCTCGACCCGGGCCCGGAGCTGGTACGGCTGCACCAGCGCATCCTGCGCACCGACCCCGAGCTGTCGGCTCCGGGCGCCCAGCCGTCGGCGCCTGCCGCACCACCGATCGCGGCCTGGCTGCCGCCGGCCCAACTCCCTCTGGACGTACCCGACTTCACCGGCCGCACCGAGGTGATCGCGGAGCTGGACGAGGCGCTGGCCCGTCCGTCGGCCGGTGTCGGCACGGCCGCCGCCGTCTGCGTGATCCACGGCATGGGCGGGGTGGGCAAGACCACGCTGGCCGTGCACGCCGCACACCGCGCCCGCGGATCCTTCCCCGAGGGACAGCTCCACGCCGACCTGCGCGGGGCCAGCGCCAAGCCGGCCGACCCGTACGTCGTCCAGGGGCTGTTCCTGCGGGCCCTGGGCGTACCGCCCGAGAACATCCCGAGCAGTCCGCTGGACCGGACCGCGCTGTACCGGACCAGGCTGGCGGGCCGTCGGCTGCTGGTCCTGCTGGACAACGCGGCCGACACCGAGCAGGTGGAGCCGTTGCTTCCGGGCACTGCGGAGTGTGCGGTGCTGGTCACCAGCCGCGCACCGCTGGCCTGCCTCCCGGTCACCAGCCGCACCGCCCTGGAGCCGTTCACCGAATGGGAGGCACTGGACCTGCTGGAGCGGATCACGGGCTCCACCCGGCTGACCCGCGAGCCGGAGGCCGCGCGGGCCCTGGTGCACACCTGCGGCCTGCTGCCGCTCGCCGTACGGATCGCCGCCTCCCGGTTGGCCGCCCGACCGCGCTGGACGGTCGCCTCGCTGGCCGACCGGCTGGCGGACCGGCCCCGCAGGCTCTCCGAACTGGAAACCGGCAGCCTCGCGGTGGACGCGGCCTTCCAGGTCGGGTACGCCGCTCTCGACCCGGCCCAGGCGCGGGCCTTCCGCCTGCTCGCCATCCCCGAGACACCCGACCTGTCGCCCGGTACCGCCGCCGCCGTCCTGGACTGCACCGACGTCATGGCGGAGGAGGTCCTGGAGTCGCTGGCCGACGCCGGGCTGCTCGAACCCGGCGACGTGGGCCGCTACCGCTATCACGACCTCGTCCGGCTCTTCGCCCGCCACCGCACCCTGGAGGCCGACCCGCCCCAGGAGCGGCAGGCCGCCCTCAGCCGGCTGGCGCGCTGCCACCTCGCCGGGACCAGCGCCGCACTGCGCAGTGAGCGCCCCTACAGCCGGCTCGCCGGCGCCCTGAACCCCGAGGTCCCGGACGGCCCGCAGTTCACCAGCGCCGCCGAGGCCCAGCGCTGGGTGATCGAGGAACTGGCCGGGATGATCGGTCTGGCGACCCAGATCCTGCAGCATCCCACCCGCCCGGCCGGCCTCGACGATGCGCGCGTGATCGCCGCCACGCTGACCGCCATGGTCCCGTTCACCGACCTGTGCGTGCCGTGGCGCCTGGTGGTGCCGATCGGCCAGGACCTGCGCCGGATCGCGGAGCAGGCGGCAGACCCGGACGTGGCCGCGAACGCCGGCGTGGTGCTCGCCGTGGCGTACGCGCACACCGGACGCCACGAGGAGGCCCGCGAGGCGGCGCTGCGGGCCTGGCGGACCCGGGAGCAGCACGACGACGGCGTCTTTCCGCACCGGCTGCGCTACACGATGGGCGCCGTGGCCGCGTTGGACCCCGGGTCGGTGGACGAGGCGGTCGATCACTTCGCGCAGGCCCGCACGCTCGCGCGGCGCGCCGGCGAAGCCGGATTCGAGGCGCAGTGCGCGCTGGGTCTGGCTCAGACACACCTTGCGCGGCACGACTACGCCGCGGCGCTGAAGGAGGGGCGGGCCGCGCTCGCCCACTTCTCCGCCACCTCCTGCCACCTCCCCGCCACGCTCGCGCTGCGCACCCTCGGCCAGGCGCTGCACGGCCTCGGCCGGCACGACGACGCCGTGGCGCGGTACCGGGAGGCGCTCGCCATGTGTGACACCCTCGGCCTGCGGAGCCAGCGCGCTCCCACACTGCTGGCCTGTTCCGTCGCGCATCTGGACGCCGGACGACACGCCGAGGCGGCCTCACTCGCCGGCCAGGCCGTGGCCCTCTTCGCCGACCTCGGCGATCCGGCCGGGCAGCAGCGGGCCGAGGACGTGGTCCGCCGCGCCGGCTCCGAAAGCCCCTGACGGTCGGGCCAGGTCGTGGCCCGGGCCCACGGACCGGGCCGTCCACCGCCCGGGCCTGGAGCCGATCCCGTGGTCAGGCGCCGGCACCCGCACACTGCGGGTGGCCCCAACTGCTGCCCACCTTGGTGATCTTGTCGCCCTTGGCGTAGGGGCGGGTGCACGGGCACGTCCCGGGGAAACGCGCGGACAGGGTGCGCGAGCCGCCCGCGGAACTCCGCTTCGTCGCGGAGGAGGACGACGAGGCGGACGAGGCCGACGGGCGTCCACGACGCGGTGCGGAACTCGGAACCGGGTCCGGTACCGGGAGGTCGGCAGCGGTCCCACCCGCGCCTTCCTGGGTACGGGCGGCGTCGCTGGCGGCCTTGTCCGCGATGGCGTTCAGCGGATCGCCGTCCACCTGGTGGGCGGGGACGTACACGAAGGTGACGTCCCGCCCCTCCAGGAGCGCGTCGATGTCCTGGATCAGCTCGCGGTTGGCCACCGGCTTGCCGGCCGCGGTCTTCCAGCCGTTGCGCTTCCACCCCACCAGCCACTTCGTCACCGCGTCGCGGGTGTACGTGCTGTCGAGGCGGACCTCCAGCGGTACGGCGGGATCCGTCGCGCCCAGCAGCTGCTGCAACGCCGTCAGCTCGCCGATGTTGTTGGTGCTGCGCCCGAGCGGACCGGACTGCCAGCGCTGCGGTACCCCGGCGCTGTCCGCGACCACGTAGGCCCAGGCTGCCGGACCCGGGTTGCCCTTGGCAGCTCCGTCACAGGCTGCGATGACTCGTTCGACCATGCACCGATCATGCCAGGGCGCGGCAGGGCCGGGCCAAACCCGCGCTCGGCCGCCTCGCCTGCGGACGGCGCGCTGAGGTTCCGGACCGGCGGTCCGTCACCGGCGCCGCTCACCGCGCGGCGGGCAGGGTCATGTTGACATCCTCTCCCGGCTAAACCCGGGGGATTCCTCCCGCGCCTGCGGCACGGACGCCCGTGGGTCGCAGGTCGCCGAGGTGGGTTCCCCGTTCGACGGGCCGTGCCTGGCGTGGGATCGCCACGCCAGGACTGACCGGCCCTCCAGGGGCGTTTAGCCTGTCCGCCTGCCCGGCGGCCAGGATGTTCCGAGCGGCGTTGAGGTCACGGTCATGCAGCACACCGCACGCTGAGCAGGCCCACTCGCGTACGGCGAGGGGCTTGGGTCCGTCGCTGTGTCCGCACTGCGAACACAGCTGGGAGGACGGGAACGCGCGGTTGACGATGCCGACGTGGCGCCCGTACCGGGCCGCTTTCTCTTCGAGCAGCCTGCGGAAGGCCGCCCATCCGGCGTCGTGGACGGACTTGGCGAGCCGTCCCCGCGCGAGGCCGCGCAAATCACTCCGCCGCTTCACGGCTCCGACCCAAGGACCCTCCCCCACCCTCCGGGCGGGGGGACCCCCATCTCCCCGACCTGAAGCCCGGGGCATCCTGGGAGAACAAAGGTGAAGATGCTGCCCTCGCCCGGTGCCGTCCGCACGGAGACCTTGCCGCCGTGGGCTTCGGCGATCGACTTGACGATGCCGAGGCCGAGGCCGGTGCCCCCGCTGCCGGGGGCGCGGGAGTCGTCACCCCGGTAGAAGCGCTCGAAGACACGGCTCGCGGTCTCACCGTCCATGCCGGGACCTTCGTCGGCGACCGTCAGCTCCACCGTGCCCTCGTGGGGCAGCGCACGTACCGCCACGACGGCCGGTGTGCCGGGCGGTGTGTGCCGCAGCACGTTGTTCAGCAGGTTGCCCAGGACCTGCCGCAGCCTCTCCTCGTCGCCCCGGGCCATCACGCGGCCCGGGACGTCCAGGGTGATCGGGCGGTCGGGGTCGAGGACGAGGGTGTCGCAGACCGCGTACCCGGCCAGGGCGCCCAGGTCTACCGGTGCGCTGGCCAGCGGGCGGCCCTGGTCGAGCCGGGCGAGCAGCAGCAGTTCCTCGACCATGGCGTGCATCCGGGCCGCCTCGCTCTCGATCCGCAGCATGGCGCGGTCGAGCAGTTCGGGGTCACGGGCCAGTCCGTGCAGATGGAGTTGGGCCCACCCTCTGATCGAGGTCAGCGGGGTGCGCAGCTCGTGCGAGGCGTCGGCCACGAACTGCCTCAGCCGCTCCTCGGAGCGCTGCCGCGCGTCGAAGGCCCGGTTGAGGGCGGTGCCGACCTCCCCCAACTCGCTGTGTTGCTGGGCGACTTGGATGCGCTGGCCGAGGTCCCCGTCGGCGATCGCGGTGGCGGTGCCGGCCATGTCCCGCAGCGGGCGCAGGCTCACCCGCAGCACGCCTCGGCCGACCAGGGCGATCCCCGCCAGTACGGTGAGGGTCGCGACGGCGTCGGCGCAGACCAGCCAGTACACGACGTCGTCGCCGGGCCCGAGGCTGGTCGCGGCCACCACGGTGCTGAACGGCTCCAGGGACGCGCCGGGTGCCGTCCGGAGCATCGCCCGCGTGCCGACGGAGAAGACCAGCGTGCGGTACCTGACCGTGGGTGCGCCCCGGCCGGAGACCGTCACGGCGTGCCGGGCGTACCCGTCGGGGATCGGGTCGGGCAGGTCGGGACGCGGGATGGGGCGGCCGCTGAAGTCCTGCGCCGGGGTCTGGGCCACCACCCGGCCGTGCCCGTCGAGCAGCACGACGTAGGCACCGCCGGGCATCAGGGAGTTGACGTCCGCTGCGCTGATCGGTGTCGTCCGGCCCGTGACGTGCTGCTCGACGGTGGCGCGGGCCTTGGTGAGCTGGGCGTCGGCGGCGTCGATGAGGTACAGCCGCAGGGCGAGCAGCGAGGCGGCGTTGACGGCCACCATGCCGAGGGCCGCGAGCAGGATCACCCCGGTCATCAGCCGCGCCCGCAGCGAGCCGCGCCAGGCGGTGGTCATCTCACTCGCCTCCCGGTAACCGCAGGCTGTAGCCGAAGCCGCGCACGGTGTGGATCAGGGCCGGCGGCTGCGCGTCCAGCTTCGCCCGGAGCCGGGAGACCAGTTTCTCGACCACGCTCTCGCCGAAGTGGTGCTGCCAGACGTGGTCCATGATCTGCTCCTTCGACACCACGTGGTCGGCGTTGACCAGCAGGTAGCGCAGGAGCCTGTACTCGGTCGGCGACAGGCCGACCAGGCGGTCGCCGCGGTGAACCCGCCTGCTGCGCTCGTCCATGGTCAGATCCGCGAAGTGCAGGACCGGGCCCCGCCCCGGCGTGGTACGGGTCCGGCGCAGCAGGGCGTGCACCCTGGCCAGCAGTTCGGGGAGGCTGAACGGCTTGGTGAGGTAGTCGTCGCCGCCGGTGGCGAAGCCCGTCACCCGGTCCTCGACCGAGTCCCGTGCGGTGAGGAACAGTACGGGAATCCTTGCGCCGTTCTCGATCAGCCGCCGGCAGACGGTGAAGCCGTCCAGGTCGGGCAGCATCACGTCCAGCACCAGCAGGTCCAAGGGCGCCGCCTGGTAGGCGCGCAGGGCGGCGGCGCCGCTGTTCGCGGTCGCGACCCGGTAGCCGGCCAGGCCCAGGGTGGTCTCCAGCAGTTCCGAGACCATCGGATCGTCGTCCACGACGAGCAGTCGCTGCCCGGTCCCTCGGGGCAGAGACGGGCCGTGGCCCGGTGAGGCGGAGTGCATAGCAGGTACCCATCACAAGATCGCGTGTCCGCGCTGACAACGCGTCACCGCGCCCGGGGGTTCCTGCGGGGTCCAGCACTGTCAGGCAACCGTCAGCTTCTCGACCGGCCGACGTCAGCGGGGTGGGGTTTGGTCGAGGTCGCAGCCCGAAGACCTGCAGGAAAGGACCTGTTCATGACCGGAACCGAGCCCGCCGCCAGGACCCAGCCGATGGCGCGGACCTGCCCGTTCGACCCGCCGCCGGAGTACCGGACGCTACGGGAGGAGGAGCCGGTCGCATCGGTGACCCTGCCCGACGGCCTGCCCGGCTGGCTGGTCACCCGGTACGAGGACGTACGGGCCGTCCTCTCCGACCCGCGGTTCAGCTCCCGCCGCCGGCAGATCCGGATCGGCGGGGACGTGCCGAAGGACGCGCCGGTGCCGCCGCCCGCCCCGGGGATGTTCATCATGACGGACCCGCCGGAGCACACCCGGTTCCGGCGGCTGCTCACCGGCCAGTTCACCGTGCGCCGGATGCAGCAGCTGGCCCCTGCCGTGGAGCAGATCGTGGCCGAGCGGCTGGCCGCGATGGCCGGCGCCGAGGGCCCGGTCGACCTGGTCCAGTCCTTCGCACTGCCGATCCCCTCGCTGGTCATCTGCGAGCTGCTCGGCGTGCCCTACAGCGACCGGGAGGAGTTCCAGCGGAACTCGGCCATGCTGCTGCGGATCGACGCGGGCCCCGAGGAGGTCCAGCAGGCGCAGCAGGCGATGAACCGGTTCATGCACCGCCTGGTGCTCGCCAAGCGCGCCGAGCCCGGCGACGACATCCTCAGCGGTCTGGTGAGTTCGGGCGGGCTCACCGACGAGGAGCTGGTCGGCGTCGGGGGGCTGCTGCTGATCGCCGGGCACGAGACCACCGCCAACATGATCGCGCTGAGTACCCTTTGCCTGCTGCGCAACCCCGACCAGCTGGACGCCCTGCGCGCCGACCCGTCGCTGATGGACGCCGCCGTCGAGGAGCTGCTGCGCTACCTCAGCGTCATCCAGTTCGGCATTCGCCGCACGGCCGCCGAGGACCTGGAGCTGAACGGGCAGCAGATCAAGGCCGGGACGACCGTGGTCGCCGCCATCCAGTCGGGCAACCGTGACGTGGCCCAGTTCCCCGGCGATCCCGACCGGTTGGACCTGCACCGGACCTACCGTCCGCACCTCGCCTTCGGCCACGGTATCCACCAGTGCCTCGGGCAGCAGCTGGCCCGGGTGGAGCTGAAGGCCGCCCTGACGGCCCTGTTCGACCGGTTCCCGACCCTGCGGCTGGCGGTGCCGGTGGAGGAGATCCCGATGCGCGACGACATGGTCGTCTACGGCGTCCACGAACTGCCCGTGACCTGGTAGGCGACGAGACGGAAGGAGTCGAACCCCGATGAACATCACCGTAGACGAGAACAGGTGCGTGGGAGCCGGCCAGTGCGTGCTCGCCGCGGCCGAGGTCTTCGACCAGCGCGAGGAGGACGGCATCGTGGTCCTGCTCGACGCCGATCCGCCGCAGGAGCTGGCGGCCCGGGTGAGGGAGGCCGCTGCCCGCTGTCCCGCGATGGCCATCGAGGTGGCCGGGTAGTGCCCGCTCTGGACCACATCCTCGTGGTGGGCGCGTCGGCCGCCGGGCTCACGGCGGCCGACGCCCTGCGGCGCGAAGGATTCACCGGCAGGCTCACCCTGGTCGGCGAGGAACCGCACCTGCCCTACGACCGGCCGCCGCTGTCCAAGCAGCTGCTGGCCGGCGAATGGCAACCCCGGGAGGCCACCCTGCGCCCGGAGACCGAGCTCCAACGGCTCCGGCTGGAGCTGCGATTGGGCTGCCGGGCTGCCGGCCTGGACCCCCTCGCCCGCACCGTGACCCTGACCGGCGGCGAGCGACTCGGCTACGACGGTCTGGTCATCGCCACCGGACTGCGTCCCCGCCGCCTGCCCTTCGGCCACGACCTGGCCGGTGTCCACGTGCTGCGCACTCTGGGCGACGCGCTCGCGCTACGGGATCAACTCCTTCCCGGGAACAGGGCCGTGGTGATCGGTGCCGGCTTTCTCGGCAGTGAGATCGCCGCCACCGCGCGCGGTCTTGGACTCGACGTCGACCTGGTCGACCTCGAGGCCACCCCACTGGCCGGACAAGTAGGCCCACAGATGGGCGAGTTGGTGGCCGACCTGCACCGCCGACAGGGTGTCCGGCTGCACCTGCGCCGCCGGGTCGCCGAGCTGACCGGTGAGCAGGGCCTGGTCACCACGGTGGTGCTCGACGACGGCACTCGCCTGCCGGCCGAGGTGGTGGTGGTCGCCATAGGCTCGGTGCCCGCCACCGACTGGCTGGCCGACTCCGGAATCCCGTTGGGCGACGGGGTGCTCTGCGATCCCACGTGCCAGGCCGCCCCCGGCGTCTACGCGGCCGGAGACGTCGCCAACTGGCCGCACCCGGCGGCAGGCGGCCGGGTGCGCCTGGAGCAACGCACCAACGCCACCCAGCAGGCCATCGCCGCCGCCAGGAACCTCCTCGCCGGCCCGGACGGCGCCACCCCGTACGCGCCGATCCCCTTCGGCTGGACCGACCAGTACGACACCAAGATCCAGATACACGGCTGGGCTCCCCCGGATGCCCGGGTCGAAGTCGTCGACGGCGACCCGCGGGCGGGCAGGTTCGTCGCCCGCTACCTCCGGGAGGGCCGCGTGGTGGGAGTGCTCGGCTGGAACAGCCCACGGGCGCTGCTCCGCTACCGCGGGCAGCTCACCGCATAGGAAGGCACGGCCGGGAGGGCCGGCGTCCAACGGCGTCGGACTGGGTCGGACCCGTACGCGGTTCCGCCCAAGTCCGGCCGGTTCCCCCAGCGCTCCGGAACCGCATCGACGGTGACCGTGACCCGTTGTCCCTCAAGGCCGGCACCCTGGCGTTCGGGAGTGCGGACGGCTCGAGGCCCCGGTGTCGAGCACCGGGGCCTCGGGCGCGGGTCAGCAGCTCCGGGCGGCGCCCAGGATCAGCCGCGCGATGTCCGCCGGGTGTGAGACCAGTGACAGATGTCCGGCGTCCACCTCGGTGGTGTGCGCGTGCATCCGGCCGGCCATGAAGCGCTCGAGGCCGGGGTCGATGGTGCGGTCCTTCTTCGAGACGGCGTACCAGCTGGGCTTGTGCTGCCACGCGGCCACGCTCGTCGTCGGCGGAGCGGTCGAGAGCGCTCCCTGGACCGCGTAGAGCCCGAGCGCCTCCGGTTCGGGCACGCCGTTGGCGAAGTCGTGCAGGAACGCCTGCCGGTTCAACCACTGGAACCCGCCGGACCTGATGATCCCGTGGGTGACCGGCGGAGTCGGGAACCGGGCTGCGAGGGCGGTGAAGTCCTCACCGGCCTCCGGGGCCCGCGCGGCGACGTAGACCAGCCCGGCGACATTCGGCGCGAGTCCCACCTGGGAGATCACCGTTCCGCCGTACGAGTGGGCGACCAGGACGGTCCGACCGTCCTGACGTGCCAGCGCGCGGTTGGTCGCCGCGACGTCGTCCTGCAACGAGGTGAGCGGGTTCTGCACGGCGACGACCTCCAGGCCGGCCGCCTGGAGCAGCGGAACCACCTTCGACCAGGACGAGCCGTCCGCATAGGCGCCGTGGACGAGCGTCACATGGCGTACCGCCGAACGCCTGCGCGGCGCCGCCTGCGCCGAGGGGCCGGCAGCCAGCGAGGCTGCGGCCGCGCCGGCACTGAGCAGAGAGAACTGGCGACGTGTGATCACTGGCCCTCCCGTGATGGGCGTGGGACAAATCCTGACAGAGGCTACTACTGCGGGCGAGTCGCGTTAGTCCTGCCGTGGGATGACTTGTGGGGTGAGCCGGATCCGGCGGTTGCCACGGGCTTGAGACCTCGGGTCGACGCGGACCTCGTACCGCACCTCGCATGTGCTCGAAAACGCCCCGCTCGACCGAGGCTCGCCCGGAACAAAACCCACTTGAACACGCGATTCGAACAGCACCATCGTCGACCCCGACCGTCAGCAGAACGGTATCCAACTCCGTTCGACTGCAGTGCACTTGATGCTCGCCGCCATGCCTGGCTGGCGCCGCTCGCATCAAGGAGTTGGAGCGCGGCCCGAGCGCTCCGGCGTGCCAGCACCGCGCGTCCGGCCGCATCCGCGCTGTTCCAGTTCCGGATGGCCACGGCCGAGCAACTGCGCGTCCTGCACACCCCAGACCGTGCTGGCCGCCTGACCACCACACCAACAGTGTCCGTCAAAGCGGAGCAACCTCACCCTCGCCGCCGTCCGTTCAGTCGGCAGGTCCGGCGGCGCCTGGTCTGGTCGGCGGGCTTTCCGCGTTGCATCGCCGCCGAGGATCGGCAGGATCGGCGCGTTCCGGCGTCCCGGTGACCGGGCGGGGCGCCTGGTCACCCCATGGTGAAGAGGAAGTTGTCGGAGTTGTAGTAGTTCGGCAGGTGCACCAGGAGCGATCCCGGGTGTGGCGGGTCCGCCTTCGACCAGTCCTGCGGACCCAGCAAGTGCGCGGG
The DNA here is from genome assembly GCF_053598215.1 of Kitasatospora sp. NPDC001175. Taxonomy (NCBI): domain Bacteria; kingdom Bacillati; phylum Actinomycetota; class Actinomycetes; order Kitasatosporales; family Streptomycetaceae; genus Kitasatospora; species Kitasatospora sp. NPDC001175. Next base: position 188,769 of record NZ_JBSFJU010000006.1, on the reverse strand, counting down.
ATAGTCGCTGGAGGGTACCGGTGGGAGGAACACGAGGCGGAATGTGTCCGACCGTGCGTCCGGTGCGAACCGCCAGAGCTGCTCGGCACGCCCGGAATCGGACCGGCACGCCTGGAGGGTGACCGTGACGCTGTTCCCGCCCTCCGTGGTGCCGTCGAGACATGCCCCGGTGCCGGTGTTGCGCAGTTGGTAGCTGCCCTGACCGGCCGGCACTCGCTGCCAGCGCTGGGTGGCCTGGCCGGTGCACTGCTGGAGCTGCAGCGGGCCGGCAGCCTGTGTGGCAGTCGTGATGCCGACGCAGAGCCCCGAGCCGTGGTTGACGAGCGGGAGCCCGGCGACGACCGGCTGCATGGGCGAGTTGGTATCGCCGGTGGGTGTGGCGGCCGCCGGTTGCATGGGTGAGGTGGTGCCGGTGGGTGAGGCGGCCGAGGCGGAGGCGGCCGGCGGATCGGAGGACATCGCCGCCGAACTGATTTCCGGGGGCGTGCCGCCGAAGCCCGTGGTCGGCAGTGACCTGTCGGGAGCGGGCAGTGTCGGGGCGTCGGCCGGCTGCGGGTGTTCTCCGGCGTCTTCCACCGTGGTGAGGAGCACGCCGGCGACGGCGAGCGCGGCCAGGACACCTGCACCTACCGCGGCGAGCGAGATCAGCACGCGCCGGCCGGTTCGCCTGCCGGTGCCTGGCGGTCGGGGCAGGCGTCGGCTCCGGTCGCGGGCGCCGGGCCTCGGGTCGCCGGGCTCCCGCTCAGGGGTGGGGGCCGTCGCCGTTGGCTCCGCGGGCCACAGCACCAGCGCCTTGAGCAGGGCGGGCCGCTGCCGGGTGCGGATGGCTTCCAGGTCCGCCCGGGCCCGTCGGCAGCTGTCGCACCCGGCGAGGTGGCGGTCGAGGTCGCGCGTCTCACTGCCGGTAGCCTGCCGGACGTGGTCACCGAGCCGTGCGGCCAGGTGTCGGCAGGCGCGTTGGGGCGCCCGGGAGGCGTACACCTTGAGACACTCGTCCTGAAGACTCTGCCAAGCAGCGGTCCCGGCGTGCGAGGTGCGGGCGGACGGCCCGGCGGCGGCGTCCACAAGGCACTGCCACAGCTCGTCCTGCCGCGCCGTGGGCAGGCTCCGGAACGCACGCAGAACGAGCGAGTCCGCTTCCGCCGCGGCGAGCGCCGCGCGTGCCGACGGTTCCCCCTCGGTTGGCTGGGGAAGACCTGCGAGCCAGACGGTGAAGGCCGCGCTCAGCGCCGATCCACGTCCCGTGTCGGCCCACCCGGCCGCCGTCCTTCTCACCTCGGCCAGCAGGCGCAGGCGGCTTAGCGCCGGGCCGACGCCGGGGTCACCGGCTTCCCCGGCCCGCTGCCACGCCTCGTTCGCGAGCTCCTGCGCGGCACGTCGGTCGGCGCAGCACGAGCGGGCGTAGGCCAGTACCGCTTCCTGGTGGCGGTGCGTCGACTGAGCGGCGGTGGGTCCGTCCGACTGTCGGCTGTCCGGGATCCGGTCGGCGGACCTGGCCTCAGGGATTGTCACGGTCCCCGAATGTGGCATCTTCACTCCTGACCATGCCGGCGGGCAGGCATGTGGTCGAACACTCACTGCTCGGTTCCGGGCGCAACGGTGAGTCCGGGATACCGCCGGCGGGCGGAGAGTGCCGTGGGTGGGGCACCTTGCCTGACGTCGTGAGTATCGGTATTCACGGCGGGACGTTCCGGCGGATCTCCGGACTTCGGCGCGGTCAGGTCCTCCGGTGGCGGACGCCGGTTGGAGGGGAACTTACCAGTCTGCTTGCGTCCGGCGGAAGATGATGAATCATCAGCGAAAGAAAGAGCTGTAAGACGTTTCGTCAGTAATTGATTTTCCCGCCTTGTTGATCGGCCCGCGCACTGAAGTGGAGTCGGGCCTCGATCCGCCCCGGTTTTCTCAGCCTCGTCGGCCGGGCGCCTTCTGCGCTCGGCGACGGCGGTTGCGCCACGGGCGGCCGAGGGTCCGCCTGTTCTCGGCGGCCAGGCCGAGGTCCACCTCCACCCGCGCTCCACCCAGCGCGCTGCGACCGATGCGAAGGTGCCCGCGGGTCGATTCGGCCGCGCTGCGCGCGATGTCCAGCCCGAGGCCGGTCGATCCGGCACCGCTGGCCCCTCGGGACAGCGCGCCGACCGGGTCCGCGATGCCGGGCCCGTTGTCCTCGACCACCAGGACGACGCTCTGGGCGGTCCGCTGCACGCTGACGGCGAAGCCGGTGCCGTCGGGGGTGTGCCGGAACACGTTGCCCACCAAGGCGTCGACCATGGCTGCGACGTGGTCGTCCGGCAGTTGAACGGGCGTTGGTTCGTCCGTCGTCTCGAAGACGCAGATCCGGCTCTGTTGCTCGGCGAGGACGGCCCAGAAGCCGACGCGGTGACCGGCGACGTCGGACACCTGGCACGGCTCGCCGGGGGCCGGGCCGAGCCGTCCGGTGCCCGCGCCCCGTGACGCGACGCCGGACTCGGCCCCGACCGGCCTGGTGGACAGCGGTGTGCGGGCTGCGACGATGATCGCGTCCAGTTCGGACTCGAGTTGCTCGACCGCCTTCGACAGCTGGGGTGCGGCCGGGGTGGGGCCGATCCGTTCGGCTGCGAGGCGCAGTGCGGTCATGGGGGTGCGCAGCCGGTGCGACAGGTCGGCCACCAGTTCCCGCTCGGTCGCCAGCAGATGCCTGACCCGGTCGGCCATGGCGTTGAAGGCATGACCGGCCGCCCTGAGCTCGGGCGGACCGGTGGGCTCGACCCTGATGTCGAGGTCGCCTGCGCCGAGGGCGGCCGAGGCATCGGACAGGTTGCGCGAGGCACGTACCACGCGGGCTCCGAGGCGGTCGGCCACCAGCACCGATCCGATGACCAGGACCGTGGCGAGCAGCGCCATGACGGTCCAGGCCCGGTCCAGGCCTCGGTTCAGCTCCGCATCGGGCACGAATTCCTCGACGACGGCGACCTGGTCGTGCTCGATCAGGACGGGTTGCAGATAGTCCCGGCCGCCGGGAACCCCGCCGGTCAGCGCGGTCCTGCCCCGCACCGCCCGGTTCAGCAGGTCGGTGCCGGCATGGGCGGTGCCCGCCTGCCGGCCGTCGGGCAGGTGGATGCAGAGCTGGCGTCCGGTGTCGGTGCGGGCCACCGCCTGGACGAGATCGGCCTGATGCGGGGCCAGTGTCAGCAGCGGCACCGCGGTCGCCACGCGCTGCTCGGCGGCCAGCATCGCCTGGGTCTGGACCTGGGTGCGCAGGAGCAGGGCCAGCGGGACGAGGAACGACACGGTGACCATGACCGTCACCACCAGCGCGACCGTGGCGAGCGTGGCCCTCACCGGGCTACCGCCGGCACCGGGCCGCGGGACGGCCTTCGGCCGACGGCGGCGTCGGCGCCGTCCCGGATGTGCGGATGCCCGTCCGCGTCGGGAGTCACCGAGCACGGCCGGGCGATTCCCTCAATCCCAGCGGAATTTCCCGGTTCGCGTCTTCGCGTCGGGAGATCTCGATCGGCGCCGCGCTCACCGCGTGTGGCAAGGGCGGCAAAGGCCTCCGTAGTTGAGAGGACGGAAATCATGGGCGCACATCATAGCCGTGTTCGCGAACGGCTTCCGGCCGGTATTCCGCGGAATCGGAGCCGTCCGGACGGAACGTCACCTCCATTGTGATCCCGCCTATTTGAGGTGTCCCGTACCGCCCGGTGCCTCGCGGTCCCTACCGTGCGCCGCACGCATCCGGGGTCAAGGACGGGCGGCACAGGTGGGCACCGATGCGTCCGGGGCTGCGCACCCTCGGCGGGGGACGTCGCACGCAAGCGGGGGACCGGTCGCGGCCGAATGACGAGGACGGATCTCACCGGGGCGACACCAGCTTCACCCCGACGCCCCGGACGGTATGCAGGAAGCGCGGCCGGGAGGCGCGCTCGCCCAACTTCCGGCGCAGACAGGACAGATGCACGTCCACGGTCTGCTCGTCCACGTACGGCTGCCGCCACACCTCGGCGAGCAGTTGCCGCTTGGAGACCACCCGGTCGGCGTTCAGAGCCAGGAACGCCAGCAGGTCGAACTCGCGCCGGGTCAGGCCGATCTCCCGGCCGGCCAGGTTAACCGTACGGGCGAGCGGGTCGATCCGCAGCTCGCCCAGCACCAGCGGCCCCTGGTCCGCACCGGGCGCGCTACCGGGGGCCCCGCCGCCCCCGGGCCCGAACGTGTGGGTCGGCCCCGCGCAGCGACGCAGGACGGCGGTCAGCCGGGCGAGCAACTGTCCGCCGGAGAACGGCTTGACCAGGTAGTCGTCCGCCCCCGCGTTGAGCAGCTTGATGATCTCGGCGTCGTCGTCCCGCGCCGTCGCCACCAGCACCGGCACCTGGGACAGGCCGCGGATCATCTTCAGCGCGTCGGCGCCGTCCAGGTCCGGCAGACCGAGGTCCAGCACCACCGCGTCCGGCTGCCACTGGGCGACCTCGCGCAGCGCGCCGAACCCGTCCGGGGAGCTGCGCACCACCAGCTGATGGCCGGCCAGCAGCTCGATCAGGGAGGTGCGAATGGCGGGGTCGTCCTCGACGACAAGGATGGACGTCATGGCGCACACCGTAGCCGACGGGTGGAGCCGGTCGACGGCATCTTCAAACCGGCGGGCGGGCAGGGGTGGACACACCGGGCCGGCCGGTTGGCCACGGCCCCGGCGATCGCTGGTTTCCGCTGGTCAGCGGTGTTCGGAGGACAGGATTTGGGGAAGCTTAGGCGAGTATTAGCAGTTCCTTAACGGACGTTCAGGGGGGGCGGAATCGGTCGGCGGTGAGGGTTGGTTCCGACCTCCGGCCGCGTACGGGCCGGCGGGCGCAGCTGGATTCCGCGCCCGCCGGGGTCGGTGCCCGGACGGCGTGGTGCCCGGCTGGTCGGCCGGCCTGGCCGGGCCTCGCCGGTGCATCCCCCAGGCTCCTCGTCCTGATGCCCGCCGGAGTGGTCAGGAGACGTTGAGCGCGGTGTCGTCGATCACGAAGCTGGTCCACTCGGCGCCCGTGGCCTCGATGCCGGTGAAGGTGATCGTCACCTTCTGACCTGCGAAGGCCGAGAGATCCAGGGTCTTGTGCACATATCCGTCGGCCGTGTCCCGGTTGGAGTAGGTGGCCAGGGTGGTCGAGTTGGCCTTGACGGTAAGGGTGTCGGCGCCGGTGGACGGGTTGTTGCTGGCGACGTGCAGCCAGAAGCCGAGGCTGGCCCTGCAGCCCGCCGGAATGGTCACCTGCTGTGAGAGGGTGTCGGTGTGGCGGGAGCGGTAACCGTCCAACCAGGCCTCCCAGTTGCCCGAGCGGGGCTGCATCCCCTCGGCATCGTCGATCACGGCGTCGCTGGCCGTCCATGGCGCGGCCTCGCCGGTCTCGAAGCCGGGATTGCCGAGCAACTGCGCCGGGGAGCAGGCACCGGACGGCCGGCTGGGGGTCGGCTTGCCGGTCGGGGTGGCGGTGGGCCTGGTGGTCGGGGTGGGGCTGGTGGCGGTCGGTGTGGGAGTCGGTGTTGCCTGCTGGCAGCCGAGATTGGTGAGGGAGGCGGCGAAGCGCTGGGTGAGGAAGTCGAAGAGGTTCTGGCCGTCCTGGGGTGAGGCGACGGCGGCGGTGAACTGCTTGTCGAGGTTGATGCGTTGGGCACCGCGTGTGGTGAGGTTGGTGCAGTAGGCCGTCGGGTCGCCGTTGGCGGCGGCGCTGAGTGCGGGCTGGTCCACGCCCGCGCGGTAGAGGTTGGTCTTGTTCCGGTTCTGCTGGTTGTTCTCGTTGACCATGGGGTCGCTGAGCGGAACGATCGCGACGGGCGCCGCCTGGTACTTGGCGGCCTGGAGCTCGTTGAGCGCGAGTGAGGTGACCTTGCTGCCGGGGTCGGCGAGATCGGGGGCCTTCCACGGGGTGCAACCCAGTGCCGGGTCGACGAAGTTGTCGAGCAGCAGGTTGTCGCTGCCGTTGAGCAGCGCGGCGGGTTGCATCGTCGCTCCGCCTCGCAGGGCGGCGAGGTTCTTCGCGGTCCTCTGGGCGGTCGTGCCCTGTGCGGTGGACAGGTACTCGGTGGTGACGTTGTCGCTCTGGTCCTGGTCGACCACGCCGAAGTCACGAGTGGTCGGGCAGGGCCTGCCGTCCCGGGCGGTGCCCAGGGGCGGGACGGTGAGCTTGCCCGCTGCTTCCGCGGCGTTGGCGGCGGTGAAGAAGGCGGGCGCGTTGCAGTACGCGAACTGGCCGAAGGGCTGCCCGCCCGGGGTGCCGCCCACGCACTTCCCGGAGGCGGTGCGGCCGGCCAGGGACAGGACGTTGCCGTTGTAGCCGAACCAGATGCCGACCACGGCGTTCGCCGGCAGGGTCGGCACGACGGGTGCCACGGCGGGGGCGGTTCCCCTGTCGATGACCAGGGGGCTGTAGACGGAGATCGCGCCGGTGGCCGGGTCGAGGACGGTCGCCTGGACGAACGCCGACTGGTTGGCGTTGGACTCGTGGCAGGCGCCCTGGGCCGGATCGGTCGCCACCAACGTGTAGGGCGTGGCCAGGCCTTGGGCGGTGAGCGGGTTGGCCGGAACCTTGAGGGTGCAGTTCGGGTTGGGCTGGGTCGGTGCGTCGGCGTGCGGCGCGGTAGGCGTGGTGGCGGCGAAGGACACGCCGAGGAGGGCGACGCCGGCGCTGAGTACACCGGCGAGGCCGATGCTGAGCCTGGTCACCCGGCGGCTTCGGCCGCCGGAGCGATGACGAGCTGACGGTGGGGTCATGTGAGGTCCTCTGACAAAGGCGCCGTGACGGTGGGTCAGGGGCCGTCGGGAAGTGCCGCTCGCGGACCGGTGCTCGGGTTCACTCGGAAGTCCGCTTCGGGGCCGCAGGTGGAGCAGGGGTCTCAACCTGCCTCGAACGTCGATGTGTTCGATCGTAGGAGGTGCGGAGGGCCGGGACCGCCGGCTGCGAGATCCCCTAAAAGTCACCTAAGGATCCGCTCAACCAGTACGTCGGCCGGTGCCGTACCGCTCGCCACCTCTCCCCTGGCCGGCCTGCCCGGTCGACGGCCCGATGCGGCAGCCGGGTGGTTCCGCCGCGCACCCCGCAGTCGACCGGATCGCGCCGGTCGCACCCCGTCGTCGCCGGACCGGGAACACGAGGACGCCCAACGCGCTCAGAGCGGTCGGGGACCGTACCGGGAGCGGGTCGAGACCGGGCGACGGCCGACCGGGCCCATGGCCTTCGGAGGTCGGCAGTGCGGGCGGCCCAGCCGGTGCATCCAGGTGCCGGATCCGCGAGAGAGGCCAGACGATCGCGACCGCTCGGCCCACCACGCTCGTCAGTGGAATGGTTCCCCGGCCCGGATTCCGCATGTGGAAGCGCGAGTCGGCGGACACGTCGCGGTGGTCGCCCATCACCCAGAGCCGTCCCGCGGGCACCGTTACGTCGAAGGACTGTTGAGAAGGCGCGTTGCCCGGTGCGAGGTAGGGCTCGTTCACCGCGATGCCGTTGACGGTGATCCTGCCGTGGTCGTCACAGCAGGCCACGGTGTCGCCGCCGACCCCGATCACCCGCTTGATCAGGTCCTGCCTGTCGTCGGAGGGCAGCAGGCCGATGAAGGAGAAGGCCGTCTTCACCCCGTGCAGTACCGGTCCGTCCGAGGCGTTCTGCCGACCGGCCTCCAGCCAGCCGCCGGGATCCCTGAACACCACCACGTCACCGCGGTGCGGCTGGCCGCCGAACCACGGGGTGAGCTTGTCGACCACGACCCGGTCGCCGATGCCGAGCGTGTTCTGCATCGAACCGGAGGGAATCACGAACACCTGCGTCAGGAAGGTCTTCAGCAGCAGGGCCAGCACCAGTGCCACCAGCGCGATCAGCGGAAGCTCACGCAGCCGGGAGCGTTTCCTCCGGCGCGCCGCGCGCCGCGCGGCCCTGCGCCGCTCGGCCCGTCCCCGAGCGGCACGTGACCCCGGCACGACCGGAACACCGGCGGCGGCGAAGCGCGTGGTGGACCTCCCGCCGAGGAATCCACGGGGTTCACCGTGTCCCGGAAATCGGCCGCGATCCGCGACACCGAGTCCGAACCCCGGACGACGGACCCGCCGTCGCGAACCGCGAATGACTCGAGTTCTCATCGGCCAGAGCTTAGCGACCGTGTCCGAGTCCGCTCGACGCTCGGCCGGGAAGATCCGGAAACCCGGTGGCGCGCCCTGGTCTTCCCGGCTCAAATTCTCAGGAGGCCTGCAGTTAAGGGAATGTGATTTGTCATCACCTGACGATAAACCGGACCTAAGCCTCCTTTAAAAGGTTTTCTGCAAGGCTCTTCCGCACGTTCTCGAACCCGGAACGTTCCCTGCCCTCCGGAGGAGTCTGTGCGATCCCGATCGTTCGCCCTGTCCGCCGCCCTGGCCGTGGTGTCGCTGGCCGCCGTCTCGCTGAGTGCCAATGCCTCGCTGACTCCGCAGGCTGCGGCCGCCCGAACGGCCTTGCCGGACACCATGTCCCCGGCCGTGTCCCATTCCCAGAAGCAGGGCGCCCTCACCGCCGCCCAGCAGCTCGCGGTCTCGGTCAATCTCAAGCTGCGCAACACCGCCGCCCTCGACCGGTTCCTCACCGCGGTCTCGACCCCGGGTGATCCGCTGTACGGAAAGTACCTGACGCCGGACCAGTTCACGGCCGAATACGGTCCGACCCAGGACGACGTGGACAAGGTCACCCGCTTCCTCAGGGCCCAGGGCCTGACCGTGACCGGGGTGAGCGCCAACCGGCAGGTGGTCAACGTCGGAGGCACGGCCGACCGGATAGCCGCGGCCTTCGGGACCCACGAGAGCAGGTACGTCGACGGTGCGCAGCACCGGACCTTCTACGCCAACGACACCCCCGCATCGGTGCCGTCCGAGCTGGCCGGCGTCGTCGCCGGGGTCGTCGGGCTGGACGACCACACCAATCGCACCACCCGAATCGCCAAGCCGGACGCCTCGACCCCGGCCGCCACCCCGAGGGGTTACGGCCCGGCCCAGTACAACGGCGCCTACGACCTCGACAGGCTCGGCACGAACGGCGCCGGCACCACGGTCGCCCTCTGGGAGTTCGACGGCTACCGCTCGTCCGATCTGACCACGTACGACCGCAAGTTCGGACTGTCCGGCCCGGCCGTACGGACCGTCTCGGTCGACGGCGCCAACTACGACGCCCGTCCCGGCGAGGGACAGGGCGAGGTCGAGCTGGACAGCGAGATCGTGCGCGGTGTCGCCCCCAAGGCCCAGCAACTGATCTACGAGGCACCCAACAGCGACCGGGGCGAGGTCGACATGGCCGCCAAGATCGTCGCGGACAACAAGGCCTCGGTCATCTCCATCTCCTGGGGCTCCTGCGAGCCGGACACCACCACCTCGATCATGACCGCCGTGAACAACTCCTTCAAGCAGGCCGCCGCCCAGGGCATCAGCATCTTCTCCGCCTCCGGCGACGACGGCTCGCGCGACTGCACCCGCTCTGCCCGCGGCCCCGGCGTGGCGGCGGTCGACTATCCGGCCTCGAGCCCGTACAACACCGGTGTCGGCGGCACCAACCTCAAGGTGAACGGCAACGCGTACTCCGCCGAGCGAGCCTGGAGCACCTCGGGTGGCGGCACCTCCAAGGTCTTCGCCAAACCGAGTTGGCAGAGCGGCACCGGCGTCAACGCCACCGGGCGCACCGTACCGGACGTCGCCTCCGACGCCGATCCCAACAGCGGGTTCGCGATCTTCACCCAGGGGCAGTCCGGCCCGAGCTGGCAGATCTTCGGCGGCACCTCGGCGGCCGCTCCGCTGTGGTCCGGCTTCACCGCGCTCTACAACCAGAAGGCCAAGGCCGCAGGCCAGGCAGTGCTCGGCGAGGTGAACCCGAAGCTGTACGCACTGGCCCGCTCCGGCAGCTACGGGTCGGCGTTCCATGACGTGACCTCCGGTGGCAACCAGGACTTCCGGGCCAAGACCGGCTACGACCAGGTCACCGGCTGGGGCGCCCCGGTGTCCGACCGGCTGGCCGACGGACTGCTCGCCGCCCGTCACTGAACGGGACGGCCCGGTCGTCGCGGTCCCGGCCCGACGTGCCGGCGACCTGGCCGGCACTCGCACGGGGGCATGCCGGATCCCGGCGGTCGACCTCAGGTGCGACACGGCCGGTGCGGACCAGGAGGTCCGCGCCGGCCGCACGGCACCGGATTTTCCAATGCCTCATATCTGCAAGGGAGTTGGCCGCGCCACCGCGGTACTGGGCGCGACCCGGACGGTACCGTCTAAGCCCGGGATGAGCGCTCCCTTAGCGGATTCGAAAACTCCGCGGTGACGGTGTTTCGACGGACCGGAAGGCCGTACTGTCTTCACACCCAGCCCGGCACGGGCATCACCGCACCGGGCTCACGTCACCCGCCCGCGCCATCACGCGGCCCGCCGGCAGCCGGCGTCCGGGCCCACGCCGGCGCACTCCGGACCGGTGAACCCGATCATCTGCCGACGCGCGTCCTCGCCACGACCCGCACCGCAAGGAGCACTCGTGAACGACATGACCATCCCCACTGTCACAGCCGCCCCCGACGGAGGCGCCGAGCTGCGCCTCGTGATCCGCCTCGACTGGGAACACGTCGCCGAACTCGGACTCCATGCCTCCAAGCTGGCCAGTGAGGTGAAGCGGCCAGTCACTCTCGACGAAGCGGTGAGCCACCAACTGGCCTCCCGTTTCCGCCCGGTGGCTCCGGCCCACGGCGCCGCCAGCACCGTCAAAGGCAGCACGCCGGCGACGCCGCTGCCCGGCGCGGCCGTGGAACCTCCTCGCCAGGCACCGGCCACGGTGGGCAAGCCGGCCGCGCCCGCGTCACTGGAGAGCGGTACGCCGGTCCGGCCCGCGGCCGTCGCGCCGGCCCAGTCTCCGGTGCGGCAGGCAGCCGCTCCGGCGCAGACCGACGACAAGCCCCCCTTCCCGCTGGCCGCCGCTGGATGACCACGAGGCCCATGGCCGCCGATCAGCGGCACCCGTGAGTGCCGCTTCGGACGACGGTGCGCCGGGACTGCTCTCCCCTGGCCGTCGCGGACGCTCTCTTGACGCCCGGCCGGATCCGTCACCGGCTGCCCGGCCGTTGGGGGCGCAGCTCGCCGCTCATCCCTTGGCCGGTTCGCCCGGCTCCGCCGCCTGCCGCACCCCCTGCGCATCGGTCGGATAGAAGCGGAACTTGTACGCCCGCTTCACGTGAACGGCCTGCACGGATCACAAGGAACCGCGAACTTGCGGCCTGGTGCGGGTGATTCACCTACCGAGACGCCATACCGCCCAGGCAGCGGTCTGGCTTTCCCTGTCCCGCTACGCAGGAGCATTCGTTTCCTCCCCCAGCTGAAGCTTGGGGGTATCCACGAAGGAGATCAGATGAAACTCCCGTTCCGGACTTCCCCTCTCCGTCTCCGCAGCGGTGGCGGCCGAATGTCCGGCCACAGGCCGGTTTCGTACGGCCTCCTCGCCGCCGGGACGTCGCTGCTCGCTGCAGCGTGCGTTCCCGCCCTCCCGACGGCGGCTCCTCCTGCCGCTCCCGCGCCGTCGGTCAGCACGACCGACGTGCCGACCTCGATGCCGGTCGGCGCGCCGTCGGGCACGCCGACATCCGGCCCCACCGGTATGCCGACCGGGAAGCCCACCACCGAACCGACCGACATGCCGACCTCGAAGCCGAGCAGGATGCCCCCCACCAAGCCGACCACCAAGCCGACCGGCATGCCGACCGTGGGGCCGACCACCGGTTCGAGCGGCATGCCGACCGGAATGCCGACATCCGGGCCGACCGACCCGCCCACCGACCCGCCCACCGGCATGCCGACCGCGACGGACGGTGACCCCACGCCGGTCTACGGCAGCCACTGGTAGGCCGCGCCCCGCCGGCCGCCGAAGGAGCCTCGCCATTCAGGCTGCCGGTCCCCTTGCAACTCCCCTCGGTGCCCCGGGTCCTGATGCCGTCTGCGGTGACATCAGGAACCCACGCTCGTGGACACCCGGTCCGCGTCGACTGTCGGGCCACCACCATTCCTGGACAAGGAGAGACCTTGAAGAGTTCGACAAGGCCACGCCGCCGGTCCCCGCGGAACACCGCGGCGCGACTTCGCGCGGCGGCCGCCGGCACGGCACCGGAGCTGCCGAAGCCGCCGGTCCCGGTCCTGGTCGTCGCCGTGGTGGTGGTGCTCGGCGTGGTCGCCACGGTGCTGCAGGCGCTCCAGCTCCCGGCGACGGCGCACAACCGCAGCGGCACGGAGGCGGTGCACCGGTTCGTCGACTTCTTCTTCGGTGTGCTGACGCTGATGGCCCTCAGCGGCAGTGTCACACTCGGCCTGCTGGCGGCCGAACGACGACTGATGACGCCGCGTCACCGGGTGGTCGTGCAGGCGCTGCACCGGGCCGTGTCCACGGCGGCGGTGGTGACGCTGGTGATCCACATCGGCAACAAGGTCGCCGAGGGGCACGCCGCTCCGGCGGCGGCCGTGATGCCGTTCGCTTCCGGCACCAGCTTCGCGGTCGGCGTCGGCACCATCGCCGGAGAGTTGCTGGTCCTGGCCGCGGTGACCGGCGCGCTCCGCGGCCACTTCGCCAACAACCCCCGCCTCACCCGGCTCTGGCGACCGCTGCACTGGGTCGCCTACGCCTCGTGGCCGCTCGCCCTCGCGCACGGGCTGGAGGCCGGGCGGCCGGCCAAGGGCTGGGTCGTGTGGTCGTACGGTGTCAACATGGCCGTGGTGGCGCTCGTACTGCTCATCAAGTTCCTGCACGGAGCCGGGCGCAACACCACCGGCGTCAACGCCAACCGCCGCCTGATGGCCGTGGACCTGATCGGCCCCGGCGAGGAGGCGGGCTACCCGCCACTCGGTGACCAGCTGCCCGTCTTCGGCGAGTCCTCGGCGCTGCTGGCGCTGGACGTGGAACTCCCGGACGCCCAACCGGAGGTGACACCGGAACCCGTCGCGGCTGCCACTGTATCCGCCCAGCTGCCCGTGGACGCAGCCGCCGGGCAGTGGGACACCGGTGAGCTGAACGCCCTACTGGACGCCGGCCGTCAGCAGTACCTGGCCGAGCAGGCGGCGTTCCCACAGCAACAACAGCCGCAGTACCAGCCCCAGTTCACGACGGTCGCCTGGGACACCGGTGAACTCAACGCGATGCTCGACGCCGGCCGTCAGCAATACCTCGCCGAGCAGATGGCGTTCCAGCAGCAGCAACAGCAACAGCAGGCCGAGTACACCCAGCAGCTGTACGCCCAGCAGTATCCGTCCCAGGCGTTCACCGGCCAGCCCGGGTACCCGCAAGTCCTCGACGCCGGCCCGCAGTTCCCGTCCGCGGTGGCGTCCTGGCCCACCCCCGGCCACTGGTCCCAGCCCACCCCCGGCTACTGGTCCCAGCCCACCCAGCCGCAGTCCTCCGGGTACACCGTCGACTCCTGGCAGAACCGATGACGGCTGACACCGCGGACGTCCCGGAGGTCATCCGGATGGGGCCGCCCAGGCTCACCGCCGGACTCGACCAGTACATCCGGATGGGCTACGAGGCCCATCTCACCGTCCACGGGCCGCTGCCCCGGTACGACGCGTCGGGGCTGGTCGACCTCGCCCAGCGGATCGGGCTCACCGGGAAGGGCGGCGCCGCCTTCCCCTTCGCCCGCAAGCTTCAGGCGGTGATCGACGCCACCCGGCGCCGGCGCCGGCCGGCGGCCGTCGTGGTCAACGCCACCGAGGGCGAGCCGGGCAGCGCCAAGGACCGGATGCTGCTCGCCCGCGCCCCGCACCTCGTCCTGGACGGTGCGCTGCTGGTCGGCGGGGCACTACGCGCCGAGAGCGTGGCCGTCGGTGTGGACGAGGGCGGCCCGGGCGTCACCTCGATGCCCGCGGCGGTCGCGGAACGCCGTGCCCGGCTGCCGATCCGGGTCGTGCAGCAGCCCGCCCGCTTCGTCTCCGGCGAGTCCGGTTCGCTGATCCGCGGCATCAACGGGCTGGTCGCCCTGCCACCGAGCCGCAAGGTCCGCTCCTCCGACGGCGGGATCGGCGGCGTCGACGGGCTGCCGACGCTGCTCTCCAACGCCGAGACGTACGCCCAACTGGCCATCGCCGCCCGGATCGGAGCGGAGGCGTACTGCGCCGTCGGCCCCGAGGCCGAGCCCGGTACGGTGCTGCTCACCGTCAACCGGGCGGGCGCCCGGCGGCCCGTGGTGGTGGAAGCCCCCGCCGGGACCCCACTCGGTGCGGTGCTGGACGCCTGCGGGACCGGGCCGGGCCAAGGAGTGCTGGTCGGCGGTTACCACGGCATGTTCCTGGACGCGGCGTCGGCGGTGTCCGCTCCCTGCTCCCGGGCCGGGATGCGGCAGGCCGGCGGCACTTTCGGCGCCGGTGTCGTCATCCCGCTGCCCGAGGACACCTGCCCGCTGGGCGAGGCGCACCGGATCGTCCAGTGGCTGGCCGCGGAGTCGGCCGGCCAGTGCGGCCCCTGCCGGCGCGGACTGCCCGAGCTGGCGCGGGCCTTCGGCGCGGTGGTGGCCGGCGGCGCCCGTGCGGCGGAGGAGGTCCGCCGGCTGGCCGCCGCGGTGGTGGGACAGGGTGCCTGCTCCCACCCCGACGGTTCCGCCGGGTTCGTCCGGTCCGCGCTCACCGCCTTCGCCGAGGACGTCGGCGCGCACACCGAGCGCGCCGGCTGCGGACGGCGGGTGCGCGGAGTGCTGCCGACCGTGCCCTGGAGCCCGGACCCCGGCGCCGCCGAGGTCGGCCGGGTGAGCCTGAAGGTGGACTGGGCGCTGTGCGACGGGCACGGGCTGTGCGCCGACATCGCCCCGGAGCTGTTCACGCTCGACCGGTACGGCTTCCCGGTGGTCAGTGAGGGACCCGTGCCGGCCTGGCTGACGCTGTCCGCCAAACGGGCGGTCAACCAGTGCCCGGCCCTGGCCCTGCGCTTCGCCCCGTCCGGCCGCTGAGCCGGGTGCCGAGGACCCGGGCGTCTGCGCACAGCCCTCGTCAACCGGATGATCCGTGACGGCGACCCCCGATCCGGCGATCGAGCGGGCGCCGCACACCGCCCGCACCCGAATGCTCAGTTCGGCAACCGTTCCCTGACGGGGCGCGAACCGGCCGCGACACAGCGCCATCACGGCGTGACCGGCCGCGAGCTCGACCCCCCGGAAGCATCGGCGGGGCCCTCCCCGGAGGCCACGCGAGCACCGCCGGTGCGTCTCTGCTCTCGCCGGCCGAAGCGGCCAGCTGACGCCACGTCACTCACCCGAGCGGCCCACACGACGATCGACGAGAACGTCGAGAGTCGAGTGTTCCGGAAACGGCAACAAAAATTGCTCGTGACGTCCCCTCAGCCGCACGCTTGCGGCGGAGGTGATCGCCATGACTGGCGCAATCAACGACACAACCGACCGAACCTCGTACGACGTCATCGTGATAGGCGGCGGAGCGGGTGGACTGAACGCCGCGCTCGTGCTCTCCCGGGCCCGCCGGAGCGTCGCCGTCATCGACGCCGGGGAGCCCCGCAACGCTCCCTCGGCCCACATGCACAGCTTCCTCTCCCGTGACGGGGTCCCGCCGCTCACAGTGCTGGAGACCGGCCGCGCCGAGATCTCCCGGTACGGCGCCGTACTGATCAATGGTCAGGTGGACCAGGTGGACGCCCGCGAGGTCGGCGGGTACCTGGTCCGGCTGGTCGGCGGCGCGACGCTGGAGGCCCGCCACGTCGTCCTCGCCGCGGGGCTGCGCGACGAACTGCCCGACATCCCGGGCCTGCGCGCGCAGTGGGGCAAGGACGTCATCTTCTGCCCGTACTGCCACGGCTACGAGCTGCGCGACCAGCCGCTCGTCGTGCTGGGTGTCCACCCGGCGTCCGCCGGGCAGGCGCTGCTGCTGCGCCAGTGGTCGCACGACGTCGTGTACGTCCCGCACACCCAGCCGCTCAGCGACGAGGAGCGGGAGCGCCTGGACGCACGCGGGGTGAAGGTGGCCGAGGGGCCGGTGTCCTGCCTGCTCACCAAGGACGAGCGGCTGCACGCGGTGGAGCTCGCCGACGGGCGGACCTTGGAGTGCGCCGCGGTGTTCGTATTCCCCCGGATGACCCCCAACGACGCGCCCTTCGACGGCCTCGGCTGCGAGAAGGACGACGCCGGCTGGCTCGTCACCGACCGGGCCGGCCGCACGACCCGCCCCGGCCTGTGGGCCGTCGGCAACGTGGTGGACCCGCGCGCCCAGGCCGTCACCGCGGCCGGCATGGGGGCCGCCGCCGCCTTCGCACTCAACCACGACCTGGTCGACGAGGAGGTCGAGCAGGCCCTCGCGGCGTACCGGTCCGTGTCGCCCGCCTCCGGCGGCTGACCCCACCCGCGCCCGGCCACGCCTCGATCCGCCCGCCCGTCCCGGCTCAGCCGCCGGAGGCGGGCGTGCGCGCTGTCGGACGGGCGCGCACGTGCATGCGCTCGCCCTGGCGACCGAAGAGGCTCAGCAGTTCGACCGGGCCCTCGCCGGTGCTGCCGAACCAGTGCGGCAGCCGGGTGTCGAACTCGGCCACCTCGCCGGGGCCGAGCACCACGTCGTGGTCGGCCAGGATGAGCCGCAGCCGCCCGGAGAGCACGTACAGCCACTCGTGCCCCTCGTGGGTGCACAGCTCCGGGGTGGTGCGGCGGGTCGGCAGGATCATCTTGTAGCTCTGCAGCGGGCCGGGCTGACGGGTCAGCGGCAGCACGGTGTTGCCGTTCACCCGGTGCGGCTTCAGCCGGACGCGCGGATCGCCCACCTCCGGGGCGCCGACCAGCTCGTCGAGGGGAACCTGGTGGGCCTGGGCGATGGGCAGCAGCAGTTCCAGACTGGGGCGGCGCTGGCCCGCCTCCAGCCGCGACAGCGTGCTCTTGGAGATCCCGGTGGCCTCCGACAGCGCGGCCAGGGTGACACCGCGGGCGGTGCGCAGCCACTTGAGCCGGGGGCCGACCTCGGACAGGGCCTGGGCTATGGTCGGGGGCTGCGTCATGCCGCCATTACATCGCGCTGCCCCCGAACTCGCAACCACAGATGCCGTGTTGGCACCGCCCGCCGGAGTGCGACGGGCGGTGCCGTGACGTCAGAGACCGAGGGACCGGCCGATCAGCTCCTTCATCACCTCCGTCGTCCCGCCGTAGATCGTCTGCACCCGGCTGTTGGCCCACTCCCGGGAGATCGCGCTCTCCTTCAGGTAGCCGAAGCCGCCGTGGATCTGCAGGCACCGACCGGCGATGTCCACCTGCAACTCCGTGGTCCACCACTTCGCCTTCGCAGCGTCCGTCACGGACAGCCGCCCGGCGTTGAGTTGGGTGATGCAGTGGTCCAGGAAGACCTGGGCGATGGTCAGTTCGGTGTCCATCGTGGCGAGCTGGAAGCGGTTGTGCTGGAAGCCGCCGATGGTCTGGCCGAACACCTCCCGGGTCTTCGCGTACTCCAGCGTGTCCGTCAGCATCCGCTCGACCGCGCCCAGGGCCACGGTCGCGATGCTCAGCCGCTCCCGTGGCAGCCCGGCCATCAGATAGGCCAGCCCTGCGTTCTCCTTGCCGATCAGGTTCTCGGCCGGCACCCGGCAGTCGTCGAAGAACAGCTCGCAGGTGTCGCTGGCGTGCCAGCCGAGCTTCTCCATCCGGCGGCCGCGGGTGAAGCCCGGCGTGCCGCGCTCCACCACCAGCAGGCTGATCCCCTGGGCGCCGCGCTCGGGGGCGGTCTTGGCGGCGACCACGACGACATCGGCGTGCTCACCGTTGGTGATGAACGTCTTCTGCCCGTTGAGGACGTAGCCGTCCCCGTCGCGGAAGGCGGTGGTGCGGATGTCGGCGACGTTGGAGCCCGCGTCGGGCTCGCTCATCGCGATCGCCGCGATCAGCTCGCCCGAGCACAACCCCGGCAGCCACCGCCTGCGCTGCTCCTCGGTGGTCCGCTCGGCCAGGTAGCCGGCGATGACGTCGTTGTGCGCCACGAAGGTCGGCGCCGTCGCCCGGGCCCACATGATCTCCTGCGCGAACACCGCCGGGTAGCGGAAGTCGGGCTCGCCGCCCCCGCCGTACTCGGGGTCCACGCCGATGCCGAGCAGCCCGGCCTTCCCGGCCTTGCGCCACACCTCGCGGTCGGCGATGCCGTCCCGCTCCCACTGGGCGTGGTACGGCACCACCTCCCGGCTCAGGAACTCCCGGCACGCGTCCCGGAACTGCTCGTGCTCCGCCTCGTACCGCTTGCGGGCCATGCGGTCACCTCTCCCCTGGGTCGGTGTCGTCGGCGATGGTCGTCAGGGTTTCCTTGGGGTGCTGCACGGCCGCGAAGTGGCCGCCCTCGATCTCGACCCGGCGGGTCGGGGCCGAGCTGTGCGCGGACCACGGCCAGACCGTCTCCGGCGGGGCGTGCACGTCCTCCCGGGCGGCGATCAGGGTGAGCGGGAAGTCCACCCGCAGTCCGGCGGCCTCCTGCGCGAACTCGGTCCGCACGGCGTCGTCCTCGCGGAGCATCCGCAGCAGGATGCGGCTCATCGTCGGGTCGGCCAGCACCGCGGGCGGCGTGCCGCCGTCGGCGGCGGTCCGGGCGAGCAGTTCCTCGTCGGGCACTGAGGCGAGCAGCGCGCCGGGCCGCTGGAGCCGGGGCGGCACCGCCCCGGACAGCACGGCCCGGACGGGCGGCACACCCACCTGGCGGGCCACCGCGGCGGCCACCGCCAGGCTCATCGTCGCTCCGAAGCTGTGGCCGAAGGTCGCCCAGCGCAGGTCGGCCGTTCTCTCCCGTTCGGCCAGCAGGTCGGCCACCACGTGCTCGGCCATGGCCCGCACCAGGGCGTGGAAGCCGACGGCCCTGCGCTCCCGGCGGCGGGTCCCCCGGCCGGGCGCGTCCACGCCCCGGACCGACATGTGCGGCTCGCCCAGCGACTGCCAGCCCCGGTAGACCAGCGAGGTCGCCCCGGCGTGCGGGAAGCAGTAGAGCAGCGCCGGCGAGCTGGATTCAGGCCGCACAGTCACTCCTTCGTGTTCCGGGCCAGCTTCTCGGCCAGCATCAGGGTGGTCAGGTTGGTGGGCGCGCTGGGGATCGTCGGGAAGAGCGAGGCGTCGGCGATCCGCAGGTTCTCCGTGCCGTGCACCCGGCCGTCCTGGTCGGCGACCGTCCACGGGTCGGTCACCGGTCCCATCCGGCACGAACCGGCAGCGTGCCAGCCGGGGTTCATGATGTTGCGGACGCCGCTGCGCACCACCCCGTCGCTGGCGATCATGCGGTCGCTCCAGAACTGGGTGGCGGTCAGCCGGCTCGCCAGGCCGGGTGAGCGCAGCAGGCCCCAGGCCCGGCGCACGCCGTGGCAGAGCCGTTCCACGTCCTCGGGATCGGTGCCGAGACCCAGCTCGATGACGGGCGCGGCATACGGGTCGGCGTGGTCGAGGAAGACCCGGCCCCGGGAGCGCGGGCGCATCAGCATCACCGAGGCGCCCACGACCAGCGGCCAGCCGAGGCGGTCCACGAAGCCGGGGATGGTGTGGCTCTCCACGTTGTTGAGCAGCCCCACCTGGATGTCCACGTCGCCGTCGAAGCCGCTGCTCATCCGCGCCGCGACCTGCCGCCAGGGCAGGCCCGGCGTGCACACCCCGTCGGCGGGCTTCGACCAGATGACGACCGAGGGGTGGTCCACCAGGTCCCGGCCGACCCCGGGCAGGTCCACCACTGGGGTGATGCCGAGCACCCGGAGCAACGCTGCGTCGCCGACACCCGAGCGCTGGAGGATGACGGGCGTGCCGACCGCCCCGGCGCTGAGCACGACGTGCCTGGCCCGGATCGCGGTGAGCCGACCGTCCGTCTCGACCTCCACGCCGACGGCCCGGTGCTGCTCGAACAGCACCCGGACGACCCGGATCCCGGTGCGCAGCCGGAGGTTGGGCAGCTCGCGCGCGCCGGTGAGGAACGCGGTGGCGGCGTCCACGCGTTCGCCGTCCACCGCGTTGCCGGGGATCGGGCCGACCCCGGCCTCCTCCCCCGCGTTGAGGTCCGGCAGGTCGGCGACGCCCTGCCGGTTGCACTCCGCCCAGAACGCCGCGTCCAGTTCGTGCACCTCCTCGCGCGGGGTGCGGCGGACCGGCAGCGGGCCGCTGTCGCCGTGGAGGTGGCCGGGGAAGTCGGCGTCGTTCTCGACGTCCTTGTAGAACGGCAGCACCCGCTCCCACGACCAGTCCGGGTTGCCGTACGCCGCCCAGGCGGCGAAGTCGCGGGGCAGCCCGCGCAGGGCGATGGCGCCGTTGACTGCGGAGCCGCCGCCGACGACCTTGCCGAGCTGGTACGGGAAGCGTTCCCACAGGGCGCGGGCCGCCGCCGGCCCGCCGGCCCGCGCTCCGACCAGGTCCTCCAGGCGGCTGCTGGTGCGCAGGTTGGCCCGGTAGTCCCAGTTGTAGCCGGACAGCACCAGGCGGCCGGCGTCGGCCAGGGGGTGGGACCGGTCCCGGGGACGCGGCTGGTCGGCACCGGCCTCGAGCAGCAGGACGTTCCCGGAGCCCCGGGCGGCGAGCCGGGCGGCGGTGACGGCTCCGGCCGAGCCCGCTCCGACGATCACGTACTCCCACTCGTCAGTCACGCGGCCAACTCCTCGACGGAAGCGATCAGTTCGGCGAACGACTCGATCGACGCGTTCATGAACAACCCTTCGACCAGCTCCGTCTCCACGTCGGCCCCGATGCCGAACTCCGCGCGCAGCAGCGCGAGCAGGCCGACCGCGTGCAGGGAGTCGCCGCCGATGTCGAAGAAGCCCTCCTCCACGCCGAAGTCGCTGTGGCCGAGCTGTTGCGACCAGAGCGCGAACAGCCGCTCCTCCACCCGGCTGCGGGGCGCCGTCCGCCCGTCGCCGGCCTCGGCGTCGTCGTTCCACGGGGTGGGGAGCGCCTTGTGGTCGATCTTGCCGTTGCCCGTCAGGGGCAGCGTGTCCAGCGTCAGGAAGCGGCTGGGCATCATGTAGCCGGGCAGCAGGGACGCCAGCGCCTCCCGCAGCGCGGCCGGGTCCGGGTCCGCCCCGGCGTCGGGCACCACGTACGCGGCGATCTGCCGCTGTCCGGTCCGCGCGTGGGCGGGCGCGGTGACCAGCGCGGTGCGCACGCCAGGTTGGCGAACGAGCGCGGCCTCGATCTCGCCCAGCTCGACCCGGTAGCCGTTGATCTTCACCTGGAAGTCCTCGCGGCCCAGGATCTCGATGTCGCCGCCGGGCAGGTACCGGCCAAGGTCGCCGGTCCGGTAGATCCGCTCCCCCGTGACCGGGTGGACCAGGAAGCGCTCCGCGGTGCGCTCGGGATCGCCCAGGTAGCCCTGGGCCACGCCGATGCCGCCGATGTGGATCTCGCCGGTGACCCCGACGGGGGACGGCTCGAGCCACTGGTTGAACACGTGCATGGTCTGGTTGGCCAGCGGCTTGCCGTAGGGGATGCTCGACCACTCCGGCCGGACCGTCTCGATCGGGTGGTGGATCGACCAGATCGAGCCCTCCGTGGCACCACCCAGGCTGATCACCCGCATCGCGGGGAGCTTCTCCCGGATCCGGGTCGGCAGGTCCACCGGGATCCAGTCGCCGCTCAGCAGGGCCAGCCGCAGCCGGCACCCGCGTGGGGCGCCCCCGTCGCCGAGCGAGTCGATCCACATCCGCATCGGTGCGGGCACGCTGTTCCAGACGGTCACGCCGTAGCGGCTGATGAGCTGCGACCAGTGCGCGAGGTCGCTGCCGCGCACCGGGTCCGGTACGACCACGGTGCCGCCGGCGCCCAGGACGCCGAAGATGTCGTACACCGAGAGGTCGAAGCCGGTGGGGGCGAGCGCCATCACCCGGTCCTGCTCGTTGACGCCGAACCGCCGGTTGATGTCCTGCACGGTGTTGGCGGCACTCCGGTGGGTGATCATCACGCCCTTCGGTTCGCCCGTGGAGCCCGAGGTGAAGATCACGTACGCCAGGTCGTCAGGGCGCTGGCGGCGCTCGGGCGCCTCGGCGGAACACGCCAGGGTGGCCTCGTCCTGCGGGGTCACCACCGCCACGCCCGCCGGCCAGCGCAGCGCGTCGCGCAGGTCCGGCTCGGTCACCACGGCCCGCACCGCGCAGCGGGCCAGCAGCTTCAGCCGCCGCTCCTCGGGCAGCTCCGGGTCGATGGCCACGTACGCGGCACCGGTGTGCAGCACCCCGAGCAGCGCGGAGTACTGCGCGGCCCCCGGACGCATCGACACCGCTACGATCCCGCCCGGCCCGGCACCGGGGCCGGCCAGCAGCCGGTGTGCGATCCGGTGCGCGGCCTCGGTCAGCTGACGGTACGTGGTCTCCGCGCCGGGCGTGATCACCGCCGGCGCGTCGGGACTGCGCCGGGCCGCCTCGGCGACCAGCTCGTGCAGCAGTGCCGGCGGGATGTCCTCGGCGGTGGCGTTGGCCCGCTCCCGCTCACCGGCCTGCGCGGTGGGCAGCGGCACGATCCCGCGGGTGGCGCCCCACGCCGCTTCGTCGTCCACCAGCCGGTCCAGCAGCGTCACGTACGCGGCGACCATGTCCTCCAGCGTCCCCTCGGGGAACAGGCCCTCGACCGCGTTCCAGTTGACGCTGAGCCGGCCGTTCAGCTCCAGGATCTGGTTCTCCAGCCACACCTGCGGCGTCCGGCTGTGGTCGAACACCAGCTCGCCGAACGACTCCAGGGCCCCGGCCCGAGGGACGCCCTCGCCGCCGCCGAGCGTGCTGGAGAAGACCACCGGCATCGACGCCCGGCGGTCATCCCGGCGGCGGGCCAGGTCGCGCAGCACCCGGATGCCGCCGTACGCGGAGTGCGCCAGGTCCGCCACGAGCCGCTCCTGAAGGTTCTTCGCCCGCTGCTCGAACGTCTCCTCGGGCCGCCCGCCGACGGCGAGCAGGCCCGGCGCCAGGAAGTCGCCCATGATCTCCTCGACCTGCGGGTGCAGCCCGAGCCGGTGGAACTGGGTGACGGTCAGGGTGAACTCCTGCCGCCGCGACCAGGTCCGCAGCACCTCCGCGTACGCCGCGAGCAGCACGCCCGACGGCGTCAGCCCGTGCCGCGCGGCGGCCGCCTGAAGCGTCGCCCAGCGCCCGGGGTCGAGCACGGCCCGGTGCCGGACGAACCGCGGGGCGCCGAGCTGCTCGGGCGCCGCGGCCAGCGGCAGCTCGGGCGCGGGGGGCAGCGTGTCCAGGCGGTCCGCCCAGTACGCGGCGGCCTCCTGGCCCAGGTCGTCCTCGCGCAGCTCCTGCTGCGCCAGCACGTAGTCGCGGAACGACAGCTCCAGCGGCTCCGGCCGCCACGCCGGGTCGTCGTAGCACCGGCGCCACTCCTCCAGCAGCCGGAACAGACTGCGCATGTCGAGGAACAGCAGGTCCACCGCCAGGTGGAGCCGGATGCGGTCGCCGTCCAGCAGCGTGGCGCGGATGTCGACGAGCGGCGCCCGGTCCACCGGCAGCACCTGCTCCGTCAGTTCGGTTCGGATCCGCTCCAGTTCCGCCGTCTGGTCCCCGGCCGACCGATCGCGCAGGTCCGTGGTGCGGATGACGTACGGTTCCAACTCGTCCTCGGCGAGGATCCGCTGTGTCTGGTCGGTCCCGGCCACCGTGCGCAGCGCCTCGTGCCGGGCGACAACCTTCCGCAGGGCGCCGGTCAGCCGGTCGAGGTCAAGACCGGGACAGTCGAACTCGAGGTAGTACTGGCTGGGGATGCCACCCAGCTCCAGGCCCTTGTGCCGGCCGATCAGATACGCCTGCTGGATGTCGGTGAGCGGGAACGGCTCGTGAAGCCGATCCGGCTGCGGCTTGAGCTCCGGCAGTCGGTCCTCGTCCAGGCGACGCCGGCCGTCGCTGCCGCGCAGTTCCGCGAAGAGATCCTCCATCGACGTCCGCCCCTTTTCGTCAGATGCCCTGATGGGCCTTCGAATTGTTGTGCGCAAACGGAACGCTAGGCAGCGGCGGACCCCGTCTCAATACGGTTCGACCGAAGGGGCAACCGAAGTATTTGGTGCGCGCTGGACCGCCGCTGGACTCGTGGCGGACTCCCCCCGGTAGTCGGGTCATGCGCCATTGACCGGTGGTGGGACGGTAGCGGCATCATCGAGGAATGGCCACTCAGAACTCCCCGGCGGCAGCCGGGAAACGCATCCTCATCGGCGCCACCGGATCGATTGCGGTGACCCGGCTTCCGTCGTATATCGAGGCGATGCGCCGGCACATCGCGGGCAGCACGTTCACGGTTCTGCTGACGCACACCGCGAGCTCGTTCATTTCCCCGGAGAGTCTCGCGCTGTTCGCCGAGCGGGTGGTGAGCGGGGAATCCCCGGCGGACTGGCCGACCGACAAACCGTCCCGGCTCGCGGCTGACCACGACCTGCTCGCCGTGCTGCCGGCCACCGCCCACACCCTCGCCTCGGCGGCGGCCGGCGCCGCGCCCAATCGCCTGCTGACGGTGGCGCTGTCGGTGGACTACCCCGTCGTGTACTTCCCGGTGATGGGCGCCAGGATGTGGCACAAGCCGGCCGTCCAGCGGAACATCGCGCAGATCCGCGCGGACGGCGAGATCGTCAACGAGCCGGAGTGGCACGACGGTTACGACCCGTCCACGGGCCTCGCCAGCCACCATCCGGCCCTGCCCTCCCCGCACACGGTGGCCAAGGTGATCGGAGACCTCCTGGCCTGACCAACGCCAAGCGGCCCCCGGCCGGGAGCTAAGGGTTCCCGGCCGGGGGCCGCTCAGTGGCGTTCGCGCGTCAGGCCACGATGGCGGTGGCCTCGATCTCGATGAGGAAGTCGGGTTCGGCGAGGGTGGCCACGCCGACCAGGGTGGTGGGCTTGACGAGGTCGGCGCCGAGCCGGGCGGCGGCGCGCTCGACGCCCACCCCGATCTCGTCCCACTTGTCCAGCGACCAGTCCTTGACGTAGATGGTCAGGCGCAGGACGTCGTCGAAGGTGGCACCGGCCGCGGCCAGACCGGCGGCTATGTTGAGGTACACCTGCTCGGTCTGGGCGGCCAGGTCTCCCGTTCCAACCGGTTCACCGGCGGCGGTGCGTGGGGTCTGACCGCTGAGGAACACCACGCGGCTTCCGGTGCCGACGGCCAGCTGCCGCCATCCGTAGGGCGTGGGCAGCTCCGGCGGGTCGATCGTCTTGACAGGCATGCTCTGTCCTTTCTCGAAGGGGCCGTACGGGCAAGCGCGTTGTGCCTGCCTGCCCGTACGGTGACCGTGATGCGTTTGAAGGGAAGGCTCAGCTGTGCTCGCGGCAGGTGGCGTAGTACCTCCGCAGGAGCTTGACGAGTTCGGGGTCGAAGCGGGACGCGAAGAGCAGCTCGGCCGGCGGGGTGAACTCGGGGTCGAGCTCGTTCGCCCAGCTGAGGGTGGCCGGCCGCACGTCCATCTCGATCCAGTGGTGCCACTCGACCGGAATGGTCCAGTCCTGCTCGTAGCCGATGCCCATCTGGTGGTCGACGAGGACATCCACGATCTGCTCGCGCGTTCCGGTCCGGAGCGGCTGCCGCACCGGGGCGAACCGCGCGAGGTCGGCCTGGGGCTGCTCGCCGAGGATCCGGGCCGCGAAGTCCTGGGCCAGCAGCGGCGAGAGGTGCAGGCCGTCACGGTAGGTGCCGGTCATGATCCACAGGCCCTGCATGCCGCCCTCGCCGAGCAGCGGGAAGCCGTCCATCGACACGGGGCGGTTGCCGACCTGGACCTTGGCGACATCGCTGTTCCACAGGTTGCGGCGGACCTGGCGGTTGACGCACTGGAGGAGGAAGACCAGGTCGCGCATCTCGGGGGTGTCCCGCGGCTCCACGGAGATGACGTTGGTGGCGCCGACGTAGATGTGCCCGTCGCCGCGGGGGACGACGTGCAGTCCGCAGGCGAAGGAGCGGTTCGGGGTCCGGATGACGCTGTCCGGACTCGTCCCGTCCACGGTCCTGATGAGGGAGGAGACGCCGTACCCGCTGACCAGGCGGGGGACGCGGGGGCCGACGGGCAGGCTGTCGAGGAGTTCCTGGGTGCGCGCTCCGGCGGCCAGCACCACGTGGTCGGCGACGATCCGCTCCCCGGAGGCCAGGACGACTCCGGTCGCCCGCTCGCCCTGGTACTCGACGCGGGTGGCGAATTCGGTGACGAGGGTGGCGCCCGCCCGGACGGCCGCCGACTCGAGCCGTTCCAGCAGGGCCGCTGCGCTGACGGCGTGTTCCCCGGGTATGTGGAAGGCCTTCAGCGGGCGGGAGATCGGCTCGGCGTCCACCCAGTCGAGGTCGCGGGGCTCGACGTCCTCGAAGGGCTCCTGGTAGCGGGTGAGTTCGGCGCGGATGAGGTTGTAGTTGGCGTCGTCGATCTCGGCCGTGCCGATGGTGTTGAGGATGACGGTGGTGCCGTCGGCCGTCCTGACCGGGGCGCCCTCGGTCCGGTCCTCCAGCTCCGCCAGCCACTGCGGCCACAACTTGGTGGCCTGGATGCCGAGTTCCAGCTTGGCCCGGCCGTGCTCGCTGGCCAGCAGGGAGGTGGTGACCTCTCCGAAACAGCCGAGCATGGCACCGGCCGCCGCCGAGCCGGCCCAGGGGCGATGCGGCTGACCGAGCACGGCGACCCGCTGTCCTCGCCGGGCCAGGACCCAGGCCAGCGACAGCCCCAGGACTCCGTTTCCGGCGATGACCACATCGAAGCCGGTGCCGTCTGCCTTCCCGTTGGCGTTCATCAAACTCCAATCTTCCAAGGCGCTGTCGTGTCGCCCGGAATCGAATTGATAGTGAATTGAATTCCGTCGGAACTGGTGGATCGGTGAGCGTCCTGCAGGGATTTTCCCGGCCGGTGGCGAAGAATGGATCAGCGGCGCAGGAACTCGTACATGGTGAAGTCCATGTCGACGATGCCGCGCTCGTTGGTGTGGGCCTTTACCACCGGGGAGTCGCCGAAGTCCGCTGCCGGAAGTTCGACGGACTCGCTGCGGTACCGGCGGGCTTCGAATCCCGCGTCGGCGGCGGCCCGCAGCATTTTCTCGGGATTCCCCATCGCCTCGCTGGTGCCCAGGTACACCCGCCCCTCCGCCGAGAGACGGGGCGCCACGTCACGGAAGAACCTGCGCACCATCTCGTACCCGGGGTCGAAGACCGCCCGCTCGATCTGGCCGGCGTAGAGACGGTCCTCGGGCGCTTCGATGAACGGGGTGTTCCAGAAGACGACGTCGAGCACCTCTGCCGGGTCCAGTGCGTCGAACAGATCGCTGGTCAGTGCCGTCACCTGGCCGGCCACCCCGTGCCGGGCGGCGTTGCGACGGGTGTTCTCCACCGCAGCCGGGTTGATGTCCAGCGCCAGCACCCGCTCGCAGCCACGCTGCGCCGCGATCACCGCGGCGATGCCCGCGCCGCAGCCCATCTCCAGGAACCGGCTGCCCTTCTGGTAGGGCACCCAGGAGGCGAACAGGCCGGGGCCCGGGTCCGTGTAGGGCGGAAACACCTCGGGGAGCAGGTCCCAGTCCAGCCCGAGCAGCGAGAACGTCGTCTGCGTCGGACGGTCCGGGCTCTGGATCTGCGACACGACCCAGTTTCCGAGTTCGTAGCCGAGCTTGTTGTCCATGCGATCCTCCCTTGGGGGAGCCGCGGAGCAGTTCGGTCGACACGTGCTCCGCGGCTCTCGACGGTGGAATGCGAGCGGGTCAGTTGTCGCCGGGCTGGGGGTTCTCCGCCCGGCTGCGGGTCATCGCGCGGTCGATCAGGACGGCCGGGATGGTGAGGACCGCCAGGCCGGCGCCGAGCCAGGGGATGGCGGTCAGGCCGCCGCCGCCGACGAGGACGACGGCCGCGAGGACGGGGACGAGGCTGATGCCGAGCTGGAACATGGAGACGGCGGTGGCCCCCGCGAGGGTGGGCGCCCCCGCCGCGACGGTGAACACCCGCCCGTAGATGGCCGGGTTGAGCACGAACCCGGAGACGCCCAGGAGCAGGACCAGGGGGATGACGGCCACTGCGTACCGGCCGAGGAGTGCGAGCAGGACGGACGAGACCAGGATCCCGACCGCCCCGATCAGGAGCGCGTGGTGCGGGCGCCCGTCGGCGATCCGGCCACCGATGGACAGACCGATGAAGGCGCCGATTCCGAACAGGGTCAGGATCGCGGGTACCCACACGGAGTTCATGCTCGTGATGTCGGTGAGGAAGGCCGCGAGATAGTTGTACGACATCATGTAGGCCGCGGTGCTCAGCAGGGTCGCGGCGTACACCACCCACAGCTGCGGCTGCTTCATCGTGCGCAACTCCCGCTGCACGCTGGGCTCTTCGGCCGCCTTGGTCGAGGGCACGGCGACCAGGGTCGAGACCGTACCGACCGCAGTGAGACCGACCACGGCCCAGAACCCGCCCTGCCAGCTGGTGAAGTGGCTCAACAGCGCGCCGGCCGGGCCACCGGCCACCATGGCGACACTGAGTCCGCTGACCACCACGCCGGAGGCGCGGGCGGTGCGGTCGGGGGTGACGAGGCCGATCGCGGTGACCGCGGCGACCGCCCAGAACCCCGCGTAGGCCAGGCCGCACAGGAACCGGGTGACCAGCAACACCGTGAAGTTGTCGCTCACCAGGCCGACCGCCACACCTGCGGCGAAGAGGGCCTGCGAGGTCACCAGCGTGAGCTGCCGCGGCCAGCGCAGGGTCAGCACGGCCAGCGGCGGGCCGCCGATCACCACGCCGATCGCGAACGCCGAGATCAACGCTCCGGCGGAGGACAGCGAGATCCCCAGGTCGTCGGCGATGTCCGGCAGGACGCCGGCGAGCAGGAACTCGGCGCTGCCCATCGCGAACAAGCTGAACGCGAGCAGGTACACCCCCAGCGGCAGTCGGGCGGCTGCCCTGCCGGAATCCGCCTGCGGCTGTTCGGTCTGGACGCTCATCGGCGGCCACCTCCGGTCTGGTGCGCCGGCAGGGGAGTGGTCAAGCGCATGGGAGAGCTCCTTGTTCGAATGGTTGGGGCGTGCGGATCACGGCGGGTGCGCGGCGGCCTGCCGGATGGTGGGAGGGTGATCACCCCTGGTCCCCATGCTGGATCCAGGCGTGACGAACGGACAACATTTGTTGCCGATACCGGGACGCCGGGGCAGGCCGTCCGCCTGATCAGTCGTCACCGGGCTGAGCCTCCCCCCAGCCCCACTTCTTGATGGTCGTACGCCCCGTGGGACCCACGCCCGGCCGGGAGTTGGCCATGGCGCGGCGCGAGCCGAACTCGATGTAGCCGATGAACGCCGAGCGGAACTCCGCGTCGTCCGGCAGTCCCACCACGTCCATGGCCTCCCGCATCAGCTCCACCCACCGTGCCCGCTGCTCGGGCTTGATGGCCCGACCCCGGTGGCGGGAGACCATGTGGCGGTAACCGCCGTGGTGTTCGGTGTAGTGCTCCGGGCCGCCGAGCACCTCGCCGAGGAAGGTCGCGACGTGCTTGGGGTGGTCGTCGTCCATGCGGGCGAAGAGCGGGGCGAGCAACTCGTCCTTGCGGACGCGCGCATAGAACTCCTCCGTCAGCCGTTCCAGCGCCTCGGCGCCGCCGGCCCACTCGTACAGGGTGGGAACCCGATCCGTCACTGTGTCACCTTCCGTTCTGTTGGGGCAGGTTCATGCCGCGTAGAGGTCGAAGGTCGGCGTCGGCCTGCCGCCCTGCGCGACCATGTCCAGCCGTGGATCGACCGAGAGCATCGCCTGGTGCAGCCGCTGGAGCTGGGGCATGGGCTCAAGGCCCAGCTCCTCGACCAGTCGTCGGCGCAGTTGGCGGTACAGCCCCAGGGCCGAGGACCGCCGCCCCGAGCGATAGAACGCGACCATGGCCTGCGAGTGCAGTCGCTCGTTGGATGGGTGACGTACCGTCAGTTCGACGAGTTCGGCGAGGAGTTCGCTGTGCAGGCCGAGCCGCAACTCGGCGTCGATGCGGCGCTCCGTCGCGAGCAGCCGGCTCTCCTCCAGACGAGCCGCCTGGATCCGCAGCGCCGCTCCGGCCGGTACGTCCAGCAGCGCCGGCCCTTGCCACCGCGCCAGCGCCTGGCGCAGCCGACGTGCCGCCGCCTCGCTGTCACCGTCCGCGAAGGCGGCGTGGCCAGCCTGCGCCTCCCGCTGGAACGCGAACGCGTCGACGTCCTGCTCGCCGGCCCGGAGCAGGTAACCCCCGTGCCCGGTGGCCAGCAGCTCCCGGGCGCGGGCCGGGCCGTCCTGACCGCCGAGGGCGGCGGCCAGGGTGCGCCGCAGCCGCAGGACGTAAGTCTGGACGGTGGTGCGCGCGCTGCGCGGCGGCCGGGGGCCCCAGATCTCCTCGACCAGCGTCGTCACCGGCACGAGCTGCCCTGCGTGGAGGGCGAGGAGCGCCAGAATCTGCCGCTGCTTGCCCGCCGTCGGGACGACCGGAACTCCGCCGGTCTCGGCATGCAGCGGGCCGAGAACCTGAATCTTCACGCGCCCTCCGTCATCCATACGCTTCATCCGATTGCTCGTGGCGACGGCCACGGGAAGGAACCTAGGAGTGCGGGGGTGGGGGCCTCAATACGGTGCGACCGTAGGGCTGACCGAAGAATCGGCGCCGAATGCTTGGCGGGCATGCCGACGGGCACGTCCTCCGTGACAGGAAATGAGGACGTGCTGTTCGGAGCCGGCGTGCGGTAAAGCCGCAGGCATATTCCGCTCTCGACTTTTCGACGTTCTCGTTGATCGTCGTCCGGGTCGCTCGCGTGGGTGATGTGACGTCATCTGGCCGCTTCGGCCCGGCGGCAGCAGAGAAGCATCGGCGGTGCTTGTGTCGCCTCCGGGGAGGGACCCGCCGATGCTTCAATGAGGAAATCCGCGCCGTCCAGCAGGCCCGGGCCGCAGCCAGCGCAGCCTGATCACCCGAACCTGCCAGAACGTCGAAGGCCGGGTTCCACTACGGCGGTGCGGTCAGGCGCGAGCGCACCGGCGGGCGGTGTGCACGGTGAGCGCCGTGAGGTAGAAGGCGTCCGATCGCCACAGGATGCCGGTATCTGCCTCCTCATCCACGAGTTGCTCCACGGTCAGCCGATCGGCGCGGGTGAGCCGGTCGCCGATCTCGGCGAGCAGCCGGGTGAGCCGGGTGTGCAGATAGCGGCGCGCGGCCAGGCCCAGCGGGGCGGGGAGGTCGATCAGGAAGGTGCGGCTGCCGGTGGGGACGAGCCCGGACGCCGCCAGCAGGAGCGGCCAGTCCTCGACCACGGAGGTGGTACCGGACAGCCCGGCGCGACGGGCCGCGAAACGCTCTTCCAGCGCCGCGTCCAGGCGGGCCTGGAGGCCGGGCCGGCCCATGCCGATGTCGCGGGGCAGGAAGCGGAGCGGAAGACCGCGTTCGCAGACGGCGAGCAGCCCGCCGGGCCGCAGGGCGGACGCCAGGCTCCCCAGGGCCGCCTGCTGGTCACCCAGGTGGCGGCAGACGTTGCCGGTCCAGATCACCTCCGCCGGTCCCAACCGACCGAACTCCTCGGGACGTTCGGCCCGCAGCGTGGTGAGACGTCCGGCCAGCCCGCACTCCGCCGCCCGGACCCCGGCCCGGGCGAGGAGCGAGTGGGACCGGTCCACCGCGATGACGTCCGCCTGCGGGAAGGCGCGGGCCAGCTCACAGGAGGCCACGCCCGGCCCGCTGCCCACGTCCAACACGCGGCGCACTGCCGCCGTCACCCGCTCCTCGGGCCCCAGCAGGCCCCGCAGCCAGCGGGACGCCTCCGCCAGGCAGCCGGAGTGGAGTTCCGCCTCCAGTTCCGGCTCGACCCGGTGGGCGTCACCATCGAGGTCCTCGGTGTGATACGTGGTCATACGGTCACCTCCGACGCCCAGCATGTGGACGTCGCGCCTGCCGGACAATTCTTGTTGCCGTTTTGGGAACCGCTCAGTACGCCCGGGCGACTGTGCGGGGTGCGGTCTGCTGGTGCATCAGGTCCCAGCTGAACGTCTCCAGCAGCTCCGCTCGGGCGGTGAGCGGGACGTAGTGGCCGCCGGGGAAGGTCCGCACCCGCAGGGCGCGCCGGGTGCACCGGCGCCATCCGGCCAGGTCGGCGCGGGTGACGCTGCGGTCGTCCACCCCGCCCATGGCGGTGACCGGGCAGTGCAGGACATGGCGCGGATCGCGCTGGTACGCCGCCAGGACGGCGAGGTCCGCCCGGAGCGCGGGCAGCACCCGAACCGCCCGCCGGGGGTCCTGGGCACCCGGGGGTATCCGGCCGCGCTCGCCGAGCCTGCGCAGCAGCTCGGCGTCCGGCAGCCGGCCGATCGCCTGCTCCGGCGCCGGCCGGTGCGGCACACCGGCGCCGGACACGTACAGCCGCTCGGCCACCGCATCGTGCTCCCACTCCAGCCGGGCCGCGATCTCGTAGGCGAGGAGAGCGCCGAAGCCGTGCCCGTACAGCGCGAACGGCCGGTCGCGCATGCGGCACACGAACTGCGTGATCTCGGCCAGCAGCGGCTCCGGGCGCTCGTACGGGCGGGTCCGCGGGTGCCGACCTCGCCCCGGCAACTCCACCGGTGTGACGACCACCGCGGGCCCGAGCAGGTCGCTCCAGGGCAGGTACACGCCCGCCGAGACGCCCTCGAACGGGAGGCAGAACAGCCGCACGGAGTAGTCGCTCACCATCGGCCGCTCACCTGCCGTACCTCGGCGCAGCGCTCACTGATCGCAGACACGGGGTACCGATCCTTCCGTCAGATTTCCGCCAACAGTGGAAGTGAATATTCCGCGATGCGCCGCGACCGCTTTCCGTACCCGTCGCAGGTCACCGGCGCTGAGCCAGGCCGACCGTACCCGTGCGGTGCCCGTGGACATCAATACGGTCGCTCCGAAGCACTGACCGAAGGACCACCCTCGGGAACCGTCGGGCCGAATACGCTGTACGAACTCAACGGCCGGCGTGCTAACGTCAGTTCACATCTGTGTGTACACGCTATTTGTGTGGTCAGCGTTTCTCGGTCCGCAGGTCGACAGCCTCAGGCAATTTCCGCGTCACCCAGGTCGTTCACCGATTAGGCAGGAGGTGGAGGGGCCGTGCCCCTGGAGCTATTCGGCAGAAGCGAAGAATCCAAGATCATCACTGAGTTGCTCGACTCCGTGAGAGTCGGCGCGGGCGCGGTCGCGCTGGTGGAGGGAATCATCGGCACGGGCAAGACCTCATTCCTGCGCTGGGCCGGGGAGACCGCCCGGGAGCAGGGCATGATCGTGCTCTCGGCCACCGCGTCCCTGACCGAACAGCGGTTTCCCCTGGGGGTCGTGCACCAGCTCCTCGGGACGCTGCCCGAAGCGGCGGGCGATTGGCAGCGCGCCTTCTCGTTATGCGGTGCGTCCCGAGGTGACGACGAGCCGGCCGAACGCGTCTACCCGCTCCTCGCGGAGCTGTGCGCATGCCTGGGCAGGGCCGCGCAGCGCACCCCGATCCTGTTGACGGTCGACTGCGTCCAGCACGCCGACCGGCAGTCCCTGTTGTGGCTGGGCTTCCTGAGCCGCCGTCTGGAGAACCTCCCCGTCCTGCTGCTCGTCACCAAGCGCCGTGGCGAAGCGGCGACCGACCAGCACCTGCTGGTCGAGTTCATGGAGGGCATCCGCCCCGACCGCTACATCCATCTGCACGACCTCAACCCGAGCGCCGCCCTCGACCTCGCCGCCGAACTCTGCGGCCACGAACACCACTCCGTGGACACCCTGATCGCCGACAGCGGCGGCAACCCGTATCTGCTGACCGAGCAGATACGGACCGTGCCCGCGGCCCGCACCGCTCCTCCCCGCCCCATCGGGGCCCGACCGGCGGACCCGCCGGACGAACGGCTGCGCCTCCAGTCGGTCAAGGAACGCATCCTGTGCATGCTCCGGCGCCTGGACCCCAACGGCATCGAAGTCGCCCGGTGCGCCAGCATCCTGGGCACGGCGCTGGACGCCCCCCTCCTCGCCGACCTGTGCGGGGTGTCCACGGAGGACGCCTGCCGATGTCTCACCCGGCTCACCGAGTCCGGGCTGCTGTGTCCGCACGACCTGAAGTTCCGCCACCCCGTGCTGGCCGAGCTGCTCTACCAGGACATCCCCTGCGCCGAGCGCGCCGAACTCCACCGTCTCGCCGCCCGCTGCCTCAAACGACGCGGCGCCCCCTGCGAGGACATCGCCGGCCATCTGCTGCGCTCCCACCGCCTGGACGAGCCGTGGATGGCCCGGCTACTGCTGGACATCGCCCACGGCATGGTCGGCCTCGACCCGGCGGGCGCCCGCCACCTGATCGAGAAGGCCGTCCTGCACGGTGTGCCGACCGAGCTCGCCGCACGCGCCGAGGACCTGCGGATCCAGGCCCTCACCGGCCTGGACCTGCCTGCCTCCGCCCGTGCGCTGACCGGACACGTCGCCATCGCCTCCGGGTCCGCCGAGCGGACCCGCCAGGCGCTGCGGCTGTCCGACATCCTGCTCCGCCTCGACGAACCCGCCCGCGCTCGCCAAGTCCTGGAGGACGCCCAGCGGGAGATCGGTGGCCGGGACCCCTCCGCCGCCGCGCGACTGCACCGGGGGCTCACCCACGTACGGATCCACGAGGGCACCTACCAGCCCTGGGACGGGGACGAGGACCGGCTGGCGCGGGTGCTGCTGCTCCGTACCGCCGCCGGTGACTCCGCGCCCGCGGTACGGCGGATCGCCCACCGCATTCTGTCTGTGCCGCGCGCCCCGTACGGCTCGACCACCTGGTACCACGCGCTGCTCGCCCTGCTCTGGGCCGGCGACGTGGAGGAGGTCCAGCGGCACCTGGACACCGAGGTGCGACTGGCTCGTGCCGAGGGGACCGTGACCCGGATCGCCGAGGCCCTGGCCGTGCGCGGCCTGGTCCAGCTCCACCGCGGTCTGCTGACCGAGGCCGAGGAGGACGCCCGCCACGCCATGGACCTGCTCACCGGGATCGGCGCCGACCGGTACCACACCGGGGCACTCGCCCGCAGCGTCCTCATCGACGCAGCCCTGGAGAAGGACGATATCGCCGGAGCCGGCGCCCTCCTCGACGAGGCCCCGCCGCTCCCCGGCGACCAACCCGGCACCTGGTGGCGGCTCCACCTCCTGCACAGCGCCGGACGAGCTCTCGGACGGCTGGGCGAGACCCAGCGTGGCCTCGCCCTGATCGCCCACTGCGCGGCGGAGCTGAAGCGCCGGGGCGTCGTCAACCCGGCGATCCTGCCTTGGCGTTCGACCCTGGCCACGCTCCGGATGGCACTCGGCGACGTGGCCGACGCCCGCCGGATCGCCCAGGAGGAGGCCGACCTGGCCCGTCGCTGGAACGCCCCCTTCGCCCTGGCCCGGGCCCTGGTCACCCAGGCCGCCGTCGGCTCGGGACGCGAGCCGCTCCGGCTCGCCAGCCAGGCCGTGGAACTCCTCGAACCGGCCTCGATGCCACTGCAGTTCGCCCACGCCCTGTACACGGCGGGGTGCGCCCATTGCCAGAGCGGCAAGGTCGGGCGCGCCCGCGAACTACTTCACCGCGCCAACGAAGTCGGCATCTCGCTCGGCGCCGACGGCCTGGTGAAGGCGGTGCAGCGGGAACTGAGGGGCGCGGGCGGGCGGCCCGACCCGCGCAAGGACTCCACTCAATCGCTGCTGACCCCCACCGAACGGCAGGTCTCCGCACTCGCGTCACGCGGTATGAGCAACCGCAGCATCGCCCAGCAGCTGAAGGTGAGCCTGCGCAACGTCGAGTCCCATCTCACCCACTCCTACCGGAAGTTGCGCATCAGCGGCCGGCACGAGCTGGCGAGGTACTTCCCGTCCGAGGAGGAACCGCGCAGCGCTCCCGTCCTGCCTCACCGCGGCCGCACGGATGAGCCGCCGGCTCGCCACCCGGGTCTTCGCGTGGCCCGGCCCGCTCCGCAGCTCTACCGCGGCCAGGAACGCCGGGATTCGCATCCCGCGGCCTGAGGCCACCCCCGCCTTGCTGGTCCGTCATGGGCTCGGTGACGAAGCCCGGGTAGGAGGTCAGCGTGTACGGGGTACCGTCCTCAGGTGTGCCTCCCCTGAAGGCGCTGCCCTGGGCCTCGAGGAATCGCCACCACTGCCCGTTGCTCCCGTCACAGTCACGCGCCGGGAGGCTGTCCAACTGCCGGTCGGGTCCCACGGCTCGGCCTGGCAGCTCGCACTGCCTGCGGCGCGGTCATGGTGGTACGGATGTGTGCACTGACGTTTCCTTCCCGGCGGCTCCGGAGCGGGAGCCTTCCAGGGCGATGGCAACGCAAGCTCGTCTGCAGGGCGCCGATGTCGCGTCAACGCCGGCGTTGACGCGGGTGAGGCGGTGGGGAGGAAGCAAGTCCTCATTTATCCGACGCCAAGTCGGCAGTTATCGGCCGGTGTCACGCTCCTCGGAGCGTACCTCGGACGGGGGACGGGCCGGGGTGCGCCCGCGGATCTGATTCAGGGAGAACCATGCGTGGCACCTCGCTCGGCGACCGCTACCGGCTGGTGGACTGGCTGGGCGGTGGATCGATGGGCGACGTGTGGCTCGCCGAGGACGAGGTCCTGGGCCGCCGGGTGGCGGTCAAGGTCCTGAAGCCCGCCCTGTTGGACGAGTCGGGCTTCGCCGAACGCTTCCATGCCGAGGCCCGTGTCATGGCGGGGCTGCGGCATCCCGGCATCGTCGGCGTCCACGACTACGGGCACAGTGCCGAGGACGGGCAGCGCTCGGTCGCGTACCTGGTCATGGAGCTGATCGACGGGGAACCACTGAGCACCGTGCTGGAGCGCCGCGACCGTCTGCCGGTGGTGGAGGCCCTCCGGATGGCTCTCCAGTTGCTGGAGGCGCTGGCGGTCGCGCACGAGTCCGGAGTCGTCCACCGGGACATCAAGCCGGCCAACCTGATGGTCCGTGGCGAGCAGGTGGTGATCGCGGACTTCGGCATCGCCCGGCCCGGGTGCAACGCCCGGCTGACCGTACCGGGGATGGTGCTCGGCACCGCCGCGTACCAGGCGCCGGAGCAGGCCTCCACCGGGACGGTCACCGCCTCGGCGGACCTCTACGCAGTCGGTGTGGTCCTCTACGAATGCCTCGCCGGGAGCCTGCCCTTCGACGGGGAGACCGCCCTCGAGGTGATCCTCAAGCACCTGACGGAGCCCGCGCCACCGCTTCCCGCCCAGGTTCCCGAGCCGGTGCGGGCGCTCGTCGAGCGAGCGATGGCCAAGGAGCCCGGCGATCGCTGGCCCGACGCGGCGGCCATGGCCACGGCGGTGCGGGATGCCTTGGCGCTGGCCGGAACTGACGTACCGCCGACCTCGGAATCGCTCCGGCCGGCCGCCGGGCGTACACCGCGTGCGGGCCTTCGCCGGCGCGTGCTGCTCGCGGTGGCGGTGGTGCTACTGCCCTGCTCCACCTGGGCTGCCGGGGCGACGCTGTTCCAACAGGGCCGGGAGAACCTGGCGACCGGCGACCCGATCGGCGCCGGGACGACGGTGGACCTCACACGGCCCGTCAAGCCCGGGCCGACGGGTGTCGGCCGCCCGCTCGGCGGGCTGCCGTCGACGCAGGAGACGACTCCGGCGCCGTCCGCCAGCCCCAGCGCCGGCGAGAGCGGTACGCCCATCGCCGGGCCCGCGTCCGGCGCTCGCCGTACCTCCGCCGCGCCCAGCCGGCCGGCCCCGTCCGCCCCGGCCGCCGCGGCTTCACCCTCACCCCCGCCCCCGCCCGCTTCCTCCGTAGCGGCCACAACCACGGCCACGGCACAACCGCAGCCCACGCCGCCGCCGAAGCCGGAGCCGCAGTTGCCCGCCTTCGCGCAGCTCGCCTCCGGCGGCTTCGCGCTGGACAACTCCAACTCCACCGACAAGGACGGGAACCTGGTCGGCACCTACCTCGTCAACCGCACCCCGGCCCAGCTGTGGCGGCTGGACAAGTTCTCCGAGGGGAGGTACTTCCTGCGCAACGGCTCCAGCAACTACACCAAGGTGCTGGACCTGGAGCTGGCCACCGGGAAGATCCAGATCTGGACGAACCCACCGGGCGACGAGAACCAGCTCTGGTCCTTCGCGCCGGTCACGGGCGGCTACCAGATCCTCAACTCCTACACCAAGCAGTGCCTGACGTCCGGCGGGCTCGCCCAGTGGGCCTTCGTGCAGGCCTGCTCGAACGCGCCCAACCAGGTGTGGACCATCTCCTGACCCGTCAGGCCGGCAGCCAGGACGGCCACTGCCGACGGGGCCGGTCGGCCGGCCGACCAGGTCCGATCAGGGCGTGCAGTCGGTCGGCTTCGGGGGAGCCGATAGCGGCCAGGATGTCGTGAGCCTCTGACCAGCAGGCCTGGGCCGAGTCCTTGGTGG
Organism: Kitasatospora sp. NPDC001175; assembly: GCF_053598215.1. Taxonomy (NCBI): domain Bacteria; kingdom Bacillati; phylum Actinomycetota; class Actinomycetes; order Kitasatosporales; family Streptomycetaceae; genus Kitasatospora; species Kitasatospora sp. NPDC001175. The sequence continues at coordinate 150,539 of NZ_JBSFJU010000006.1, read as the reverse complement.
CGTCGCGGTCGGCCAGCGCGTCGCCGAGCGCCGCCAGGGCCAGCCCCCGACCCCTGCGGTCGCCGTCGAGCGTCAGCACCTCGACCGCCCGGCCGGCTGCCTCCACCGCCTCGGCACTCCGGCCGACGGCACGCAGCGACTCGGTGAGCTGCAGGAGTGTACGGCCCGTCCGACGGCGGTCGTCCGGTCGCAGCAGGGCGAGGGCACCCCGGTGGTGCTCCAGGGCCTGCTCGAACTCACCGCGGTCGTGGGCGATCGTCCCCAACGAGTCGAGGGCGAGCGCCTGGAGCTCTCGGTCGGCGAGCTCATGGCAGATCGCCAGGGACTGGTCGATGACGCGGATCGCGGCCTCGAACCTACCGAGCTCCGCGAACGCACCGGCCAGGTTGAGCAGCTCGCCCGCCACCGAGCGGCGGTCGCCGAGCCGCTCCCAGACCGAGACCGCCGCCGTGAAGCCCTCGACCGCGTCGCTCGGCCTGCCGACCTGGACGAAGCAGGCGGCCAATGAGGCGTGGGCGAGGGCGAGCAGGGGCCTCGGCAGGTCGTGGGCGGTGCACAGATCGCGGGCCCTGAGCAGCTCGGCCAGGGCGGACGGTTCGGACCCGACCTCGGTCAGCAACCGCCCGAGCACCAGCCGGGCCCTGGTCTCGGCCGCACGGTGGCCCTGCTGGATGGCGGCGTGCAGCAGGTCCTTGGCCGCATGACCCAGCGGCCGGGTCGCCTGGCCGGTTTCGCACAACAGGCTGCAGCCGAGCAGCAGTTCGGCCATCAGATCGAGGCGGGTCGACTCGGGGAGCCTGGCGTACTGGCTGACCAGTGCGCCGATGCTGAGGTACTCGCCGCGACCGCGAGCGGCCGCGCGGGCGTCGGGAGTGTGCGGTGCTTCGGTGGTGGGCAGCGCCGCACGGGCGGCTGACGGGCCCAGAGCGGCAGTGGTCTCGGTGTGGTGATGGGTCGCCAGCCGGACGAGGGCGGCGGCTCGGCAGTCCTCGATGGTCTCCGAGTCCCGGGTGAGTCGCTGGGCGAAGGCGCGCAGCAGGTCGTGGTGCCGGTAGCGGTCCGGCGCCACGGTCTCCAGCATCGAGCAGTCGACCAGCGACTCGGCCAGCTCCTCGGCCTCGTACTGGGGCAGGTCGAGCACCGCCGCGACCGCGGCCGGCGACAGATCGGGCGCATCGGGCACCGCCAACAGGCGGAATGCGCGCGCCTGTTCGGCGTCCAGCTGGTCGTAGCCGAAGCGGAAGGCCGACTCGACGGCGAGGTCTCCGGTGCGCAGCACGTCCAGGCGGTAGCGGCTCTCGGACAGCTTGTCGAGCAGCCGGGCCACGGTCCAACTCGGACGGCAGGCCAGCCGGGCGGCGAGGATGCGTACGGCCAGCGGGAGGTGGCCGCAGAGGCGGACGAGCTCCCCTGCCGCGTCTGCCTCGGCCAGTAGCCGTTCCTGGCCGACCACTTGGCCGAGCAGGCCGACGGCCTCCTCCGGGGCGAAGACGGACAGCTCGGTGAAGTGCGCGTTGGGGAGCGAACCCAGCCTGGCCCGGCTGGTGATGAGCACGGCGCAGCCGGGCCCGCCCGGCAGCAGCGGCCTGACCTGCTCCGCGTCCCGGGCGTTGTCGAGCACGACCAGCACCCGTCGGCCGGAGAGCAGTGAGCGGAACTGGCCGGAGCGCTCGGCGAGTTTGGGTGGCAGGCCGTCCGTCGGCACGCCGAGGGACCGCAGGAAGGCGCCCAGTGCCTCTTCGGGCCGGGTCGGGCGGCCGTCGGCCCCGTGCAGGTCGACGTAGAGCTGGCCGTCGGGGAAGTCGGCGGCGAGCCCGTGCGCGACATGGACGGCCAGCGCGGTCTTGCCCACGCCGCCCAGGCCTGCGACGGCCGCCACGGGCATGCTGCGGGGAGCGAGCAGGACGGTCCGCAGTGCCTTGATCTCTGCCTGGCGGCCGGTGAAGTCGGTGACGTCGGCCGGGACTTGGGTCGGCCGCACCGGCGCCTGGTACGGCGAGTCGGCTTCCTCGGCGGCTGGCCGGGGCGGAGCGGGCGCTACCAGGGTGGCGTCGGCCGCCAGGATCCGACGCTGCAACTCGCGCAGGCCGGGCCCCGGGGTGACGCCGAGTTCCGCCCGCAGCCGCCGGTCCGTCGCGCGGTACACGTTCAGGGCCTCGGCCTGCCGGCCGGTCCGGTAGAGGGCGAGCATCAGCAGCTCGCTGAGCCGCTCCCGGAGCGGGTGTTCGGCCGCGACGGCGGCCAGCTCGGCCACGATCTCGCCGGACAGCCCGGCTTCGACCTCGGCTTCCAGACACAACTCCAGTAAGGCCACTCGGCGTTCGGTCCACTCGCCGCGCTGCCGCTCGGCGTAGGGGCCGGGGAGTCCGGGCATCGGTTCACCGTGCCAGAGGGCCAGCGCGGAGCGGAGCGTGGTGGCGGCGCGAGCGCACTCCCCGGCACCGCGGCACCGCTTCGCCTTGCTGATCAGTTCCTCGCAACGATCCGTGTCCAGCCGCCCCGGTTCGACCGCGAGCACATAGCCCCCGTCGAGCGAGGTCAGCGCGGCGGGCCCGAGGATCCGGCGCAGACGGTGGACGTACGTCCGGATCACACCCGCGGCCTTGGCGGGTGGCTCTTCGCCCCACAGGTCGTCGATGAGCTGCTGGGCCGACACCGGATGATTGGCGCGGAGCAACAGCGAGAGCAGCATGCTCCGCTGCTGAGGCGGCCCGAGCGCGAGCTCCCCCTCGTCCCGCCACCCCCGCACCGGCCCGAGCACGGCGAACCGCAACCCGCCCACCAACCGCCCCCTCTGCCCACAAACCAACCGCCACACATGATACCGACCGCATTGCCCCTGACCAGGGGTCGACGCTTCCGGTGGTCCGACTGGGACTTCACCCTTGAAGGTTCCGGGCTCACCAAGGACCGCGAGCGGTGATCGCTGATTGGTGATCGTCGACCTGGGCACCGCACACCCCGGCCCCGGCACGCCCGGGAACGACGGAACAGCGCCGTCGGGAAGGGTCCCCGTCGCCGGTTGCGGATGCATCAGTGATCCGCCGGACATTCCCGAGGGCCCGTTGTGCGCCGACGACACGGCCGTCGGCGCACAACCACCCGCAACCCCGGAGCTTTGCTATGCCTTCCAAGCGCCCCAGTAGACGACGGCGTCGTCACCGGATCCGCCGGACCGGGTGAACCGGAACGCTCCATCACCGTTTTCCGCGTAGGCGTTCGACCCCGCGTAGGGGTTGTCGAAGTAGAGGTAGACGGTGTGGCCGTTCCGCCAGCCCTCCTCGCAGTCGGAGGCCCGGTAGGTGACGTGCCCCTCGTCCCCGGTCATGAACCCGATGCTGCCCGCCTTGAACAGCGCGTCCTGGGTGTTGCCGATCGAGGACAGCGGGTCGATGTACCAGCCTCCGTGGGCGAGCGGGCTCTCGACCAGGTTCAGCGTGCACCCCGTACCGTTGTGCAGGTAGATCGAGGTCTGCCGCATGGCCGCGGCGGATGCGGTCGGCGCGTTCATGACCGCGGCTCCCGAGAGTGCGGCCGCCCCCGCCAAGGCGACGGCCGCGGCGCGTGTCAGCTTCTTCACTGCGTTCTCCCTTGAGGAAGGTCCCGATGGGTGGTGCGGGCGACGGCTACGACTTCCAGACACCCCAGTTGATGACCGCGTTGTTGCCCTCCCCGCCGGAACTGGTGAAGCGGAACGCGCCGCTTCCGTTCGAGTAGTAGCCGTTCGATCCGGCGTAGGGGTTGTCGAACTGCAACAGGACCGTGTGGCCGTTCCGCCAGTCCTCCTCGCAGTCGCCGGCCACGTACGTGAACCCCCCCTCGTCGCCGGTCATGAATCCGTTCGACTCGGCGGAAACGGTCACGTCCCGGGTGTTGTAGACGTACTGGGGGGGCGGGGCGTCCCAGACCCCGTGGGCGAGGTCCTCGCTCTGGAGGGTCAGCGTGCAGCCGGTGCCGTTGTGCAGATTGATCACGGTGCTGCGCGCCGCGTTGGCTGGGCTGGCCTGCGCGGTACCGCCGAGGGCAAGGGTGCCGGTAAGGGCCGTACCCACCACTGCGGCGAGCGCCGCCAGGCGCTTGACGGGCTTCATGGACAACGAAGAGTTCCTTTCCAGGACAGCGGGGTGAACTGCCCGGTCCTGCCGGACGTCTCGGTGCTGCGCACACGCGAGCTACCGCGGAGGAGACGGGCAGCACGGGGTGCCCGGCCGCATCCGTGAACGCGGCCCGGGCCGACTCGAATGGACGAGCCTCCGTGACCGGTAGAACACCAGCGGTCCGTAGACGGGACGTTGACGGTCGATCAGCGGGTTGTGGACAGCCCAAGCCCATGACATCGATCGGGTGGTTCCCGATGCTGTCGTGGCCGACACCGACGGGCGGATCCTGGTGCGGCACGCCCCGGCGAGGCACCTGCCGGACCGTGGGAGATCCCGGGCGGCGGGGCGGAGGACGGCGAGGACCTCGAGGAGGCCCCCGCCGCAGCGTGAACGAGACCCACACCCGGCACGTCCTGGCCGCCCACCAGCAGCACTACGACGAACACGGACCACACCGGGCCCGAAACCAACTACCGCCCACAGCCGACCGGCTGCCCACCACCGTGCACGAGATCGAAGACCGCAGACTCCTGCGCAACCACATCCTCGGCGGTGTCATCAATCAGTATCGCTATGCGGCTTGACCTACAGCGAGGGCTTTCCGAGCCCCGCAGGATACGGGGCCCTCACAGCCCGCCGCGCCAGTCCCCGACCCTGCTCACCCGACTGCCACGGGGAGACGACGAGGCGGGCAGCGGCCGACCGTGCCGGGTCATCCGCTCAGCGCGGTTCCGGGCGCTTACCAGCGCAGTCTTGCGAACACGGAGCAGTTCGCCCACCGAGGCGCTCTCGGAGAACACGCCCTTGGCCGGGTCGCCCTCGGCCCCCACGACGTCGGCCACATCAAGGCCCCCGACCAACGTTGCCTCCTCTGTGAAATTCGCGATGGCGTCCAGGACGTCCTTGCCGATGTCCGACAGGACGTCCGCCTCGACGTCCGACTGGACGTCGTTGACCTCGTTGCCGATTTCCTGGGCCTCCCGGACGTCGTCGCCGATGTCCTGGGTGCCATGGACGTCGTCGCCGATGTCCGCGCAGAGCGTGGGTGTGGCCGAGACCGCCGCCAGGCCCGTTCCCGTCCCCGTCCCCGTCCCCGTCCCGACGACACGGTCGGCGAACCTGGTCACCGCCGATACCTTCACCTCGAACATCCGAATCACTCTCCTCTTCTTCTCGCAGGAATTTCGCTTGCGCCAGGGCCGGCGTCCAAGTCATGGAAGGCAGAGACGAAGAGTATTTCCGGCTCGACTCCCTGCTCGTATGCCGCCGCCCTGGCGATCGCGAACTGCGTCTGCCGTGCATCGGAATCGTGGGGGACTCCGAACGTGGCGATGTTCAGGAGCGCCAGGTAGGCGATGGTGGTCCTCCACTGTCTGGTTTCGGCGTTCCGCCGCCTGATGACCGCCATCTCCCTCGCGGCGTCGAGCAGCCCCTTCTCCACCCGGCGATGCGGGGCCCATAGTGTGTGGACTGGTCTGCGCTCCTGGGCGACGTCCAACTCCCGCCACCGCCCGACCCGCCCGCCGGACAGCTTGTCCCGTACCAGGATGTGCAGATCGTGCATCGAGGGGGTTGGCCCGAAGAAGCGGTAATTGGGGACGATCCTGCCGAGCCAGTTCAGGCGGACGAGGAGGTTCCTGGCCAGACCCATCTGGCGGAGCGCGGTGAAACTCCCCCAAGCGCACAGGGTCGCGTAAAGCAGCAGACGGGGTATCAGCCTGGTGGTCGTCGCAGCCATGATTTCGGCAACCTCTCACCACAATCCTCTTCACCCTCAGCAGTCACCGGCCCGCACCGGGCTGCGGTCGGTCCTGCGGGGTTTCGTACAGCCGGAGAAGGCGTCTCGACCGGGGCCGCACCGTCCCGGGCGTTGTCGATGACCCAGTGGATGGCGTCAGTCACCCTCTCGGCGTGCAACTGGTCGGTGAGCAGGGACTCGTGGCTGGCCCCCGCCACGATCTCCAACCGGCTGACGGGGGACAGCGCCCCGAGCTCCTGTTGAAGCTCGGCGTACACGGGATCCTGTTCGTGCGTCACGGCCGCGGAGACCACCGCGACTGGGCACGGTGTCACCGAGGTCAGCAACGCGGCCCGGCTCGACCAGTCGACCTGGCTCAGGTTGAGCTCACCCCGTGCGGCGCGCAGCGAGGAGAACCGGAACATGGCCTGCGTCGTCGGACCGGAAACCCGCGCCGGCAGGAACTCCAAAGCCTCGGTCGCCGCATTGCCCACAGGCAGCCTGAGAGCAGCCCGCGTGATCATCCGGTCCAGGGATTGCCGGAAGAGAGGCAGGCCCGCCCACTGTCTGGGCGATCGCTGGTACTGGTCGGGGTGGGTGGAGTCCACGAACACCAGGCCGGCGGTCAGTTCGGGGTGTTGTTCGGCAAAGATCCTGATCAGCAACCCGCCGACCGAGTGGCCCACCAGCACGAAGGGGGCTCGCGCACTCGCTCGGTGAAGGACCTCAAGCAGGTGTTCCGGATACCGGGCACCGTCCAGCCTGGTGCGCCCAGCGGCGCTCCATCCGATGCCGGGTCGGTCGTACGCCACAGCGCGGGTGTCCTCGCGAAGCTGCTGAAGGACCCAGCTCCAGACCGTGGCCGGATTGGCCAGGCCGCTCTCCAGTACGACCGTCGGCGTCTGCCCCGGCGTGTCCAGAATGTGCAGCGGACGGCCGCCCACCCGGACGATCCGACCCGGTGCAGCCGACAGCGCGCCGTTCCGCTTCAACTCCGTGACGATGACTCCCACCGCCGTGGTGACCAGAGCGCCGGCCATCAACCGGTCCTGGATCTCACTGCTGCGGCTCCGGCCACCTGCCTCGACCGCGTCGCGGGTGTTCATGGGCGCAACGACCGAGACACGTGGGCGACCGCCGGGTAGGTGGCCGTGAACGCCCAGAAGAAGCGGTTCAGACCCATGAACCTGCCGTTGGCGAGGTGGAAGAGCACACCCATTCCCAGGATGCCCCGGGCCACCGGCTTGGGTGCGACCAGCACCAGCGGAAACGTCAGCTCGCCGAGGATAACGCTCCATGCCACGATGCGGGGAACAGCGGGATGAAGGCAGAGCAACCGGTACAGCCCCTTGTCCCCGTATACGCTGGTGCGGAAGATTCCGGTTATGGCGGAGCCGTCCCGCCATATCGGAGACACCAGCTTTACCGCTCCGGCGGCGGCATAGGCCACGCACGACTGGAAGGCGATGAACCGGATGCATGCCTCCCGGGCTTGGTAGTCGCCGGGGAACGCCTTCTCTATCGCCGCAACCAGGAAGGTGATCAAAGAGATGTTGTCCGAACCGTCGTATCCGTAGCACTGGCGCACCTGCATGCCAGCGGCGGTGCCGGTGAGGACGAAAAGCAACAGCGCACGCTCGCTGCTGCCTGGCCGGCCTAATAGCATCCGGGCCGCAGCCGTCAGTCGTACCTGCGGAATCGCGATTACCCGCGGGTAGTCCAGCAGCTTGGAAACATACTTCATCGGGAATCGTTCGATGCCGCGGAACCGGGTCTGGTTCACGGACCAGGAGAATATGCCGTCATTGGCCAGCGCGGACGTAGTAGCGAGCTGTTCCAGTGCCCCGATCAGGGCACCCATTGCGCCGATCTTCTCTATCCTCACGAAGACCTGGTCCACAGCCGCGGCCTCACCGCCGACTTCCCACCTGCCGACAGCTTTGGGAATCCATTTCACCGGTAGCATGCGGCCTCCGAAAAACCCCACTGCTTTGCCGTGCTTCGCAGTCACCTGCTGTCAGGTATTTCCCAAATGGTCCTACTCTTCCACCGTGGCCGACGCCCGCGACGACTGCAAGCCGAGCACACCGAAGCCTGCCACGCGCGATGACCAGCCGAAACGTCCAATACCTCTCCCACACTCTCCGACATGGAAGCGGGAGACCTCGGTGGTCGTGGTCTCGGTCAACGGGCAGTCCAGCATCAGCACATAGCCCGGCCGGGGCCCAGGGCGGCGTCGTTCTGGTGATCTGTCCGGTTTGATCACGTGATGCCGAGGGTGGCCAGTGGTCGAGTCTCGTCTCAGCTATGTTTGCGCAGGCCAGCGGCGATGTTGTCGCAGCCGGTGAGGCGGAGGGTGCCGATGGCCAGGTTGCGCAGGGCGGCCATGGCCCGGGGTGCCGTGCCGGTCCGCACGCGTGAGGCGTCCTCGGCGAAGGTGGTGTCGCGTACGTTGGCCCACTCCGCGATCGCGGTCAGGGACTTCGCGCCGGCCAGCACCGCGCACGCGGCGAGCGCGAGGACGAAGGCAAGAGGGTGGCGGCGGCCCCTGGCCCGTCGCGGATCGGGCACCGTCGCAAGGTGGTCCAGCAGGTACAGGTGTTCCCCGGGCGCGGCGGGACGGGCGGAGGCGAGCTGGCCCAGGCCAGTGGGAATGGGCGATGATGATCAGGCAGGCACGGTCTTCCGTTGCGGTGGTCAGGGACTCGACACCTCATGATCACCCGGAGTCCGTGCCTGCCTCCGCTCCGGCCCGTCCCTTGAACACCACAGCCACATCGGATACCTGAATCGGCACTCAAATCGGACACTTCGCCAGCACGACGCCGTCCTGTATCCACAACCCACCAGCCACTGCCCCCGAACCACCCATTCCGCGCGGGGACCGGCGGTCACGGCTCCTATCGCCGCGGCCCCGCCGGTCAGGCAGCCCACCTCCGGGAGCCGGTGGACGATGCGCTCCCGGGCGGCCTCCGCGGCGGAGTGGTCGGGGCCGAAGGTCTCCTGCGCCGCGCGCGCACTGCCGTTCGTGTTGGTCGTCGTTTCCGGCCACTCATCCGAGAGGGGGATTGGCTGGCGAGAACTCCGGCTCGGTCCAGCGCATGGACAGGGCACCCGGCAGCTGGACCGCGGCCGTCAACTCGAACTCCACCGACCGCTCCTGCCAGTTCGTCCCGGCCTCGCCCGTGAGGAGGAGCGTGTCACCGTTCTCCCAGTCCGGCAGGACGATACCCGCACGCGGGTTCAGTTCCAGGTTGCCCAGCGTCATGTAGGCGCCGTTGCCCGCGTACTCGCGCCACCGCAACCGGGTCTCCGAGAGGACCTCGACGAAGCCGCACAGGCCGCCTCGGTGCGAGGCGTCCACATGACCCTCCGCATCGGCCGTGGCGAGGAAGAAGGTGTCGGCAGTCGCGACGAGCACCTGCTGCGCCGCCGACAGCGCGGAGCTCCAGCGCGCCGGTCCGGCCTCCGTACTCTGGATACGCCGGACCGGCCGCCGCTTCTGAATGTACTTGGGACAGTTGGAGAAGACCTGCTCGGTGTGGAGCAGGAGACCCGACGGCCCGGCCTCCGCCACGCCGTTGACCCGCATGCGGCGTCGCGTCGCGGGCTCCAGCGCGATGGTGCCGACGCGGGCCGGCGCACTCCCCCGCAGTACACCGGCCAGCGGGTCGTCCGGTCTCGGGGACGCGTCCACGGCGACCGTGCGCTCGTCGGGGACGGAGACGAAGCCGGGCTCGCCCGTCAGCACCGTCGCCCACATCCGCCCGGCCTCGTCGGCGGCACCGACGACCAGCAGCTGCCGCTCCGCCAGGAACGACGCGGCCACGGCCGGGACGGTACTTCGGATGCTGCGCCCGAGGTGCTCCGCCCGCTCGGTCTCCCCGACCCGGGCCTGGGCGGCGAGCTCGCCCGCGTGGTAGCCGGTCATCGTCACCCCTGCCGCCGTTTAGAAGAATCCGCAGGTGGGCGCGTCGACGAAGGGAGCCTCCCCTTCTGCGGCGACGCCACTCGCGGTGTAGATCTCCAGCCGGGTGCCGTCCGGGTCGGTGAAGAAGATGCCGCCGGAGTCCTGGCCGGGTCCGTGCAGCACGATCCCGTCGTGGTGGAAGGTCGAGCCGCGCTCCTTGAGTGCCCACTCCGCCTCCCGGATCTCCTCGACGGAGTCCACCTCGAAGGAGAGGTGGTGCAGTCCGGCCCGGTCGACCGGGTGGGCCCCGGATGCCTGCTGCCAGATCGTGAGCACCAACTCGCCCTTCTTGCCGAGCCGGGCCCGGCGGCGCTCCGGGGGCGTACCGGGCTCGCTGCCGCCCATCACCTCCAGCCCGAGGACGTCTCGGTAGAAGGCGACCGAGCGGTCCAGGTCGGTGACGTTGATCCCGATGTGGCCGGTGCGCAGCGAGGCGGGCATGGGCGGACTCCGTTCCGAGAGACAGGCAAGCTCTAACCGTTCAACATGACCATAACGGTTAGAGCCAGAGCGTCACAACCGCTACCAGACCCCTGAACAGTTAGACTCGCCGCATGGACGCGCTCGCAGACCAGGAGCAGGACCAGGACCAGGACCCCCGCCCGCTGCGCGGCGAACCCCTCTCCCTCGACCTCCTCAACACCCGCTGGCACGACGAGCAGCTCTTCCGCCAGCCGCACGGCCTCGCCGTCTGGCTGGCATCCAACAACCTCACCGGCCGCGCCCCCGACACCCCCGAGACTCTCGACGCGCTGCTCCAGGCCCGCGCCGCGCTGCTCGCGCTGCGCGCCGACCCGCAGGACACCACTGCACTCAACGCGGTCCTCGCTCACGGCAGGATCTGCCGCACCCTCGACGCCGACGGCCAGCCACAGGAGGAACCCGAGGTCACCGACCCGGTCTGGCTCCCGGCCTGGCTCGCCGCCGACGACTACCTGCGTCTGCTGGCCCGCGGCCCCTCCCGCATCCGCGAATGCGTCCACGACTCCTGCATCCTGACCTTCTTCGACACCTCCCAGAACGGCCGCCGCCGCTGGTGCGACATGGCCAGCTGCGGCAACCGCGCCAAGGCTGCCCGCCACTACGCCCAACGAAAGCAGTAACCCCTCCCAGGCAATTCCGAGGACCCACAACACCGGCCGCAGCCACCCGCCGGGCTTGATCCGCACCAGAGCCCGCTACGCCGGTATCCGGGCGCCCACTGCGAGCGTGATACCTGAACCGGCATCAAATCGGACACTTCGCCAGCACGACGCCGCCCTGGGCCGGGGCCGGACGTGGCCACTGTCCGCACTGAGGGTCCAGGCGGTCAGATTCGCCTGGCAATCGGCCGAGATCACCCGTCAAAGGACATCTGAAGTTCCCCCTGATCTTGGACAGCGGGTTTCCATACTGCGGGGGTGAGGTCGCGCTGCAGCCGGGCCCGGGTTTCGAGCGGTGCGAGGCACCCGAGCTCGGGGTGCCTGCGGAGGCGGGTGCGGTTGTACGTGATTTCGATGAAGCGGAAGACGTCGGCTCGGGCCTGGGCCCGAGTGGGTCACATCGCCGTGCCGATCTAGGCTTTGAACAGGGCGAACCAGCTTTCCCTGCGGCGTCGTCGTAACGGGACCCGACGCGGCCATCGGCCGCCGCACACCCAACTCCTTTACCACAGAGCGGAATTCAGTGGAGGTCCACCCTCGCTGCCGCGATCGGTGTGCATGATGCAGCCCGCCTGAGGCCCTCACGTCCGGCGGCCAGCCGCAGCGCGACGATGGGCAACTCGGCCCGGTGATGGTCGGCCAGGGCCCGGCCGACCACCTTGGTGGCCAGGTCGATGTACGTCGCCAGATACAACTTCCCTTCCCCGGTGACCAGTTCGGTCATGTCACCAACCAGCCGCATCCCAGGCCTGGGGCGGTGAAGTCACCGCCGATCAGGTCGGCCGTGCAAGGGGCCCGCTTCGCCTGCCGGGTCAGCCCCGCCTGCGGCGCCGGGTGACCCCGGCGATGCCGCGCTCGCGCGTGCGGCTGCGGTTTGGGTGCCACCCGGCCCAGACCGTCCCAACTCCGTGCGCACAGACCGTCCCGACTCCGTACGCCCCGTCCCGTTCCGGCTCCGCCGGCTCGCCCGACGCGCAAGACCCCGCCGGCGCGCGGCCGGCGGGGCCCGTACGAGCGGTCGGCATCAGTGCGCGCAGGCCCACGGTGCGGTGGCGGTGGCTGCCTCCGCCTGGGTGCGCAGGGCGCGGACGGCCTCGGCCGGGTCGGCCGCGCCGTACACCGCCGAGCCGGCCACGAAGACGTCGGCGCCGGCCTCGGCGCAGCGCTCGATGGTGGTGGCGGAGACGCCGCCGTCGACCTGGAGCCAGAGGTCCAAGCCGTGCTTGTCGATCAGCTCACGGGTGCGGCGGATCTTGGGGAGCATGATGTCCAGGAACGCCTGGCCGCCGAAGCCCGGCTCGACCGTCATGATCAGCACCATGTCGAGCTCGGGCAGCAGGTCCTCGTAGGGCTCGATCGGGGTGGCCGGCTTGAGGGCCATCGAGGCCCGGGCGCCCTTGGCCCGGATCTCGCGGGCGAGGCGGACGGGGGCGGCGGCGGCTTCGGCGTGGAAGGTCACCGAACCGGCGCCCGCCTCCACGTACTGGGGGGCCCAGCGGTCGGCCTGCTCGATCATCAGGTGGCAGTCGAGCGGGATGTCGGTGGCCCGGGCCAGCGCCTCCACCACCGGCACGCCGAGCGTGAGGTTGGGGACGAAGTGGTTGTCCATGACGTCCACATGGAGCCAGTCCGCGCCTCGGACCGCCTCTGCCTCCTGGGCGAGACGGGCGAAGTCGGCGGACAGGATGCTGGGGTTGATCTGCGCCATTTCCGGGTACCTTCACGATTCGGTGCGGGCGGCGGGAGGCCACCTTGAGGTCCATCATCCCTCCTGTGGCCTGTACAGGACGTACCGGGAGATCGGCGCGTGACCCGCATCACACCGGTTCAGCGCCGGTGTCTCGTACGCTGTGGCCGCTTTCACGGTAGCCCGTCCGCAAGACCTGCCCGTGGGCCGCCGGCGGCAACTCCCCACCGCGGCCCGCTCCGAGAAAGGTGTCCCGATGGCCGAGCCGGTGCATCCCGCACGCGCCCTGTGGTGGCTGTTCGAACCCGTGCACGCTCTCACCTACTTCTCGCCCGAGGGGCGCGCGGCCTACGAGACGGCGGGGCTGCACGGCGGTTGGCGCGGCTACTTCGCCGGGCGGTCCGCGCCGCTGGGGCCGGTGGAGGCCGCCCCGGTGATCGCCGCCTTCTTCAACTTCGCTCCGGGGATGGTCGAGCGGGCACTCCCGGACGTCTGGCAGCGCGCCACCCCCGAGGCCGCGCTGGAGGCCCGGGTGGCGGGGGCATCGGCCGCACTCGAGCGGGTCCTGGCCACCGTGAAGCCGGATCTGATCGATCGTTCGGTGGAACTGCTGGAGCGCGCGGTGGGCGGCCTGGACTGTTGCGGGCGCGTGCTGGCCGCCGCGAACGCCGCGCTGCCCCGCCCCGAGGGCCGGCTGGCCCGGCTCTGGCACGCCACCACCGTGCTGCGCGAGCACCGGGGCGACGGTCACGTCGCGGCCCTGGTCACCGAGGGACTCGACGGCTGCGAGGCGCTGGTGGTGCGCTGTGCGCTGGACGTCCGCCGTGAGGTCATGCAGCCGTTCCGGGGCTGGACCGACGAGGAGTGGGACGCCGCCACCGCCCGCCTGGTCGAACGAGGCTGGCTCAACCCGGACGGCACCATCTCCCCCGACGGCCGCCACCGCCACCAGGCGCTCGAGGCCGCCACCGATCTGGCCGCCGCCCGCGTCTGGTCCGGCTTCCACCGCGCCGAGCTGGACGAACTGGCCGCCGCCCTCAAGCCCATCTCCACCGCCTGCCGCGCCGAACTCCCCCAGCTCAACCCGATCGGGCTGCCCAACAGCAGCTGACCGCCCTCACCCGCTCGGGCGCGGGGGCCGCGCGAGGAGCTACGGCCCGTCCGTCGCAAGGCCGCGGACGGTGCCGATGGTGTCCGCCTCCGCAGCCGGCTTGTCCGCACGGTAGCCCAGCACCCTGGCGAAGCGCAGCGCGAGACCTGCCGGGTAGCGGGGGCTGCGCTGCAGGCCGTCGAAGGCGATCTCCACGACGAGTTCGGGGCGGATGTACACGGTGTACGAGTCCCGGGAGACCTCGCGGGCCAGGAACTGCTCGGTCTGCCAGGCGAGCAGCTCGTCGGTGAGACCCTTGAAGGTCTTGCCCAGCATGACCCACGGTCCGAGGCCGGCCTCGCCGTCGTTGCGGGCGGCGAGGTGGAGGTTGCTGAGGAAGCCCCGGCGTCGGCCGCTGCCCCACTCGGCGGCCGTCACGACCAGGTCCAGCGTGTACCGGGGCTTGACCTTGATCCAGCCGGCACCGCGCCGTCCGGCCGCGTACGGCGCGGCGGGGTCCTTGACCACCACGCCCTCGTGGCCGTGCGCCAGCGCGTCGCGGAAGAACGCGGCCGCCGGCCCGCTCTCCCCGGTCACCGTGCGCGGGACCCGCAGGTGTCCGGGTACCACACGCACGAGTTCGGCCCAGCGCCGCTCGGCCGGGAGGTCGATCAGGTCCTGGCCGTCCAGGTGGAGCAGGTCGAAGAAGAAGACCCGGAGCGGGACTTCGGTGCGCAGCCTGGCCGGGTCCTGCCGGGAGGCGGTACGGGCGGCGGTCACCTGGAACGGGCGGGGGCGCTCGTCGGGGTCGAGCGCGATGGCCTCGCCGTCCAGGACGGCCGAGCCGACCGCCAACGAGCCTGCGGCCTCGACCACTTCGGGTACCCGTGCGGTGATGTCGTCGAGGCTTCGGGTGAAGACCGAGATCCGGTCGCCATCGCGGTGCACCTGGACCCTGATCCCGTCCAGCTTCCACTCCAGCGCTGCGGGGCTGATCCGCTGCAGCGCCTCGGCGACGTCGGGCGCGGAGGCGGCCAGCATCGGCCGTACCGGACGGCCGACCCGCAGGCCGAAGGCGCGCAGTGCGGGGGCGCCACCGGAGAGCGCGGCCGCGGCGACCGCGCGGGCGGAGCCCCGGAACATCAGCGCGCGGCGTACGGCGGTCGCGGGCACGGCGGCGGCCTTGGCCACGGCGTCGCCGAGCACCGCGTCCAGCGCGCCCTGCCGCAACTCCCCCACCAGCACCGCCCGCAGGAACTCCTGCTCCTCCGCGGTGGCCCGCCCGAAGAGCTCCGCGAGGAGCCGGGCCCGCTCGGTCCGGGCCCCTTTGCCGTGGACGGCCGCCACGGCGGTGAGCGCCTCCTCCGTCTCGCGGACGCCGAGCGTGGCGGCCCGGGCCGGGGGCGGGAGTTCCCGCAGTGCGGCGTACCCGACGCCGATCCGCATCCGCCGGGACTCGCCGGAGAGCAGCGCGGCCGCGGCCGGGATGTCCTCCGGGCCGAGGTCGCGCAGGCAGTCGGCGAGCAGCGTGATCTTGGCGTTGCGGCCGGTTTCGGCGGCGGTGGCGCGCGAGGTGGCGGCGAGGCGTTGGAGCAGCACGGCGGACCCTCCGGGGCACCGGTGGCGACTGTCGGGGCCTACCCACTATGCGGCCGATGCGCTCACCTGGCGACCGCGAACTCCCGGTTGCGGACGGTCTGTTCGCGGTACTGCCTCGGCAGCTCGGGCATCGCGAGCAGCCGGTCGCACGCCTCCATCGATGCCCGCCGGTCACCGACCCAGTACGCGGTGATGGAGTACTCGAACAGCATGCCCCAGCCGTACACCCAGGGCTGGGTGAACAGCCAGTCGTCGGGCATCCGGCGGTCGACGCCGGCCCTGGCGAAGGCGTGTGCGGCCTGGTAGCGGCCCATCTGGCGTAGCCGCGACGACAGTTCGTAGCAGGCTTCCATGCGTTCGGGCCGGGTCTCCCAGGAGTGCAGCAGGGCGTCCATCGCCCCGGGCCAGTCGCCCGCGTCGGCCTTCAGCACCCCGACCTGGAGCAGCGCGTAGTAGATCTCCTCGACCCAGCCGCCCATGCCGGCCCGCCGCTGGTAGAGCTCGACGGCCTCCTTGGTCCGGCCCATGTCCCGCATGGTCTGGGCGAGGTAGAAGACCGTACGCGGGTTGTCCGGGTCGCGCCGCAGGTCCTCGCTCAGCAGCCTGGCGTCGCGCTCGAACTTGTCCGAGCGGGAGCCGCCGTCGGCGAAGTGCTCGATCACCAGTGCGTCGAGGTTGAGCACCCGGTCCTGCTGGTCGGTGGTCAGGTACTCGTGCGTCGCGCCCTCGTAGCGCCAGGTCATGTCGCCCCTGACCAGTCGCTTGATCCGGTACTCCATGTCGGAGGCGTGCCGCAGCATGTACGAGTCGGCGGTCAACGCGGGCATCGGGCCGTCCTGCCGTACCACCATGTCGGCGTCGATGAGCAGCAGGTAGTCGGCCTTGCCCCGGGCGTGCTCGATGTTCAGCGTGCGGTTCCGCCCGAAGTTCACCCAGGGCTCCTGGAGCAGCTCGCCGGGGATCCCGTCGAGCGCCCGGCGGATCAGCTCCTGGGTGCCGTCGGTCGACCCGGTGTCCGAGATCACCCAGGTGTCGATCAGGCCGCGTACGGAGGCGAGGCAGCGCTCGATGACCTTCGCCTCGTCCTTGACGATCATGCAGAGGCAGATGGACCGCCTCGACTTGGAAGAATTGTGCTTTACCACGGGGCGCCTCTCGATCTGCGGTCTCCGGAATCGGGCACGGGGGAGGCTCCCGATCGTAGTTCGACGGAATTCGGCACCCGTTGCTCAACACGGACCGTTCCAGGCTCGGATAAATAGTCCGACGAACAATCAATTCCGTTTGTCGGATGTCGAATTATCCAACTGATTCCGTCTTGGAATGGCCCGTTTGGCGGGGCGATGAGGTCCAAACGCATGGTTCCCGCGCGGCTCGACGGGAAGCTGCGGAGCGTACGGGTCCCGCGCGGCTTGACTATGGCTAGTCATACCAGAGGTCCGGTGCCAGCTGCCCCGGCTCCCCATAGATGAGGAATCACCGAATGACTTCACGCAGACCGCTCGGTCCGCTCGGGATCGCGTCCAACCGCCGCAGAGCCCTGGTCGGAAGCGCCGCCCTCCTCCTCGCCGCCATCACCGCCACCGGCGGCACCGCCTCGGCGCTCGCCCTGCACGACGGAAAGCCTGATCGGCACTGTCACGAGCGGAACGTGTCGGCCAACGGCCAGCAGGTCATGGGCCGTGGCGACGACGAGTGCTGCGACGACGACCACGCCAAGGGCGATGACGGCAACAAGTGCTGCGACGACGAGGAGCGACCTCGCCTGCGCGACGGCCAGACCCTCGGTGGTGGTGGCGGCAAGGATCACGATCACGACTGCAAGAAGGAGGGCCGCACCGGCCCGACCGGGCCCACCGGCCCCACCGGCCCCAAGGGCGCGACCGGGGCCACCGGCGCGACGGGCGCAACCGGCCCCACCGGACCGACCGGCCCCACCGGCCCCCAGGGTGAGACGGGTGAGACGGGCGCGACCGGAGCAACCGGCGCCACCGGAGCAACCGGAGCAACCGGCGCCACGGGCGCGACCGGAGCAACCGGCGCCACGGGCGCGACCGGAGCAACCGGCCCCACCGGACCGACCGGCCCCACGGGCGCCACCGGAGCAACCGGCGCCACCGGAGCGACGGGTGAGACGGGTGCGACGGGCGCCACCGGCGCCACCGGCCCCACCGGCCCCACCGGTCCCACGGGCGCGACCGGAGCAACCGGAGCAACCGGAGCAACCGGAGCAACCGGAGCAACCGGAGCAACGGGCGCGACCGGTCCGGTCGGCCCCTGCATCAACATCGACGCCAACATCATGGGCAACTCGCAGTACACCACCGTGCTCTTTGACGGCCACGTTCTCATCGGTCGCCAGACCATCGAGCCGCTCCCGCCGGTCGGCTTCAACCCGGTCAACTGGGTCGATCTGACCGGCCATCCGGGCTTCCCCACAGGCCTCGCCTGTGGCGTCGCGGTAGCGAACATGGGCAACGACGTCTTCATCAAGACGTTCACCACGGACGGCAGAGTCTTCGAGACCTCCTGTGACACGGGCGGTCCTTCACCGACGCTGGACTGCGACAACAACCCGTGGTCCCCGCTGACGGCACTTCCGGTGCTGACGCTGGCGCAGCCGGAGAAGGCACTGCTGAAGCCCGAACTGATGCGGCCTGAGTCCAAGTTCCGGCGCACGTCCTGACGCGTCCCGGCACTGGTAGCCCCGCCCGTCCCCGCCGCTGCGGCAGGGACGGGCGGGGCCGTTCCCGGCTCCCTGTCCTCCGCCGTCCTCCATCCGACTCCGCGGCGGCGCATGTCCCACGGACACGCCCAGCCGACCGCTGAGTCCGTCGCCGCCACCACCGCCCAGCCTCCGGCCGCACCGAAAAATCAAGCCGGGTACGGGCCGAGCACAATCCCCCGCCCCGCATAGAAGCGTCCGAGGTCGCCCCACGGCACCCGGGCGAAACTCTGCGAACCGTCGGGGAAGCCGGAGGGGTTGTGGATGAGGAGCTCCTCCGGGCCGGCGCCGACCGCCAGCACCAAGTGCCCACCGGTGTGCGGTGGTTGCGGATCGAGGGTGCGAATGGATGGATGCACGGAGAGCATGGCCAGCCGGCCGGCCTCCAGCAGAGCCGGCAACTCCTCGGCGGGCAGCGGCGACCGGGCCTCAGCCGCCAGGCCCCACCGCTCGTGCACGTACGCCGCGAAGGGGACGTGGATCAGCCCGTCGAGCCTGCCGTCCGGGTGCCGGACGTACGCGCCCGCCGCCAGGCACTCCTCGGCCAGGGCGACCGGCGCGGGGCTGACACCCCACCAGAACTCGAGCGCCATCCTCAGACAGGCCATCCCGCACAGCCGCCAGGACCAGTACTCGTACTCCTCCGGGCTCGCCGCGCCCGAACGTGCCCAGAGCGGGTCGTCGGCGGCGAGCACCGTCCCGTCGAGGATGTCGGGGACGAGGTCGGCGGACTCCCACTGGGAGTGGTACGGCACCTGGTGGATGATCGACTTCACGGATCAGATTGTGGCGCACGAACTGCCCGCCGCCCCGTAGGCACGGACCTGACCAGCGCCCTCGCAGACACGGACGCGGGCATCGGCCAACCGCCCTGCGGCAAGGACGTGCGCCCGCCGCCCCGCTGCCGGACGGCAGGCGCACGCCGGATGCTCCGGTCCCACCGCCTACCAGGCGTAGTCCTCGGGGGCGGTGCGGCGGCCGGGGAAGATCTCGTCCAGGCGGTCCAGCGTCTTCTGGTCCAGCGTCAGCCCCAGCGCCCGGACGGCGGCGTACAGCTGCTCCAGGGTGCGCGGACCGACGATGGGAGCGGTGACGGCGGGGCGGGAGAGCAGCCAGGCGAGCGCGATGTCGCCCGGTTCGTGACCGAGTTCGGCGGCGAGGTCCTCGTACGCGGCGAGCTGTTCGCGCCGGCCCACCAGTCGGCCCTCGGCGACCTCGTCCAGCCGCCGGACGCCCTCGCGCTCCTTGCGCAGGATCCCGCCGAGCAGTCCGCCGTGCAGCGGCGACCAGGGGATCAGGCCGAGACCGTAGTGCTCGACGGCCGGGACGACCTCCAGCTCGACGTTGCGCTCCATCAGGTTGTAGATGGACTGCTCGCTGCTCAGGCCGAGGAAGTGGCGTGTCCTGGCGGTCTCCTGGGCCTGGGCGATGTGCCAGCCGGCGAAGTTGCTGGAGCCTACGTAGATGATCTTACCCTGGCTGACCAGGACCTCCATTGCCTGCCAGATCTCGTCCCAGGGCGTGGCCCGGTCGATGTGGTGCATCTGGTAGAGGTCGATGTGGTCGGTCTGCAGCCGCCGGAGGCTGGCGTCCACCGCGCGGCGGATGTTGAGGGCGGAGAGCTTGCCCTCGTTGGGCCACTGCCCCGTCTCGCCGTAGAGCTTGGTGGCGAGCACGGTCCGCTCCCGGCGGCCGCCGCCCTTGGCGAACCAGTTGCCGATGATGGTCTCGGTACGGCCCCTGTGCTCGCGCCCGCCGTAGGTGTTGGACGTGTCGAAGAGGTTGATGCCCAGGTCGTGGGCGGTGTCCATGATGGTGTGCGCCTCGCCCTCCTCGGTGTGCGGGCCGAAGTTCATGGTGCCCAGGCAGAGGCGGGAGACGGTGAGGCCGGTGCGGCCGAGGTGGGTGAACTCCATTCCGTCACCTTCGGCCCGCACCGGCCCGCTTGTCCAGCACCCGACCCGAACGGACCGACTACCGCCCGTGTGAAGCGAATTTGCGCACAGCCAGCGGAGCGAACACCGCCAGCAGCAGCCCCGACCAGAGCAGCGTCGCGGTGACCGGATGCTGCATAGGCCAGGCCTCGCCGGCCGCTCCCGGGTTGTGGAACAGCTCGCGGCAGGCAGCCACGACGGCGCTGACCGGGTTCCACTCGGCGACGGCGCGCAGCCAGCCCGGCATCCCTCCGGTGGGTACGAAGGCGTTGGTCACCATCGCCAACGGGAAGGTGAGCACCGAGAGTTGGCCGGCGACCTCCTCCTTCCCGACGGCCAGCCCCAGGTACATGCCGACCCAGGTCATCACGAACCGGAACAGCACCAGCAACCCGTACGCGCCGAGCGCCGACGTGATGCCGTCGCGGATCCGCCAGCCGACGGCGAGGCCGACCAGGGCGAGCGGGACCAGGACGACGAGGCCCACCAGCAGGTCGGCGAGCGCCTGACCGAGCAGCAGCGCGCCGCGGGAGACCGGCATCGAGCGCAGCCGGTCGGCGATGCCCCGGCCGACGTCCCGGGCAGCGCCGACCATGGTCGGCATCAGCCCGTTGACGGCGACCATCACGAACAGGCCGGGGATCAGGAACTCGCGGTAGTTCCCGCTACCGGGCACGGTCATCGCACTGCCGAAGACGTACCCGAAGACCAGCACCATCACGACGGGAACCGCGAGCGAGGCGAGGATCAGGCCCGGCGAGTGGCGGTAGGCCAGCAGGACCCGGGCGGCGGAGGTCAGGGTGTCGGCGACCGGCCGGGACCGGCGCGGCGAGGCGGCGGACACCGGGGCGAGGGCGGTGATCGTCATCGGGCGGCCTTCCGGGGTGCGGCGGTGAGTGCGAGGAAGACGTCGTCCAGCGAGGGCGTGCGCAGGGCCACGTCCCGGGTGGCCACTCCAGCGGCGTCGAGCTCGCGGACCAGTTGCGGCAGCGCGATGTCACGGCCGGCCGCGGAGGTGACCGCGACCCGCAGTTCGGCCGGGTCGGCCACCGGCTCCCCGGCCGCAAGGACGGTCAACACCGTTTTCGCACGGTCGAGTTGGGCGGCATCGGCAACGGTGACCTCGATCCGGGTGCCGATCGCGGCCTTGAGCCGGGCAGGCGTACCGGACTCGATGACCACCCCGCGATCGATCACGGCGACGGCGTCGGCCAGCCGGTCCGCCTCCTCCAGGTACTGCGTGGTGAGCAGCACGGTGGTGCCGCTGTCCGCCAACCCCCGCACCGTTTCCCAGATCTCCTGCCGGCTGCGCGGGTCGAGGCCGGTGCTGGGCTCGTCCAGGAAGAGCACGGGCGGGGCGGTGACCAGGCTGGCGACCAGGTCGAGGCGGCGGCGCTGGCCGCCGGAGTAGGTGCGGACCAGGCGGTCGGCGACCTCGCTGAGGCCGAAGCGTTCGAGCAGTTCGCCGGCGCGGCGGCGGGCGCCCCGGCCGCCGAGGCCGTGGAAGCGCCCGACCAGGTGGAGGTTGTCCCGCCCGGTGATGCCTTCGTCGACGGCCGCGTACTGCCCGGCCAGCCCGATCGAGCGGCGGACCTGGGCGCTCTGGCGCACCACGTCATAGCCGTTGACCCGGGCGGTGCCCGCGTCGGGTGCCGCGAGGGTGGCGAGCACCCGTACGGCGGTGGTCTTCCCCGCACCATTGGGGCCGAGCAGGCCGCACACGGTGCCGGCCGGGACGGTCAGGTCGAGGCCGCGCAGGGCTTCGGACTTGCCGAAGCGCTTGCGCAGACCTGCGACGGCGATGGCTGTCTCGGTCATACTGTCGCCTTTCTAGGTACAGCGTACGTAGAACATGCCCAGGACGTTACTACGTACGGTGTACTTAAGTAAACTGGCTGCGAGGTGATCATTCGCAATGCCGTCCCGCCAGTCCGAAGCCCCCGAGTTGATCTGGCTCCAACCGGAGCACAGCGGCCGGGGACCGCGTCCCGCACACAGCCGGTCCTCGATCGCGGAAGCCGCGGTCCGAATCGCGGACTCCGAGGGACTGGACGCGGTCTCCATGCGCAAGGTCGCCGCCGAACTCGGCGCCGGGACGATGTCGCTCTACAACTACGTCCCGAAGAAGGAGCACCTGTTCGACCTGATGGTCGACCAGATCGCCGGCGAGTACGAGCTCCCCGCCGAACCCTCCGGTGACTGGCGGGCCGATCTCACGGCGCTGGCCACCATGCAGCTCGCCGTCCTGCGCCGCCACAGCTGGGCGCCCCGGCTGATCGCCGCCCGCCCCTCGCTGGGACCGAACGGCCTGCGCTACACCGAGTACTTCCTCGGCGTCATGGCCGCGACCGAGCTGACCGGCTCCGGCAAGATGGAGGCGATGGCCCAACTCAACGGCTTCCTCTGCCAGTTCGCCGACTGGGAACACTCGACGACCGGCCGCTCCCCCCGCTGGATCACCGACATGGTGAGCTACCTCCAAGGCGTCGCCGCGACCGGCCAGTACCCCCGGCTCACCCAGGTCCTCGCCGAAGGCCCCGCGCCCACCGCTCCGGACGCCGTCTTCGACCGCCTGCTGCAGCGCATCCTCACCGCGCTCTGCGAGGCGTGAACGACGAGGGTCCGCGCGCACTCGATAGCCGCCCGCACCGATCCGGTCACCCACGGCACGCCACCGGTCCTGCAGCTGGAGCTGCCGGCGGCCACGGTGAACGCCTCACCCACCGCCCGCTGTTGCGCGCGCCCTGCCAGGTGGCTGCGCGCTGGCGCCCGGTCAAGCCCCTTCTGGCGTCGGGTGCTCGCCCGGGCCCGGGAGCTCCACCTGGACGGCCGTTGGTGGCCGGAGCTGTTCGCTGAGCGATACTTCACCAAGTACGCCAGCACCGCCTGAAAGGCACCACCGTGGACATCGCCGGCCCGGCCCCGTTCGCCGAAGTGCGGGAGACCTTCCTCCAGGACCACCCGCTCGAAGGGGCGCACGAGGCGAACAGCAATCAGGACGGGGAGCAGAACCTCGAGCGTGCCGAACAACTGCTCGGCACCTGGTGGCGGGTACGGCTCTCGCGGGCGGAGGTGCTCGGCGTCATCCTGCCCTGGCACCTCAGCGAGGGCGGCAGGCTCGAACTCGTCCCCCGGTCCGGGCTGACGGTGGCGCAGGCCGCGGAGCGCATCCGGTCGGGCGGGGCGGAGTGGGCCGAGGCCAACCCGGTGTGCGCGGCCAAGCTCCGGCTGCTGCGGCACGCACCGTTCACCCCGGTCTACCTCAGCACCCGCCCGGTGCCGCACTCCGACTACTCGGACCTGCGGATCAGGGAGGGCCTCATCCACCTCGACGGCCTGCACCGCATGCTCGCCTGGGAACTGGCCGAGCGGCTGCCCGCCGAGGAGCGGCTGGACGCATTCATCGCGAGCGACCTCCCGATCCGTCCCGCCACCGGAAGCGGATCGGACGCGGGCCGCCGGACCGGACGTGACGAACACGCCCGCCCCGCCACCGTTCGCGGAGCGGACACCACGGCACCGCCCGCACCGCCCCGGAAGCAACGGGCGTGACCTCGACGGCGCGGTCCACCCGGTCTGCGGCACTCCGCGCCGCAGAGGATGGCGTCGATGCCGCTCGACGCCAACGTGCAGTCCCTGACCGTGCTCCCGACCACGATGCCGTTCGTCGGAAGGGACCGAGCCACCGCGACCCGAGGTGCCACGGGTCGACGGCTGCCCGTACGCTCGGCCGTTCGACTCTCCAACCACCCACGACCGCCCGGCAGTTCGCGACCCCTCGACGGTCGCGGCCGCCGGGCCGGCAGGGAGCGACCCCGAGCGGGTACCCCTTCGCCGAAGGGTCCTACGCGGTGCGCCGCAGCAGCGCCAGGTACATCGCGTCGGTCCCGTGCAGATGCGGCCAGAGCTGAACGTCCGGCCCCTCCCCCAGCGCCGGCACCCCGGCCAGCAGCGGACGGGCGTCGATCCACTCCACCCCGGTCTCCGACCGCAGTACGTCGTCGACCACCGCCCGGGTCTCGGCGAGGTGCGGCGAGCAGGTCGCGTACCCGATCACTCCCCCGACCCTGGCGGCCCGGATCGCCGAACGCAGCAGCTCGCGCTGGAGCGGCCCGAAGCCCGGGATGTCGTCCTGCCGCCGGCGCCACCGCGCCTCCGGCCGGCGCCGCAGCGCACCGAGCCCGGAGCACGGCACATCCACCAGCACCCGGTCGAAGGAACCCTCCCGCCAGGCCGGGCGGGTGCCGTCAGCGGTGATCACCGTGTACGGGCCGGGGTTGCCGTCCAGCGCACGGGCGACCAGCCGGGCCCGGTGCGGCTGCCGCTCCGAGGCGACCAGCGCCGCGCCGCGCTCGGCGGCGAGGGCGCCGAGCAGCGCGGCCTTGCCGCCGGGCCCCGCACAGCCGTCGAGCCAGAGCCGGTCGGCGCCCTCCACCGGGGCGTTGGCCAACGCGAGCGCGACCAGTTGGCTGCCCTCGTCCTGGACTCCGGCCCGGTTCTCCCGGATCGCGTCGATGCCCCCGGGCTCGCCGCCCTCGGCGAGCGTGACGGCGTACGGCGACCACCGTCCGGCCTGTGCCTGCGGCAGCGTCTCGCGCAGTTCGGCCACCGTCACCCGGCCCGGGCGAGCGACCAGGGTCACCTCGGGGCGCTCGTTGTCGGCGTGCAACAGCTCCTCGATCGCGGTCCGGCCGCAGGCCCCGGGCTGCCAGCGCCCGAGCGAGTCCCAGAGCGCGGAGACCACCCAGCGCGGGTGCGAGTGGACCACCGCGAGGTGGTCCTCGGCGTCCTCCTCGTACGGCGGGGCGACCTGTTCCACCCAGGTGTCCAGGTCGTGCGCGCTGATCCTGCGCAGCACGGCGTTGACGAACTTGGCGCGTCCCTCGCCGAGCACCGCCCGGGCCAGCTCGACGGTGGCGGAGACCGCCGCGTGGGTGGGGATCCGGGTGGTGAGCAGCTGGTGGGCACCGAGCGAGAGCACGTCCAGTACCGGCGGGTCCACCTCGCGCAGCGGGCGGTCGATGCAGGCCGCGATGATCGCGTCATAGGTGCCCTGGAGGCGCAGGGTGCCGTAGACCAGTTCGGTGGCGAGTGCGGCGTCCCGGCGGTCCATGCCCTTCTGCTCGGCCTCGCGCAGCAGGGAGGGGAGGATCAGGTTGGCGTACGCGTCGCGCTCGTCCACGGCGCGCAGGGCGCGGAACGCGACGATCCTGGCCGGGTCCTTCTTGGGACGGCGGTGCGGGCGGGGGGCGCGCTTGGCGCTGGGGGTGCTCACTTTGTGCCTCGAAAGTGCTGCGTTGGTTATCTGCTGGGTCGGTCTGAACTCGTGTGAGTTCGTCTGCTGCGGAGTCGGTTACGGAGTCGGTTGCCGAATCGGCTGCGGAGTTGACCGCGAAGTAGGTTGTCCGCTTGACCGACTTTCATTGGACGGACGACCGGACAACCACAGGGCGGACAATCGGACCACCGGAAAACCGGCTATTCGATTACCACTCATCGGACCTGCTGACTGTCATCCGACAGACTGCCGGATCATCAGAGCGCAGATCATCGGCTCTCCACTCGACTGATGGTCGGACCGCGCGACCGGACCGCCGGCGGTCAGCCCTCGAGCCGCTCGCCGGACTCGATCCGGACCCCTCGGGCCCAGT
The DNA here is from genome assembly GCF_053598215.1 of Kitasatospora sp. NPDC001175. Classification (NCBI taxonomy): domain Bacteria; kingdom Bacillati; phylum Actinomycetota; class Actinomycetes; order Kitasatosporales; family Streptomycetaceae; genus Kitasatospora; species Kitasatospora sp. NPDC001175. The sequence continues at coordinate 124,903 of NZ_JBSFJU010000006.1, read as the reverse complement.
CTGCCGCGCGCATCGGCTTCTTGCCCTGCGGCTGGACCTCGCCCAGCTCGATCTCATGGCTGCCGGTGCCGACCCGGACGCTGTTCTTCGCGACCGCCAACTCGCCGGGCGCCAGCTCCGTGGCCGCCGGGAGCAGCCTGACCGGGCCGGAGAGCTTGAGCCGCTCGCCCCGGAAGGTGGTCCAGGCGCCGGGCGCGGGGGCGCAGCCGCGCACCACCCGGTCGACCCGCAGGGCGGGGAGCGACCAGTCGATCCTGGCGTCCTCAACAGTGATCTTGGGCGCGAGGGTGACCCCCTCGGCGGGCTGCGGCACGGCCTGCAGGGTGCCGTCCTCGATGCCGTCCATGGTGGCGACCAGCAGCCGGGCGCCCGCGTGTGCCAGCCGGTCCAGCAGCACCCCGCTGGTGTCGGTCGGGCGGACCTCCTCGGTGAGCACGCCGAACACCGGGCCGGAGTCCAGGCCCTGCTCGATCCGGAAGGTGGAGGCGCCGGTCACCTCGTCGCCCGCCAGCAGCGCGTGCTGCACCGGAGCGGCACCGCGCCAGGCGGGGAGCAGTGAGAAGTGCAGGTTGACCCAGCCGTGCCGGGGGATCTCCAGCGTGCCGGGGCGCAGCAGCGCGCCGTAGGCGACCACCGGGCAGCAGTCCGGGGCGATCTCGGTGAGCCTGGCCTGGAAGTCCGGGTCGCTCGGCTTGGCCGGCTTGAGGACCTCGATCCCGGCCTCCTCGGCACGCTGGGCGACCGGGCTGGCGACCAGTCGGCGGCCGCGCCCGGCAGGGGCGTCGGGGCGGGTGACCACCGCGACGACCTCGTGCCGGTCGGAGGCCAGCAGTGCGTCCAGGGCGGGAACGGCGACCTCGGGGGTGCCGGCGAAGACGAGGCGCATGGGTGCCTTTCTGGGGACGTACGGGGATCAGCGGGCGGAACCGAAGGTGCTGTGCGGGGAGATCTTGACGGTCGGCGCCGGCCCGTCGCCCCAGTCCGCCTCGCGGATCGCCTTGAGCGCGGCCTTGCGCTGCTCGCGGTCCAGGCGGTCGATGAAGACGATCCCGTCCAGGTGGTCGGTCTCGTGCTGGATGCAGCGGGCCAGCAGCTGGGTACCCTCGATGGTCACCGGGTCGCCGTGCATGTTGAAGCCCTTGGCGACCACCCCGTACGCGCGCTTGGTGTCGTAGCGCAGCCCCGGCAGCGACAGGCAGCCCTCGGGGCCGTCCTGCTCCTCGTCGCTGAGGCTGAGGTCGGGGTTGATCAGATGGCCCACCACACCGTCCACGTTGTAGGCGAACACCCGCAGCGAGACGCCGAGTTGAGGCGCCGCCAGGCCGGCGCCGGGGGCGTCCAGCATGGTGTCGGTGAGATCCCTGACCAGCCCGCGCAGCTCCTTGTCGAAGGTGGTCACCGGTCGCGCGACGGTGCGCAGCACGGGGTCGCCGAAGATCCGGATCGGCTGGATCGCCATGGCTGGGGGCTCCTGTCGGTACGGGTTCGGCGCGGTTCGGCGGGGGCTGGTTCGGGCGGCCGGCGAAGGCCACAGGGCAGTCTATGCAATCCGGGACGCCCGTTCGGCCCAGCTTCTGGCATATCCCGTCTCGCCGGCGCGCGTGACCCCGGCGCCTGTCCTGCGTTGGTCAAGTGGGATTGACCGGGACGCGAACGCGTCCCGACCGGATTCACCGTACGGAGAGGTGGCACCAAGGCCATGGCCGAGCAGATCAACCACGACGCGCGGGCGCGGGCCAGCCTGCACCTGCTGGTGCGGGACATCGAGCGGGTGCGGCGGCAGGTGGACGCGCTGCGCACCCTCACCGCCCAGCTGGGCAACGTCTACCGGCCGCGCCGGCCCAGCACCTCGGCCGGATTCGTGGTGTACGGGCGGGCGCCCGCCCCCACCGTGCGGCTCGCCCAGGAACTGCGGGAGAGCGTCGAGACGCTGGTCGCGGCCGCCGTCGAGTTCGACCGGGCGCTGGGCTTCTCCTGGGACTCGGTCGGCTCCGCGCTGGGCGTCACCAAGCAGGCTGTGCACCGGCGGTACGGCATGCGGCGCCCGAGCAGCGAGCTGCTCGCAGCCGCCGTACCGGCCCCGGGCGTGCCCGGGGCCGCCCGCCCGGACCGCGGCGAGGAGCTAACCGCGGGCGGCCAGCCGCTCACCCGCACCGTCCCCGCCGCCCGCCAGGGCGGCCTGGAGCGCCCGAGCATCCCCATCCGCGGCTGAAACCCGGCCGAACCTGGCCGGACCCGACCGGACCTGGCTGAAACCCGGGCGGGCTTCGCCCGGGCAGTCGGGCAAGCACATGGGGGTGCGGGGAACCGCGCGAATCGGAGGAACGCTGCGCCGCACCTCTCCCCCCCCGGGGGGGCATCTCGCCCCTCCCGGCCCGGAGACGGTGCAGCCCACCGACCGGCGGCTCGGCACAACGCGGCGCCGGTCGCCTCGCGCGCCTCCCCGCACCCCCGAGCACCCGTCCCTCCCCCTGGCCGACTCAGCCGATGTCGAGCGGGTCGATCCGCACCTTGACCGGATCCGACGTCCGCAGGGCCACCCGGGCGATCTGCGCCGCCTTCAGTGCGCTCGCCAGCGCCGCCCCCTGCCCGGGTGCGACCCGCAGCAGCGCGCGCTCCAGCTCCTCCCCCCGCCCGCCGGGTACCTCGATCGGCCCGAGCACATCCGTGCCCTCGGGGAGCCGGACCAGTGCCAGCAGGTCCGCGACCGCGTTCGGCGCGCCCGTCACCGAGGCCATCCGGGAGACCGGGGGGAAGTGCAGCTGCGCCCGTTCATCCAGCTCCAGCCCGGCGTGACCGGCCGGGTCCCACCGCACCAGCGCCTGCACCGGACGCGCGGTGGCCTCGGCGACCACCACCACCGTGCCGCCCTGCTCGGCGGGCCTGACCAGCGAGGCAGCGGCGGTCCACATCCGCAGTGCCTCCTCCCCGGCCCGCAGGTCGGGGCGGTTCAGCAGTGTCCAGCCGTCCAGCAGCAGCGCGGCCGCGTACCCGGCGCCCTCGGCGACCGGCTCGGCGCCCGGTGTGGAGATCACCAGCGCCGGCTCCCCGGACACCGTGGCCAGCACCGCGTCGCGTCCCGAGGTGCGCACCGGCACCCGGGGGAAGGCCTTGCCCAGCTCCTCGGCCGTCCGCCGTGCCCCGACCACCTGCGCCCGCAGCCGGAACGAACCGCACTCGGCGCAGTGCCACTCCGCCTCCGGCTGCCCGCACCAGCCGCAGTCCAGCGGCGCCCCCGCGGACCCCGCCTCCAGCGGTCCGCCGCAGTGCCGGCACCGCGCGGGCGTACGGCACCGGCCGCAAGTCAGCCTCGGCACATAGCCGCGCCGGGGCACCTGGATCAGCACCGGGCCGTGCTTCAGCGCCTCGTGGGCGACCTCCCAGGCCAGCCAGGGCAGCCGGGCGGCCTGCGCGGCCGCGTCCCGCGCCTGGTCCTGGTCGGTGACCGTCCGGACCCGGGGGGCGACGGCGCGGACCGTCTCCCGTCCGGCGGCCAGCGGGCGCGCCCAGCCCGTCCGCAGCAGCTGCGCCGCCTCGACCGTCATCGACAGCCCGCCGAGCAGGACGCCCGCGTTCTCCTCGGTGGCCCGCAGCAGCGCGACCTCGCGGACGTGCGGGTGCGGGGAGCGCGGATCGCTGTGGCTGCTGTCGCCGTCCGACCAGACCACCACCAGGCCCAAGTCCCGGACCGGGGCGAAGACCGCGGCCCGTGTCCCGATCGCGGCCCGCACCGCGCCCCGGCTGACCGCGAGCCAGCGCCGGTAGCGCTCCTTCGGCCCGAGGTCGGCGGCCAGCACGGCGTGCCGGCCCTCGCCGAGCAACTCGGACAGGGCGCGGTCGACCCGGGCCACCGCCCGGCCGTCCGGCAGGACCACCAGCGCTCCCCGGCCGCCGGCCAGGGTCGCGGCGACGGCCCGGGCGATCTCCTCCGGCCAGCTCGGCCCGGGCAGCGCCGTCCACACCGCGCGCGGCGAACGCCCCTGGGCCAGCGCCGCGAGGTAGTCCGCGCCCTGCGGATAGCGGGACCAGCTGCCGGGTTCGGGACGGGTCGGCGGCGGGAGCAGCTTCGGCGAGGGCTCGGACTCGGCGCCCGCGTGCCGGGGCGGGATCGCCAGCTGGAGCACATCGGCGAGCGAGCCCGCGTACCGGTCGGCGACGGTGCGGCACAGCCGCAGCAGGGCGGGCGTGAGCACCTGCTCCGGGGAGAGCACCTGGGCGAGCGGGGCGAGCGGGCCCGCGTAGTCGGAGTCGGCCCGGCGCTCGACGATGAAGCCGCTGTGCAGCTCGCCGCCCTCGCGCCGGCCAGGCGCGACGATCCGGGCGCCGAAGCGGACCCGGACGCGTACGCCGGGCTGCGCCTCCTCGGCCATGGTGGCGGGGACGGCGTAGTCGAAGTACTGGTCGAGGTGGAGCAGGCCCTTGTCGACCAGTACGCGCGCCACCGGCAGGTCATCCGCCAGCTGGGCGCCGCGCCACGTCCGGGGTTTGGCCCTGCGGACCGTCTCCCGGATGAACGCCAGCTGCTCACCGGCACCGTCTGTCCTGCTCATCCGCCCTCCACACACCCACCACCCCGGGCCTGCCCAACATAGCCCCCACCACCGACAACGTGGCAAAACGCCCGGGCCGCTGCCATGGCGACGGCACCTTCCGACGGTGGATCCGGGGCCCCGACGGGCCTTGTCCGCTGCCCGGGGAAGCTCCGCCGGAAAGACCAGGGCGGCGGCCACCCCGCGAGAGGGGTGACCGCCGCCCGGGGCACGCGGTGGTGACGGATCAGGCGCTGACGGCCTTCTTCAGCGCCTCGGCGCGGTCGGTGCGCTCCCAGGTGAACTCCGGAAGCTCCCGGCCGAAGTGGCCGTAGGCCGCGGTGAGCGAGTAGATCGGCCGCAGCAGGTCCAGGTCGCGGATGATCGCCGCCGGGCGGAGGTCGAAGACCTTGGTGACGGCCTCCTGGATCTTCAGCACCGGAACGGTCTCGGTGCCGAAGGTCTCCACGAACAGACCCACCGGCTCGGCCTTGCCGATCGCGTACGCGACCTGCACCTCGGCGCGGCGGGCCAGCCCGGCCGCGACGATGTTCTTGGCGACCCAGCGCATCGCGTACGCGGCCGAGCGGTCCACCTTGGACGGGTCCTTGCCGGAGAAGGCGCCGCCGCCGTGGCGGGCCATGCCGCCGTACGTGTCGATGATGATCTTGCGGCCGGTCAGGCCGGCGTCACCCATCGGGCCGCCGATCTCGAAGCGGCCGGTCGGGTTGACCAGCAGGCGGTAGCCGTCGGTGGTCAGCTTGATGCCCTGGTCGGCGAGCGCCTTCAGCTCCGGCTCCACGACGAACTCGCGGATGTCCGGGGTGAGCAGCGAGTCCAGGTCGATGTCGGACGCGTGCTGGGTGGAGACCACCACGGTGTCGAGGCGCACGGCCTTGTCGCCGTCGTACTCGATGGTGACCTGGGTCTTGCCGTCCGGACGCAGGTACGGGATGGTGCCGTTCTTGCGGACCTCGGTCAGGCGGCGCGAGAGGCGGTGCGCGAGGGTGATCGGCAGCGGCATCAGCTCGGGCGTGTCGTCGCACGCGTAGCCGAACATCAGGCCCTGGTCGCCGGCACCCTGGCGGTCCAGCTCGTCGTCCTCGCCCTCCACGCGGTGCTCGTGCGCGGTGTCGACACCCTGGGCGATGTCCGGGGACTGCGCGCCGATCGAGACCGAGACACCGCAGGAGGCGCCGTCGAAGCCCTTCTTGGAGCTGTCGTATCCGATCTCCAGGATCTTCTCCCGGACCAGCTGAGCGATCGGCGCGTACGCCTTGGTGGTGACCTCACCGGCGACGTGGACCAGGCCGGTGGTGATCAGCGTCTCCACGGCGACCCGGGAAGTCGGGTCTTCCTTGAGGAGAGCGTCCAGGATGGTGTCGCTGATCTGGTCAGCGATCTTGTCGGGGTGTCCCTCGGTCACGGACTCCGAGGTGAACAGGCGGCGAGACACAGCGCTCCCTGGGGTTGCAGCGGCTGCTGACTGAACGCCTCCGGGGATCCGGAGGCATCCGGAAAGACTTGATTCCTGGAGTGTAACGGTCAGCTACCGGTCGGCGTCAGTCACATCGGAATCTTGAGACTCATCACTCATCTTCGGCCACTCGACCAAACTCCGCTCACAACCCGCCTGGCTCCGCCCGGAATCCGGCGGAAGTTCACCCGAGCCGGGCCACGACCTCGTCCCAGATCCGGTCCGCGAGCGCCTCCTTGGGCCCGTCGGGAACGGCCACCTCCGCGCCGTCCGCGCCGAGCAGCACCGCGGCGTTGGTGTCCTGCCCGAACGCCTTGCCGCCGCCCACCTCGTTGACCACCAGCAGGTCGCAGCCCTTGCGGGCCAGCTTGGCGCGGCCGTTGGCCAGGACGTCGTCGGTCTCCGCGGCGAAGCCGACCACCAGCTGGCCGGGCCTGGCGCGGTCGGCGGACAGCTCGGCGAGGATGTCCGGATTGCGGACCAGGGTGATCGGCGGCTGGTCCACCCCGTCCACCTTCTTGATCTTGCCGGTGGCGTACTCCGCCGGGCGGAAATCGGCCACCGCGGCGGCCATCACCACCGCGTCCGCGTCCAGGACCGCCTTCAGCGCGGCCTCGCGCAGCTGGAGCGCGGTGGAGACGTGCACCACGTCCACCCCGGCCGGGTCGGGAAGGGTGGCGTTGGCCGACAGCAGGGTGACCCGGGCACCCCGGGCAGCGGCCGTGGCGGCCAGCGCGTAGCCCTGCTTGCCGGAGGAGTGGTTGCCGAGGAAGCGGACCGGGTCGAGCGGCTCCCGGGTACCGCCCGCCGAGATCACCACATGGCGGCCGGCCAGGTCCCGCTCCAGGCCGCCACGGGCGAGAAGGCGGCGGCAGGCCTCGAAGAGCTGCTCGGGCTCCGGCAGCCGGCCCTTGCCGGTGTCCACGCCGGTGAGCCGCCCGACGGCGGGCTCCAGCACGATCACGCCCCGGCGGCGCAGCGTGGCGACGTTCTCCTGGGTGGCCTGGTTCTCCCACATCTCGGTGTGCATGGCGGGGGCCAGCACCACCGGGCAGCGCGCGGTGAGCAGGGTGTTGGTGAGCAGGTCGTCGGCCAGGCCGTGGGCGGCCTTGGCGAGCAGGTCGGCAGTGGCCGGGGCGACCACGACCAGGTCCGCCTGCTGACCGATCCGCACGTGCGGGACCTCGTGCACCCGCTCCCAGGTCTCGGTGGCGGCCGGGCGGCCGGAGAGCGCGGCCCAGGTGGCCTCGCCGACGAAGTGCAGCGCGGCCGCGGTCGGCACCACGGTCACCTGGTGCCCGGACTCGGTGAACCGCCGCAGCAGCTCACAGGCCTTGTACGCGGCGATGCCGCCGCTGACACCGAGGACGACGCGGCGGGCGTCGGGCTGCTCCGGGCGAGCGTTCATGATGGGGTCTCTCTCCTCCGGACGGGTTACGCCCACCCTACGGCGCATCAGTTCCCACCGGCACCGTGGTCTGTCGCACAGCGAAGGGGCCCGCCGGACGGTGAAGTCCGACGGGCCCCTTCGACGACGGGCTCAGGCAGCCTCGATGGCCTCGGCAGTCAGCATGCCCGCGTTGATCTCGCGCAGCGCGATCGACAGCGGCTTCTCGTGCACGTGGGTGTCCACCAGCGGGCCGACGTACTCCAGCAGGCCCTCGCCCAGCTGCGAGTAGTAGGCGTTGATCTGACGGGCACGCTTGGCCGCGTAGATCACCAGGCTGTACTTGGAGTCGGTGGCCTCAAGCAGCTCGTCGATCGGCGGGTTGATGATGCCCTCGGGCGCGGTCATGGAAGAGGACACGCGAAAACCTTCCGAAACGGTGGCTAAGAAACGAAAACGCCGATCAGATCAGCATTGCTGCCACTACGGCAGCGATCTGGTCAGACTACACCGAGCAAGGCTAGCAGCTCGGTCGCCACCTGCTCGACGGACGTGTTGACCAGCGTGACGTCGAACTCGGTCTCGGCGGCCAGTTCCACCTTGGCCGCGGCCAGCCGCTCGTCGATCACGTGCTGCGGCTCGGTGCCCCGGCCGGTGAGCCGGCGCACCAGCTCCTCCCAGCTCGGCGGGGCCAGGAAGACCAGCTGCGCCTCGGGCATCGACTCGCGCACCTGGCGGGCGCCCTGCAGGTCGATCTCCAGCAGCACCGGCTCACCGCGGTCGAGCCGCTCCTGGACGGCCTGGCGGGGCGTGCCGTAGCGGTTGCCGGCGAAGACGGCCCACTCCAGCAGCTCGCCGTTGGCGACCAGCTTGTCGAACTCGTCGTTGTCGACGAAGTGGTACTGGACCCCGTCCTGCTCGCCGGGCCTCGGGTGCCGGGTGGTCGCCGACACCGAGAGCCAGACCTCGGGGTGCTGCTGCCTCATATGAGCGACGACCGTGCTCTTGCCGACCCCCGAAGGGCCGGAGAGCACGGTCAGCCGCGGACGTTCACTCATGCACCGATTATCCCGGATCGCGGACGTTCCGGGGACCACGGGGGCCCGGACGCTGCGAACCGGCAGCCGGACTCAGGAGGCGGTGTTACCGAACTCCCGCTCCAGCGAGGCGATCTGGTTCGAGCCGAGACCGCGCACCCGGCGACTCTCGCTGATCCCGAGACGCTCCATGATCTGCTTGGCCCGCACCTTGCCGACGCCCGGGAGGCTTTCGAGCAGGGCGGAGACCTTCATCTTGCCGATGACCTCGTCGTCGGACTTGCCCGCCTTGATCACGTCACGCAGCGAGGCATTGGAGTGCTTCAGCTTGTTCTTGACCTCGGCACGCTGCCGGCGAGCTTCGGCGGCCTTGGCGAGCGCGGCGGCGCGCTGTTCGGGGGTAAGGGGCGGAAGAGCCACGCCGTTCACCTCGGGATGTGTAAGGAAGGGATGAGCTATGACTGTTGGTGCCAAGGACACCGGTTGCAGTGGAACCTAATGGCTCTGACCTGCAAGAGCAACGCTTGGCGAAGCCCTTTGGTGACCTATCGCCGGACACTACCCAACTTGAGCCCGCGCGTCAGGAAAAGAACACGAAAAGTCCTGGTCAGCCGAGGCCGACCAGGACTTTTTCGGACAAATCAACCGCCAGAAAGCAGGTTTTGCGAACAGATGTGATGCTGCTCACTTTTCCAGTACGGCACTGATTTCCTCGACAAAGCGCGCGGAAGCGTCGCGCAGAGCGGTCACCGAGGGCCCGTGCTTGAGGATGTCGCGGCTCACGCTGGGCACCACGTGGCGCACCGCGCCGCCGAACACCCGGGGCAGGTCGGCGGCGGTCGCACCCTGGGCGCCGACCCCGGGGGCGAGCAGCGGGCCGTTGATGTCCAGGTCGACCCCGGCCTCGGCCAGGGTGGCACCGACCACGGCACCGAAGGAGCCCATCGGCTCGGCACCCGCGTTCTCGGCCGCCAGGCGGCGCAGCACGCCCTGGGCGACGCTCTCGCCGTCGGCGGCGACCGCGCGCTGCACCTCGTGGCCCTCGGGGTTGGAGGTGAGCGCCAGCGCGAAGACGCCGGCGCCGTTGGCCCGGGCCAGGTCGAGCGCGGGCTGCAGCGAGCCGAAGCCCAGGTACGGGCTGACCGTCACGGCGTCCGAGAACAGCGGGCTGGCGGGCGAGAGGAAGGTCTCGGCGTACGCGGCCATGGTGGAGCCGATGTCGCCGCGCTTGGCGTCCATGAGCACCAGCGCACCCGCCTCGCGGGCCTCGGCCACGGTGCGCTCCAGCACGGCGATGCCGCGGCTGCCGAAGCGCTCGAAGAAGGCGGCCTGCGGCTTGAGCACGGCCACCTGTCCGGCCAGCGCCTCGACCACGGTGCGGCTGAAGCTCTCCAGCCCGGCGATGTCGTCGTCGAGCCCCCAGGCGCTCAGCAGGGAGGCGTGCGGGTCGATGCCGACGCAGAGCTGACCGCGGGTGTCGAGGGCGTGGCGCAGGCGAGCGCCGAAGGGGGCGAGGGTCATGGGAGCCTTTCAGTGGGGACGGGGCGGTGGGCGTATCCCACCGCGTCGGTGAACTTGGCGAAGCCTCGTCGGGCCAGCTCGCGGCGGAGCTCGTCGAGGATCCGCACGGGGGCGGTTGGGTCGTTGAACAGGGCCGTGCCGACGGCCAGGTGGCTCGCCCCGGCGAGGGCGAACTCCAGGGCGTCCCGGCCGGTGCGGATCCCACCCATGCCGATGATCGGGACGGGCGGGATCCGGCCGGCCAGCATCGCGGCGTGCACCTGGTGGACGCAGCGCACGGCGATCGGGCGGACGGCCGGTCCGGACAGGCCGCCGGCGCCGGCCGCCAGGGCGGGCCGCAGGGTGTCCAGGTCGATGGTCATGCCGAGGACCGTGTTGATCATCGACAGGCCGTCCGCACCGGCCTGGACACAGGCGGCGGCGACCTCGGTGATCGAGGCGACGTCCGGCGAGAGCTTGGCGTAGACCGGCAGTTCGGCCGCGGCCACCTCGCGCACCGCGCGGACGACGTCGTAGCTGGTGGCCGGGTTGGCGGCGAACAGCAGGCCGCGGTCGGCGGTGTTGGGGCAGGAGATGTTGAGCTCCAGGCCGATCACCCCGGGCCGGCCGCCCAGCTTCTCGGCGACCTCGGCGAACTCCTCCAGCCGCTGCCCCGCGATCGAGACCAGCACCCGGGCGCCGCGCTCGGCGAGCCAGGGCAGCTCGTGCCGGACGAAGGCGTCGACGCCCGCACCCGGCAGTCCGATCGAGTTGAGCATCCCGGACGGGGTCTCGGCCATCCTCGGGGTGGCCAGCCCGGACCGCGGGGCGGCCATGATGGTCTTGGTGGTGACCGAGCCCAGCGCGTCCAGCGGGAAGAACCTGGCCACCTCCCGCCCGTACCCGGCGCAGCCGGAGGCGGCGGTGAGCGGGTTGGGCAGCGTCAGCGGGCCGAACCGCGCGGTCAGGTCGACGTCCCCCGGGTCCACCGGCTCCGTGCCCCGGCTCACCGTGCGGCTCCCATCGCGGCGGCGCCCTCCAGGTCCGGCGGTACGGTTCCGATGTCGTCCCAGCGGACCTTGGCGCCGTCGAAGACCGGCCCCTCGGTGCAGGAGCGGACGAAGCGGCTCACCCCGTCCGCGCCGAGCACGGGCAGCACGCAGGTCATGCAGATGCCGACGCCGCAGGCCATCGCCTCCTCCACGGCGGTGTGGCAGCGGGCGCCGAGGCCGAGGGCGATGGTGGTGACGGCACGCAGCATGGGCATCGGGCCGCAGGCGTGCACTTCGGTGGCGCCGATCGCCCTGATCGCCTGGGCCAGCGGGTCGGTGACCCGGCCGGTCAGTCCGGCCGAGCCGTCCTCGGTGACCACCAGGACGTCCCGGGTGATCGCCCGGGCCTGTTCGACCCCGTAGAGCCGGTCGGCGCCGGCCGCGCCCAGGATGAAGCCGACCTGGCCGCCGCGGCGCCGGATCTCCTCGCCGAGCGGGAGCAGCGGCACGCTGCCGTAGCCGCCGGCCACCAGCAGCGCGGAGACGGGACCGTCCGGGAGCGGGAAGGGCGTCCCGAGCGGGGCGATCAGGTCCAGCCGTCCGCCGACCGGGGTGGCGGCCAACTCCCGCGTGCCATCGCCGCGTTCGGCGATGACCAGCTCGATCGTGCCGGCCTCGGGATCGGCCCGGTGGATGGCGAGGGCCCGCCGCAGCAGCCTTCCGGAGTCGGCGCAGGCCAGCGTCGCGAAGTGGCCGGGTCTCACCCGTGGCGCCGCCTCGGGAGCACTCAGCAACAGGCGGTGGTAGCCGCCCTCGACGCTCCGGGAGAGCACCTCGGCTCGTGTCTGAACGGGGTTGGCCATCTGTGGTTCACCTTTCGGCTGGCCTGTGCGCACGTTGACGCTCTGAACTCTCCCAAACCACCCCGCAACCTGTCACTTCGTCCGAACACCCGTGCATTCGGGCACCGTGCGGCGGGGTGCACCGACGGCGCGCGGAGCCGCGCGCCGTCGGGGAGCCGCCCCGCCGCCGCCCCGGGGTGCTCCGGCGGGGCCGTCAGCTCGCCTTCGCGGTACCCACGGCGTCGGCGATGGTCCGGTACCCGCTCGCCCGCAGCCGGGCCGACAGGCCCTTGTGCATCCGCCGCATCCAGAACGGTCCCTCGTAGATGAACGCGCTGTACCCCTGGACCAGGTCGGCCCCGTGGACGATCCGCTGCCAGGCGTCCTCGGCCGTCTCGATCCCGCCCACGGAGATCAGCGCCAGCCGCCCCTCGGTGCGCGCCCGGAGCCGCTGCAGCACCTCCAGCGAGCGCTCCTTGAGCGGGGCCCCGGACAGCCCGCCGGCGCCGATCTCCTCGATCCGCGAGGCCGGCTCCTGCAGCCCGTCCCGGCCGATGGTGGTGTTGGTGCAGATGATCCCGTCCAGCTCCAGGTGCATGGCCATGTCGGCGATCTCGTCGATATCCTCGTCGGCCAGGTCGGGGGCGATCTTCACCAGCAGCGGCACATGGCGCGTGGTGACCTCGTCCGCCTTCTTCCGCACGTCCCACAGCAGCGGCCCGAGCACCTTGACGGCCTGCAGGTTGCGCAGTCCCGGGGTGTTCGGCGAGCTGACGTTGACCACCAGGTAGTCGGCGTACTTGGCGAGCCGCTCGGTGCTCTTGAGGTAGTCCGCGGTGGCATCGGCCTCGTCGACCACCTTGGTCTTGCCGATGTTGACGCCGATGACCGGGGTGGAGCTGGTGTGCGGGCGGGCCGCGAGGCGGGCGGCGACCCGGGCGGAGCCCTGGTTGTTGAAGCCCATCCGGTTGATCAGCGCGCGGTCCTCGACCAGGCGGAACAGGCGCGGCTCCGGGTTGCCTGGCTGCGGCTCACCGGTGACGGTGCCGATCTCGACGAAGTCGAAGCCCAGCATGGACAGTCCGTCGATGCCGATGCCGTTCTTGTCGAACCCGGCCCCGAGCCCGAACGGTCCCGGCAGGTCGAGCCCGAGCGCGGCGGTCCGCAGCCGCGGGTCCCGCGGGGCGAGCACCAGCCGGATCAGCGAGCGCAGCCCGGGCACCGAGGCGGCCAGCCGGATCCAGAAGAAGGCCAGGTGGTGGGCCTTCTCCGGGTCCATCTTCTTGAAGAGAAGGTTGAACAGGAGCTTGTACACGGCGAGTTGAGCCCTTCGGGTCCAAGGGCCGGGCGGAGCCCGGCGGTCGGGGGTGGCGGCGGGCGAGCATGGGTGTGGGGGGCGCCGCCCGACGGGCGCCCCCCACAGTGGATCGGACTACTTGCGGCCGGAGTTGATCAGCGCCGCGTGCTCCTGCAGCGACATCACTCCGACCTCACCGCGCAGCAGCATGTCGATGCCCTGCACGGCCGCGCCCATCGCCTGGACGGTGGTCAGGCACGGCACACCGCGCGAGACGGCGGCGGTGCGGATCTCGTACCCGTCCATCCGGCCGCCGGTGCCGTACGGGGTGTTGATGATCAGGTCGACCTGGCCCTCGTGGATCAGCTGGACGATGGTCTTCTCGCCGTCCGGGCCCTCGCCCTCGCTGTGCTTGCGCACCAGGGTGGAGGGGATGCCGGCGCGCTGCAGCACCTCGGCGGTGCCGGTGGTGGCCAGCACCTCGAAGCCCTGGTCGACCAGCGCGCGGGCCGGGAAGACCAGGTTGCGCTTGTCGCGGTTGGCGACCGAGACGAAGACCTTGCCCTTGGTCGGCAGCGCGCCGTACGCGCCGGACTGGGCCTTGGCGTAGGCGGTGCCGAAGACCTTGTCCACGCCCATGACCTCGCCGGTGGAGCGCATCTCCGGGCCGAGCACGGTGTCCACGCCGCGCCCGTGGATGTCGCGGAAGCGGCTCCACGGCATCACGGCCTCCTTGACCGCGATCGGGCAGTCGGCGGGCAGCGTGCCACCGTCGCCTTCGGCCGGGAGCAGGCCCTCGGCGCGCAGCTCGGCGATGGTCGCGCCCAGCGAGACCCGGGCGGCGGCCTTGGCCAGCGGGACGGCGGTGGCCTTGGAGGTGAACGGCACGGTCCGGGAGGCGCGCGGGTTGGCCTCCAGGACGTACAGGATGTCCCCGGCCATCGCGAACTGGATGTTGATCAGACCGCGGACCCCGACACCGCGCGCGATGGCCTCGGTGGAGGTGCGCAGCCGCTTGATGTCCCAGCCGCCGAGGGTGATCGGCGGCAGCGCGCAGGCCGAGTCGCCGGAGTGGATGCCGGCCTCCTCGATGTGCTCCATGACGCCGCCGAGGTACAGCTCGGTGCCGTCGTAGAGGGCGTCCACGTCGATCTCGACCGCGTCGTCCAGGAAGCGGTCGATCAGCACCGGGTGCTCGGAGATCAGACCGGCGTGCCGCTCCAGGTAGGAGGCCAGCGACGCCTCGTCGTAGACGATCTCCATGCCGCGCCCGCCGAGCACGTAGGAGGGGCGGGCCAGCACCGGGTAGCCGATCTCGTCGGCGATCGCCTTGGCCTCGTCGAAGGAGAAGGCGGTGCCGTGCTTGGGGGCCGGCAGGCCGGCCTCCTTCAGCACCCGGCCGAAGGCGCCGCGCTCCTCGGCCAGGTCGATGGCCTCGGGCTGGGTGCCGACGATCGGGACGCCGTTGTCCTTGAGCGCCTGGGCCAGGCCCAGCGGGGTCTGGCCGCCGAGCTGGACGATCACACCGGCCACCGGGCCGGCCTGCTGCTCGGCGTGGACGATCTCCAGCACGTCCTCCAGGGTGAGCGGCTCGAAGTAGAGCCGGTCGGAGGTGTCGTAATCGGTGGAGACGGTCTCCGGGTTGCAGTTGACCATGACGGTCTCGTACCCGGCCTCGGCGAGCGCGAAGGAGGCGTGCACGCAGGAGTAGTCGAACTCGATGCCCTGGCCGATCCGGTTCGGACCGGAGCCGAGGATGATGACGGCGGGCTTGCTGCGCGGGGCGACCTCGGTCTCCTCGTCGTAGGACGAGTAGAAGTACGGGGTCTTCGCGGCGAACTCGGCGGCGCAGGTGTCCACGGTCTTGAAGACCGGGCGGATGCCGAGCGCGTGCCGCAGCTCGCGGACCACGTCGGTCTTCAGGCCGCGGATCTCACCGATCTGCTGGTCGGAGAAGCCGTGCCGCTTGGCGTGGCGGAGCAGCTCGGGGGTGAGCTTCTCGGCCTCGGCGAGCTCGCCGGCGATCTCGTCCAGGAGGAACAACTGGTCGACGAACCACGGGTCGATCTTCGTGGCCTCGAAGACCTCCTCGGGGGTGGCGCCGGCCCGGATGGCCTCCATGACGGTGTTGATCCGGCCGTCAGTGGGGACGACCGCCTTCGTCAGCAGGGCGTTCTTGTCGCCGACCGGGCCGACCCAGGAGAACTGGCTGCCCTTCTTCTCCAGCGAGCGCAGCGCCTTGTTGAGCGCCTCGGGGAAGTTGCGGCCCAGCGCCATGGCCTCGCCGACCGACTTCATGGTGGTGGTCAGGGTGGCGTCCGCACTCGGGAACTTCTCGAAGGCGAAGCGCGGGACCTTGACCACGACGTAGTCGAGGGTCGGCTCGAAGGAGGCCGGGGTCTCCTCGGTGATGTCGTTGGGGATCTCGTCCAGGGTGTAGCCGACGGCCAGCTTGGCGGCGATCTTGGCGATCGGGAAGCCGGTGGCCTTGGAGGCGAGCGCGGACGAGCGCGAGACGCGCGGGTTCATCTCGATGACGATGACCCGGCCGTCGGTCGGGTTGACCGCGAACTGGATGTTGCAGCCGCCGGTGTCCACACCGACCTCGCGGATGACGGCGATGCCGATGTCGCGCAGGATCTGGTACTCGCGGTCGGTCAGCGTCATCGCCGGGGCGACGGTGATCGAGTCACCGGTGTGCACGCCCATCGGGTCGAAGTTCTCGATGGAGCAGACGACCACGACGTTGTCGTTCTTGTCGCGCATCAGCTCCAGCTCGTACTCCTTCCAGCCGAGGATGGACTCCTCCAGGAGCACCTCGGTGGTCGGCGACAGGGCCAGGCCCTGGCCGGCGATCCGGCGCAGGTCCTCCTCGTCGTGGGCGAAGCCGGAGCCGGCGCCGCCCATGGTGAAGGAGGGACGGACGACGACGGGGTAGCCGCCGAGCGTCTCGACGCCCCCCAGGACGTCCTCCATGGAGTGGCAGA
Organism: Kitasatospora sp. NPDC001175; assembly: GCF_053598215.1. Lineage (NCBI taxonomy): Bacteria > Bacillati > Actinomycetota > Actinomycetes > Kitasatosporales > Streptomycetaceae > Kitasatospora > Kitasatospora sp. NPDC001175. The sequence goes on along the minus strand of NZ_JBSFJU010000006.1, from coordinate 108,855 downwards.
TCACCGAGCGGGCGGACTCGCCGTAGCCGATCTTGGCGTTGACGGCGTCCACCACGCCCTTGAACAGGTCGCGGTCCTCGCCCTTGTTGATCGCCTCGACGTCGGCACCGATCAGCTCGACGCCGTACTTCTCCAGCGTGCCCGCCTTGTGCAGCGAGATCGCGGTGTTGAGCGCGGTCTGCCCGCCCAGGGTCGGCAGCAGCGCGTCGGGGCGCTCCTTGGCGATGATCTTCTCGACGAACTCGGGGGTGATCGGCTCGACGTAGGTGGCGTCGGCGATCTCCGGGTCGGTCATGATCGTGGCCGGGTTGGAGTTCACCAGCACGACCCGAAGGCCCTCGGCCTTGAGCACCCGGCAGGCCTGGGTGCCGGAGTAGTCGAACTCCGCCGCCTGGCCGATGACGATCGGGCCGGACCCGATGACCAGGACGGACTTGATGTCAGTGCGCTTCGGCACGGTCAGCTCCCTGCGGTGGTGCGGGCCGGGGCACCGGCCATCAGGCTTGTGAAGCGGTCGAACAGGTACGCGGCGTCGTGCGGGCCGGCGGCCGCTTCGGGGTGGTACTGGACGCTGAAGGCGGGCACGTCCAGGCACTGCAGGCCCTCGACCACGTCGTCGTTCAGGCAGACGTGGGAGACCTCGGCCCGGCCGTACGGGGTCTCGCTCACCCGGTCCAGCGGTGCCTGCACGGCGAAGCCGTGGTTGTGCGCGGTGACCTCGACCTTGCCGGTGGTGCGGTCCTGGACGGGCTGGTTGATGCCCCGGTGGCCGTACTTGAGCTTGTAGGTGCCGAAGCCCAGCGCGCGGCCGAGGATCTGGTTGCCGAAGCAGATCCCGAAGAACGGGGTCCTGCGCTCCAGCACGCCCTGCGCCACGGCGACCTGGTGGTCGGCGGTGGCCGGGTCGCCCGGGCCGTTGGAGAAGAACACGCCGTCCGGGTCGACGGAGTACAGCTCCTCCAGGGTGGAGTTGGCCGGGAAGACGTGCACCTCGATGCCGCGCTCGGCCATCCGGTGCGGGGTCATCGCCTTGATGCCCAGGTCCAGGGCGGCGACGGTGAACTTCTTCTCGCCGATCGCCGGGACCACGTACTTCTCGGTGGTGGCGACCTCGGCGCACAGGTCGGCGCCCTTCATCTCGGGCGAGGCCTGCACCTTGGCCAGCAGCTCGGCGTGGTCGGCCAGTGCGGCGCCGGAGAAGATGCCGACCCGCATCGCGCCGCGCTCGCGCAGGTGGCGGGTGAGCGCCCGGGTGTCGATGCCGCTGATGCCGACGACGCCCTGGGCGGCGAGCTCCTCGTCCAGCGAGCGCCGCGAGCGCCAGTTGGAGGGGATCCGGGCGGGGTCGCGGACCACGTAGCCGGCGACCCAGATCCGCTTGGACTCGTCGTCCTCGTCGTTCCAGCCGGTGTTGCCGATCTGCGGGGCGGTCATCACGACCACCTGGCGGTGGTACGACGGGTCGGTCAGGGTCTCCTGGTAGCCGGACATGCCGGTGTTGAAGACCGCCTCGCCGAAGGTCTCGCCGACCGCGCCGTAGGCCTGGCCGTGGAAGGTCCGGCCGTCCTCCAGGACGAGGAGGGCAGGCACGCGCTCCCGCCGTTGGCGCATGGTGGTGGGGGCAGCTGCGGTCATTGGGCGGCCTCTTCCGTCTTCTTCGTCTTCGTACGTGTCACAAGAGCGTCGATCGCCTCGGTCCAGGAGGCGTGCTCGTCGCTTCGGTCGGCCCGGAAGCCGGAGTCCAGCGCGGTGTCCTGGAGCTTCCAGGTGACCACCAGCAGGCCGGCCGGGACGACCTTGCCCGCGATCCCGGAGTCGGTGCGGGCTCCGGTCAGCTGCCCGGCCGGGATCCACAGGTCCGCGTCGCCGGGGCGGCGGACCAGCAACCCCTGTTCGGTCAGGGTGAGTCGGGCCAGGCTTCGGGTGCCGAGACCGTGCGCGACCACCCGGTCCAGCCAGTTCCCGGCGGTGGTGGTGCCGTGGTAGCGGCCCTCGGTCTCCAGGACCGCCGGGCCGGGATCCGCCGGGACGGCAGGCAGCGGCGGCAGGTCGGACTGGAGGGTACGGCGCCAGTTCCAGCCCTGCCGCATCAGCCAGTAGACCAGCGCGATCAGGATCAGCAGACCGACCGTCCAGCCGATGTAGCCGGGCCAGTTGGTGACCTTGGCCTGCTCGGTGGCCAGAGCGATCATGCCGGGTCACCCTGCTCGATCAGGTCGGCCTGTTCGGCCAGCTCGCCGGCCAGCACCGTGGCGACGCCCCGCAGGAAGGTCGCGTGCACCCGTCCCGGCAGCTCGAGGCCCCGGTAGGGGGTGTTGCGGCTGCGCGTGGCGAAGCTCTCCGCGTTCACGGTCCCACGGTACGCGGGATCGAAGAGCACCAGGTTGGCCGGCTCGCCGACCGAGATCGGGCGGCCGTGGCCGGCCAGGCGGCCGACCCGGGCCGGGCGGTGCGACATCCGGTCCGCGACGCCCTCCCAGTTCAGCAGGCCGGTGTCGACCATGGTCTGCTGCACCACCGACAGCGCGGTCTCCAGGCCCACCATGCCCATCGCGGCCACCGCCCAGGCGCAGTCCTTGTCGGCCGAGGGGTGCGGCGCGTGGTCGGTGGCCACCGCGTCGATGGTGCCGTCGGCGAGCGCGGCGCGCAGCGCGTGCACATCGGCCTCGGTGCGCAGCGGCGGGTTGACCTTGTACACCGGGTCGCCGGAGCGGACCAGCTCGTCGGTGAGCAGCAGGTGGTGCGGCGTCACCTCGGCGGTGACGTCCCAGCCCTGGGCCTTGGCCCAGCGGACGATCTCCACCGAGCCGGCGGTGGACAGGTGGCAGACGTGCAGCCGGGCGCCGGTGTGCGCGGCGAGCAGCACGTCGCGGGCGATGATCGCCTCCTCGGCGACGGCCGGCCAGCCGGGCAGCCCGAGCTCGGCGGAGACGGTGCCCTCGTTCATCTGGGCGCCCTCGGTGAGCTTGGGCTCCTGGGCGTGCTGGGCGACCACGCCGTCGATGGTCCTGACGTACTCCAGGGCCTTGCGCATCAGCGCGGCGTCGTCCACGCACTTGCCGTCGTCGGAGAAGACCCGCACCCCGGCGGCGGAGGCGTGCATGCCCGCCAGCTCGGCCAGTTCCTTGCCCTCCAGCCCGACGGTGACGGCGCCGACCGGCTGCACGTCGCAGTAGCCGCTGGCCCGGCCCAGCTCCCAGACCTGCTCGACCACGGCGGCGCTGTCGGCGACCGGGCTGGTGTTGGCCATCGCGTGCACGGCGGTGTAGCCGCCCATCGCGGCGGCCCGGGTGCCGGTGAGGACGGTCTCGGCCTCCTCCTTGCCGGGCTGGCGCAGGTGCGTGTGCAGGTCCACCAGACCGGGCAGCAGGACCAGGCCGTGCGCGTCGATGTCGATGTCGGCCTCGGCGGCCAGGTCGGTGCCGATCTGCCGGATGACGCCGTCCGCGATCAGGACGTCCTGCGGGGCGCCCCCGAGGATCTTGGCGTTGCGAATGAGATAGCTGCTCACTGAGCGGCCTCCGGGGAGTTGGTGCATGGGCGGTACGGCGGCGCGGGGAACGGGGCTGCGGGTGTCGCGCATCACCCGTTCACTCCCCGGCGAGGGCCTGGGTGGAGCGTGCGGAGTAGTCGCGGTCGCCGACCAGTACGGCGTCCCGGCCGTCCACCTCGGCCAGCCGCACCTGGACGGCTTCACGCAGCGAGGTCGGCAGGTTCTTGCCCACGTAGTCGGCGCGGATCGGCAGTTCGCGGTGGCCTCGGTCGACCAGGACGGCGAGCTGCACCGCGCGCGGGCGGCCGAGGTCGTTCAGCGCGTCGAGGGCGGCGCGGATGGTGCGGCCGGAGAAGAGCACGTCGTCGACCAGGACGACCAGCCTGCCCTCGATGCCGTCGGCCGGGACCTCGGTGTGCTCGGCGGCGCGGGCCGGCTTCAGCCGGAGGTCGTCCCGGTACATGGTGATGTCGAGGGTGCCGAGCGGGATCTCACGGCCGGTGATCTGGGCCAGCTTGGCGGCCAGGCGCCGGGCCAGGTGGACCCCTCGGGTGTGGATGCCGAGCAGGACGACGTCCTCCGCGCCCTTGGCGCGCTCCACGATCTCGTGGGCGATCCGGGTGATCACCCGGGCGATGTCATTGGCGTCCAGCACCTGGTGCGGTGGACGCGATGCGTCAATGCGTGTGGTCATGCCGAAGCCGACCTCCTTCCCCGCCTCACGGGACGGGCTTTAAAGGACGTCTGGGGATGCCCCGGGTCCCGCCCAGGGCTTCCAGCCATCCTAACAGTCCGTTCTCCCGCGCCCGACTCACCGCCACCCGGCGCCCGTCACCGCAGGCCGACACGGTCGGACGCATACGGTTGACATCGGCCTTCCTGGCTATTCGCACGACTGCCCCATTCGGCTTGACGCAACTACCTCACTCTACGTAACCTCACAGTGAGTTACGAGACGGTCCACACCCATCGGTGGAGTGGTCGGGTGAGCGGTCACCCACCCGCGATCCTCGTGGCTCACCACTCAACGCGAAATCTCGTCCGGGGAGACCAATGTCCAGCGACTACGCGAAGCAGCTCGGAGCCAAGCTCCGGGCGATCCGCACACAGCAGGGGCTCTCCCTGCACGGCGTCGAGGAGAAGTCCCAGGGGCGCTGGAAGGCGGTCGTGGTCGGCTCCTACGAGCGCGGCGACCGTGCGGTGACGGTGCAGCGCCTCGCCGAGCTGGCCGAGTTCTACGGCGTCCCGGTGCAGGAGCTGCTCCCCGGCGGCACCCCGGGCGGCGCGGCCGAGCCGCCGCCGCGCCTGGTGCTCGACCTGGAGAGACTGACCCAGGTGCCGTCCGAGAAGGCCGGCCCGCTGCAGCGCTATGCCGCCACCATCCAGAGCCAGCGCGGTGACTACAACGGCAAGGTGCTCTCGATCCGCCAGGACGACCTGCGCACCCTGGCCGTGATCTACGACCAGTCGCCGTCGATCCTCACCGAGCAGCTGATCAGCTGGGGTGTCCTCAACCCGGACGCGCGCCGCGCGGTCCGCGAGGAGGACGCCGGCTGAGCCGGCCCTGCAGAAACGTCACGGCGGTGTTGCCCCGGTCAACCGATCGGGGTGGCACCGCCGTTGCGCCTCTTCGGCCGGGGGCGCGCGGAGAGGCACGCGCAACCGAACCGCACGCACAACCGGCACCGCCCGCGTCGGAACCGCCCGACCGGCCCGACCCCGGGCCCGCGCGTGGCTCAGCAGACCGAGCCGAGGCCGAATCCCGGCCGGGCCGCGATCTCCCCCAGGTTCAGGCTCGCCGGGGCCCAGTCGAACCCCGTGCTCTGCCAGGCCCACGCCACCTGCCGGTACTCGCCGCAGCTGCCCGCCCCGCCCTGCGAACCGCGCAGCACCGCCACCCCCGGCAGTTCGAGCGCCAGGCCGGCGCAGAACACCGCGCAGACCAGATCGAGATCCTCGTCGTTGAGCCGGACCGCGCCGTCCTCCCAGTGCAGGATCCGGGCGTCCGCCGTGAGCCGCCCGCCGGGCGCCTCGACGGCGCAGCGGAACTCGTACGCACCGCAGCCCGCGCCGACCAGCATCCGCCGGAAAAGCTCGCCGCCCCGTTGGAAGGCCGACCGGACCCTGGCGTCCGGCACCTCCCTCGCGGCCCCCTGGCCACCACCCGCACCGGCGAGCAGCCCTCCGCCGAGCAGCAGGTCGACGTGGCACATGGTCAGCCCGCTCTCCCGGGCCCGGACCAGTCGCGGGATGAAGTCGCCGGAGAGCTCCTCGCCCTGGTACGGCAGCAGCTGGGTACGGAGCGCGGGGTTGAGCAGATACCGCTCGCGGGCAGCGGGCGCGGCCGGGTCGAGGTGGTGCAGCAGGCAGAAGTCGGCGAAGTCGCCGGGGTGGAACATCCTGGCCCGGACGCTGCCGTAAGCCTGCTGCGCCTCACCCAGCAGCACGGCGGTGTCCAGCAGATAGCTGTCGAAGTCCGCGGCGTCGGTCACCCCCCAGGGGCGGGCGTGCTCGAAGTCGACGTGGCTGGTGAGGATGCCGGTGACGAAGGCCTGCTCGGCGCGGCGGCGGGACTGCTGCTGGATCCGGCCTTGGCCGGGCACACCGACCGTGCAGCGGAAGATCCGGGGAGTGTGGCTGTTCCGCGACATCTGGTGCTCCTTGGCCGGGGAGTGGCAGCGGTCTGCCGTTTGCTCCTCTTTCTCCCCATCCCCGCGAGTCGCACACGTACGGCGTGTCACAGCTCAGTAACCACCCGTGAGTCGCTGTGGCGGGGGGCGCGGCGCCCCCGGCGCTACTGCGGCCGCGGCGCGCGGGCGAGCTGGCGGGACTGGGCGACCAGGCGGCCGGACTCGTCCCAGACCTCGGCGTCCTCCTCGAAGTAGCCGCCGGCCAGGTTGCGGCTGGAGTGGACGACCCGCAGCCAGCCCGGCACCGGCCTGGCCCGCAGGTGGACCGTCAGCTCGACGGTCGGCGCCCAGCCCGGCATGCCGAGGTCGAAGGTGACCGGCGGCAGCGCGTCGGCGACCAGCAGCAGCATCAGCGGATCGGGCTCCCGGCCGTCGGCCAGCTTGAACCAGCCCTGGATCCGGCCGTTCCCGGAGGGCTGCCCCACCGCCCAGCCGACCGTCGCCGGGTCGAGCCGCAGGTCGAACCGCTCCAGCAACGCGGCCTGCGAGATCATTTCCCTGGGGGCGTCGGCGACGCTGACGCACCGCTCGGGCGGCGGCAGCTGCGGCGGGGTGGCGCTGGTGTGCACCGCGCCCTCCGCGTCCGACAGGTCGCCGTAGCTGGCGAGGACTCTGAGCCGTTCTCTGCCGTCCTGGCTGAGCGAGGCGGTGCCGGTGGAGAGGCTGCGGCCGCGGCGGACCAGTTCGGTCCGGACGTCGACCGGGCCGGGCGTGGCGGCGGAAAGGTAGTAGCCGCTGATCGAGATCGGATCGGCGTGCGAGCCGTCCGCGCCGTGCCGGAGCGAGAGCGCGTGTCCGGCGAGGGCGAGCTGCAGGCCGCCGTTGATGCCGCCGCCGATCTGCCAGCCCGCGTCGAGCTCGCCGTCGTAGTGGCCCGGCTCGCCCGGGCGCTGGGTCAGGGCGATGCCCCGGTCGAACTCGCTTCGGATCGCGGTGGTCATGCGTGATTCGCCCTTCGCCATTGCAAAGTTACCGGTCGGTAGCCAACATACGCCACCATCCGGGGCATGCGAAGGCCCGCCGGACACGGAATCCGGCGGGCCTTCGGCAGAGCGGAGAAACGATGGCCGGCTGCAGCGGATCACCGGCGCAGCACTCCCGCTCGCGCGGGCGGCGGAGGTCAGTCGCGACGGATCGTCGGCTTGAGCTCCATGAACCGTGCGAGCAGACCGTTGACGAACGCCGGGGAGTCGTCCGTGGAGAACTCCTTGGCGATCTCGACCGCCTCGTCCAGGACGACCGCGTCCGGGACGCCGTCCTCCCAGATCAGCTCGTACGTGCCGAGCCGAAGCACGTTGCGGTCCACGATCGGCATGCGGTCGAGCGTCCAGCCCACCGCGTACTGGGAGATCAGCTCGTCGATCCGGCGGGCGTGCCGGACGTACCCCTCGATGAGCTCCATGGTGTACTCACCGACCTGCGGGGTACCCTCGTCCGGCTTCGGCTCGCGGGCGCGGCCGACCCAGTCGGCGAGCACCTGCTGCGGGTCGACACCGCGGTGGTCTGCCTCGAAGAGGATCTGAAAGGCCCTCGTCCGGGCCTTGGTACGGGCAGATGACACGATTACTTGACCCGACCGAGGTAGCTGCCGTCGCGGGTGTCGACCTTGACCTTCTCGCCGGTGGTGACGAAGAGCGGGACCTGGATCTCGGCACCGGTCTCCAGGGTCGCCGGCTTGGTGCCACCGGTGGAGCGGTCGCCCTGGACGCCCGGCTCGGTCTCGGCGATGACCAGCTCGACCGCGGCCGGGAGCTCGACGTACAGCGGCTTGCCCTCGTGCTGCGCGACCAGGGCGTCGAAGCCCTCGAGCAGGTACTTGGCGGCGTCGCCGACCACGTCCGGCTCGATCGGGAGCTGGTCGTAGGTGTCCATGTCCATGAACACGAAGTTCTCGCCGTCCTTGTACGAGAACTGCATGGTGCGCTTGTCGACGTTGGCGGTCTCGACCTTGACGCCGGCGTTGAAGGTCTTGTCGACGACCTTGCCGCTCAGGACCTCCTTGAGCTTGGTACGCACGAAGGCCGGGCCCTTGCCGGGCTTCACGTGCTGGAACTCGACGACGGACCACAGCTTGCCGTCCAGGTTGAGGACCATGCCGTTCTTGAGATCGTTCGTGGAAGCCACGGGCGCACTTACTCCTGATATAGCTGTCAAGGAACCAAGGTGGGCGCGCGTCCCGCGGCCACCGCGGCGAAGCCGTGGCCTACAGGGCGAGGAGCTCCTTGGTTGTGATGGTGAGCAGCTCGGGCCCGCCCTCTTCGAGGGGGCGTACGACGAGCGTGTCCTCGATCCGGACCCCGCCCTTGCCCGGGATGTGAACTCCTGGGCCGACGGTTACCGGTACGCGGTTGTCCAGTTTACCCATGTCGGTGGGGCCGAGGCGCGGCGCCTCCCGGATCTCCAGGCCGATGCCGTGTCCGACCGGGCGGGGCGAGTGCTCGGTGTGGCCAGCCCCCTGCAGGATCTCGCGGGCCGCCTGGTCGGGTACGTTCTGCGGCACCCCCGGACCGAGCGCCTCCCGGCCGGCCCGCTGGGCGCGGAAGACCAGCCGGTGGAGTTCCACCTGCCAGGGCGCGGGAGCGGCGCCGATCACGAAGGTGCGGGCGGTGGAGACCCCGTACCCCCGGTACTGCGCGCCGAGGACCACGGTGAGGAAGTCGCCCTCCTCGACCCGGCGGTCGGTGGGCTGGTGGCCCTCCATGCCGGAGTGGGTGCCGGTGCCGACGGAGACCGGGAAGGCGGCGCGGTCGGCACCGTGGTCGATCATGCGGCGTTCCAGTTCCATCGCCAGGTGCCGCTCGGTGCGGCCGACCAGGATGGACTCCAGCAGTTCGCCCAGCGCCTGGTCGGCGATCTCGGCGGCGATCCGCAGATCGGCGAGCTCGTGCTCGTCCTTGACCACCCGCAGCCGCTCGACGGCCCGGGAGAGGTCGGTCAGCCGGGCGTCCGACAGCAGTTCGGTGACGCAGCGGTGGCGGCTGACCGTGAGGTCGTGCTCCTCCACCCCCACGTCCCGCACCCGCAGACGGCCCGCCGCCTCGGCGGCGGCCAGGGCGGTGTCGGTCTCCCTCGGGACCGCCAGCCGTGGGATGTCCTCGCCGAGCGCGTGCTGGCCGGTGTCGTCCGGCGGCAGGTCGTCGGGCAGCGCGAGCAGCACCCGCTCGCGCGTGAGCAGCAGGCTCGCACCGCAGGGCGGGCACCCGGTGAGGTAACGGACGTTCGCCGAGCGGGTGATCAGCGCCGCGTCGAACCCCGAGGCGCTGCAGTGCTCCCTCAGCCGCTCCCGTCGGACCGCGTACGCATCAGACATGGACCGAGCCTACGGAGCCGGACCGGACCCCGCCCGTTCAGCGGGCCGACGGGCGGACGGCATGACCGGATCGAGTGGTCCCGGCGCGTCGCAGCGCCCGGACCGCGGCGAGCGCCGCCGTCACGCTGGCGGTGATGTCGGTGATCGGGTAGAGCACCTCGCGGATGACGCGGTCCCGGTCGGCCACCAGGGTGAGCCGCTTCAGCCGGGTGGTCCCGGCGGCCCGGACCGTGGGCAGGCGCAGTGCACCGGTGAAGCCGAAGGCGAGGTCGGAGAGCAGCGGGAAGCCGAGGCGTTCGGCCGCGGCGAATGCGCGCTGCTCGTCCGGTCGCTGCGTGGAGACGCCGTGCACGGCGGCGCCCGCTGCGGTGAACTCGGCGAGCCGGTCCCGGTAGGTCACCGACTCCAGGGTGCAGCCGGGCGCGCCGGGTACCGCGGACCAGCCGGGCGGGTAGGACTCGGGCCGGGCGAAGGCTCCGGGGAAGCAGTAGATGACGGTGGCGGGGGCGGCGGCGACGGGGTCGTGCGGCTCGCCGTCGGCGCCCGGGAGCAGCAGCTCGGGGATCCGGGTGCCGAGCAGGCCGTGTACGCGCTCCGCCTCCCGGGAGGCGTCGTTGGTGGTGGCCGTGGGCGTGCCGTCGCCCAGCAACCAGCCGTCGCCCCAGTCCTGGAGGGCGACCAGTACCGGCAGCAGTGCCCGCCCGCGCGCGGTCAGCCGGTACTCGTGGCGCAGCGGCCGTTCCTGGTACGGCTCACGGGAGAGCACACCGGAGTCGACCAGCAGGCGCAGGCGTTCGGCGAGCACCTTCCGGGAGAGCCCGAGTTCCTGCTGGAACTGCTCGAAGCGGGCCAGTCCACGGGCCGCGTCGCGGACGATCAGCAGCGTCCAGCTGTCCCCCAGCACGTCGAGGGCCTGGGCGATCGCGCAGTTGGCGTCGTCCGGGCCGCCGCGCCGGACCATCTGGCCTCCTCGGGTGCGGTCGGGAACACCGTTGACCTTAGCTCCACCAGGCTGCCATAGTCAGTTTCCAGAAGGAACTGACTATGGGGGGCGACCGTGCGCGGCGGCACCGGGGACAGCGGGCGGGACGGCGGGGTGCTGCGGGCGGTGCCGAAGGTGGTCTGGCTGCTGGCGGCGGGGGCCTTCGTCAACATGGTGATGGCCTTCACCTTCGTCTACCTCTTCGTCTACCTGACCGGGCCGCGCGGTCTCAGCACGGCCGCGGCCGGGACCATCGCGGGGGTCGGCGGCATCGGCCTGGTGTCGGGCAACTTCACCGGTGGCTGGTTCGGGGACCGCTTCGGCCACCGCCGTACGCTGCTGGCCGGGTCCGCGGTCTCCGGGGCCGGACTGGTCGCCCTGCCGGTACTGCCGACGGCCGCGTTGCTGCTGGTGCTGCCGGTCTGCCAGTACGCGGCCGGGACGGTGCGCGCGGCCAACTCGGCGCTGGTGGCGGTGGCCGTACCGGCGGGGATGCGGCGGCAGGGCTTCGCGGTGATGCGGTTCGCGGCCAACGCCGGGTTCACCGTCGGGCCGCCGCTCGGCGCGCTGGTGGCGGCGCACTGGTCGTACGAGTGGCTGTTCCGCGCGGATGGCCTCGGGACACTGCTTTTCGCCGGGTACGTCGCACGGGTGGTGGCCGTCGACCGGCCGGGGATCCGGCGGGCCGCCACCGGGGGTGGGATGTGGGCGGCACTGCGGCAGCGGCCGGCGGTGCTGGTACTGCTGCCCGCGATCGTGGTGGTGGACACCGTCTACCGGCAGCAGTACTCGACCCTGCCGGTGTTCCTCGCCGACCACGGGATCGGTACCGGCGTGTACGGCGCGCTGCTGGCGATCAACGGCGGCGTGATCCTGCTGCTGGAGCTGGTGGTCACCGTTGCACTGCGCGACCGGGCGCCGCTGCGGATCGTCGGCACCGGCCTGCTGCTGGTGGGCACGGGCTTCGCGGCGCTGGCCGCGGGGGCGTCGACCGGCACCGCGGTGGTGATGATGCTGCTGGTCACGGCGGGCGAGATCCTCTACAAGACCCCGGCGACCGCCTTCGTCGCGGACAGTGCGCCGCCGGAGTTCCAGGGCCGCTTCCAGAGCCTGTACGCCGGGGCCTCCACCAGCGGCACCGTGCTGGCGCCCCCGCTCGGCGGAGCGCTCTACCAGTCGGCGCCCGGCCTGCTCTGGCCGCTGTGCGCCTGCCTGGCCGCGCTGGCCGGGCTGGCCGTGTTCGCCGCCGCCCGCCTGCGCTCCGGGCTCGGTTCGACGGAGGTTGCGCGCCCGGCGAGTCCGGCGGACGCGGACCGGGCGTCGCGGGGCGAGGTGCTCGCGGCCGCCGAGGGTGAGCGGGACTAGCCGCCGGCGGGGCCCGCAAGGAGCACTCAACTCTGACTGCACGTCAAATAGCGTTGTCTGATTGCTCGTTCGGCACCAGCGCGAGCGGACCCGCGCTCTCGATCATGTCGAGCGCTTCCGACGTGGACCTGACGTCACCGAACGAGCGGTAGACGGTGTGCAGCGTGGCGTTGTGGTCCTGGTCGCAGCGGGCCGCGTTCGCGTCGGCGACCATGACGACCCGGTAGCCGAGGGTGGCCGCCTCACGGGCCGAGGACTCGCAGCAGACGTTGGTGACGGAGCCCGTGATCAGGACGGTGTCGATCCCGCGCCGCTGCAGCAGCCCGGGGAGATCGCAGCGGCCCGGGAAGAACGCGCCTGCGGCGGACTTCTCCACCAGCAGGTCGGCCGGGTGGACGGTGAACTCCGGCCACAGGCGCCCGGCGAGCGGCCCGCCACCGGCGGCACCGCGGAGGAGTCCGGCCGCCCGCAGGCCGTAGAACTCCTCAACCGCCGGCAGCCGCCCGTCCGCCGCGGGCACGACCCAGGCGACCGTGCCGCCGGCTGTCCGGAGTCCCTCGGCGAGGCGCGCGATGTTGGGCACGATGCCACGGCAGTACGGGTTCCCGGCCACGAAGAACGGCACCATGTCGACCACCACCAGCGCGGTGCGGGCCGGCATCAGCGACTGGTACGCGAAGCGGCGGCCGCGGCGCTCCTCGTGCCGGGCGTACTCCCGGCCCTCGATCCGCCAGTCGTGCGGCTTCGCCTCGGTCTCCGGCAGCACGAATCCCCCGATCCCCGGTCACGGCAGACCCCCAACCTACCTGGAAACCGGGCGAGTTGTACGTTGACCGGGGATCGGCGCGGCGCGGGTCGACCCGGGCCAGGTTCACGACCAGCGCTGCTCGACCTTGGCGAAGCGCCAGTAGCCGATCGCCGCGACCCAGACCACGAAGAACAGGCCGACGATCACAAAACCGACGTTGTCCAGACTCAGTCCGGCGATCCAGCCGGTCACCGGGTCGGTGAGGTCCAGCTTCTCGTGCAGGACACCGACCAGTTCGATGGTCCCGATGATGAAGGCGACCGCAATGGAGAGACCGGTGATGGTCAAGTTGTAGTACACCTTGCGGACCGGGTTGGAGAACGCCCACTGGTACGCGAAGTTCATGAAGGTGCCGTCGAGGGTGTCGAACAGGCTCATTCCGGCCGCGAACAGCAGGGGCAGGCAGACGATGGCGTACCAGGGCAGACCGGCCGCCGCGCCCGAACCCGCCATCACCATCAGGGTGACCTCGGTCGCGGTGTCGAAGCCGAGACCGAGCACCATGCCGACGGGGAACATCTGGCCGGGCCGGGTGATCGAGCGGGTGGCCCGGGAGAGGATCCGGTTCATCAGACCGCGCGAGTTGAGGTGCGCCTCCAGCTCGCGCTCGTCGTACTGGCCCGCGCGCATCGCCCGGAACACCTTCGCGATCCCCACCAGCGCGGCCAGGTTGAGCGCGGCGATCAGGTAGAGGAACACCCCTGAGGCGGTGGTGCCTATCATGCCGAGCACCTGGTGGGTCGTGGACTGGTCGTCCATCAGTGTCCCGGCCAACGCGGCACCGCCGGCCACCAGCGCCGCCATGATGACCACCATCGAGGAGTGGCCGAGCGCGAACCAGAAGCCCACCGAGACCGGGCGCTTGCCGTCGGCCATCAGCTTGCGGGTGGTGTTGTCGATGACGGCGATGTGGTCGGCGTCGAAGGCGTGCCGCATCCCCAGGGTGTACGCGGTCACGCCGAGGCCGATCCCGTAGACCTGGGTTCCGACCTGGTACTTCTCCGGCGCCACCAGGAGGATCAGGACTCCGAAGGCCAGCACGTGCATGGCCAGGATCACCGCCATCAGGCCGGCGGTCCGCACGGTGTCCTCGCGCTTCCAGCGGAAGGCGGGCAGGGCGGGGGCCGCCGCCGGAGCGGCTTCGGTTCTGGGCAGGGTCATCTGCGGGTCACGCTCCAGCACCTCGTGGATCCGTTCGTGAGATGCCGTGGCCGGTCTCCTGGCTGACGGGTCGAACGCACCCGCACCCGGCCTTCCCGGACGCGTTCTCGTCCAGTGGCCGCCCGTCCCTGGCGGGGGCGGGGATGATGCCGGTACTTCCCGATCACAGTGGCGAGGGCCGCTCCGGTCTGGGACTCCTGAGAGTCCGTCACCGGTCTTCCCGAGCACCACGGCGGGCACAACGGTAGGGGGCCGTACGGCACCACTGCAAGCCTGCACAGCTGTGCAGGTGTCGGGTATCACAGGTACCGCTGCTGCGAGAATGCCTGGCATGCATCTCGTCCCCGCCGACCGTGCCGACCGCAGGACCATCGACGGGCACCGGGTCTGCGAGGCGATCGCCGCGATCGGCGACACCGAGCACGTCCGGTCCTGGGCCGAACGCTTCGCCCTGCTCGCCGACCCCGGACGGCTCTCGCTGCTGCTCGCCCTCCACGAGACGGGACCGCTCGCCGTCACCGACCTCGCCGTCGCCACCGGCATGCGCGACCCGGCGGTCTCCCAGGCGCTGCGCCTGCTGCGCGCCGCCGGGCTGGTCAGCGGCGAGCGCGACGGGCGGATCATCCGCTACCGGCTGGTCGACCCCGCCGTCGCCGAGGTGCTGGCACACGGGGTGCTGGGCCACCGGGACTGAGCTGCGGTGTGCCCGATCCTCCCGACGGCCCGTGCGTAGCTTGTATCCTTCTGTTGTCAGCTGACGGACCGATCCCCGCGGGCACGGCGAGGGAGGCGGAGATGGCAGCAGCGGAGCCCGACCGGGGCACTCCCGAGAAGCGCGGACGGCTGAGCCGGCCCCTGGTGCTCGCCGCGGCCGTCTCGCTGGTCGACCGGGAGGGGCTGGGCGCGCTCACCATGCGCCGGCTGGCCGCCGATCTGGGCGTGGAGTCGATGGCCATCTACCGCTACACGCCGGGCAAGGAAGCCCTGCTGGACGGCCTGGTGGAGGCCTACTTCGCCGAGGTGATCACCCAACTGCGGAGCTCGGCCGAGGCCACCGCGGCGGCCGGAGGCGGTCGGGCCTGGCGGGCGGAGCTACGCCGGATCGCCGGCGCCTTCGCCTCGGTGGCGCACGTCCACCCCGAGATCCTGCCGCTGGTGGCCACCCGCCCGCTGAGCGTCCCGATGGCCCGCCGCCCCGCCCCGGTGCTGCAGCTCACCGAGCATCTCCTCGCCGTGCTCGGCCGGGCCGGTTTCGACCACGCCACCTCGCTGATGATCTACCGGAGGTTCGTGGCCTGGAACCTGGGCTGCCTGCTGGTCGACAAGCGCCAGGTGATCGACGACCCCGACGAGCCGGACCCGATGCTGCGCCTGGGCCTGCACCGCCTGCCCGCCGACCGGTACCCGAGGCTGCGGGCGCTGGTCCCGCTGCTGGCGGACTACGACGACCAGGAGGAGCTGCTGGCCGGGCTGGACAGCCTGCTGAGTCGGATGCCCGACGCGCCCCTTGACTCGTTCTACGACGGAAGAGCACGCTGAAGATACAGCGTAAACATACGGAGTCACCCACACGCGGCGTCGTCGGCAGCGGAGCCGGACTCCGCGACGGCGCCCGGAAGAGGTCGCCATGTCCGATCGCGACAGAATTCTCCGGGTCCGCGTGACCGCGACGGATCCGACCGTCCTGCACACCCTCCTCCGCGAGAAGCGGCCCGACGTCGGCGGACGTCCCCACCGCGGTGCCGACCGGAGCATCAGCATCGAGGCGTACGTCTCCCCCGCCGAGGCCGAGGACCTCGAACGCGAGGGTGTCACGGTCCAGGTGATCGAGGACGCCACCGCCACCGGACGCGCCCGCCAGGCGGAGGTCGGCCGGGGCAACCGGTACGCGGTCGGCGAGCAGATCCCGCGCGGGCTGGGCCTCAAGGCGCACGACTGACCCGAGGAGGCCCAGATGTCGTACCTGAACACCACCGAGGTCGACTCCGCGGTGGTCAGCCTGTCCACCGCCTATCCCTCACTCTGCCAGCTGGTCACCCTCCTGGAACCGTCGGTCGAGGGGAACACCTGCCACGCCCTGCGGATCGGCGCCGCCCCGACCGGCACCAGGGACTGCGCCGTGCTGATCGGCGGCGTGCACGCCCGAGAATGGGGCAGCTGCGAGATCCTGGTCCACCTCGCCGCCGACCTGCTGGAGGCGTACCACACCGGTACCGGCCTGGGGTACGGCGCCACGAGCTTCAGCTCGGCACAGGTGCGGACCGTGCTGGAGGGCATGGACCTGGTCGTCTTCCCGCTGGTCAACCCGGACGGGCGGCACTACAGCCAGACCGTGGACCCGATGTGGCGAAAGAACCGCAACCCCGCCTACTCGCACGGCCCTTCCTGCGTCGGCGTCGACATCAACCGCAACTACGACTTCCTGTTCGACTTCACCACCGCCTTCGCCCCGCACTCGGGGGTCCAGGTCTCCGAAGACCCGTGCGACTACCAGGTGTTCCACGGGCCGGCCGCCTTCTCCGAACCCGAGACCCGCAACGTCCGCCGCCTGCTGGACTCCTACCCCCGCACCCGGTGGTTCGTCGATGTGCACAGCTACTCCGAGGACATGCTCTACGTCTGGGGCGACGACCAGGACCAGTCCACCGACCAGACCATGACCTTCCGGAACCCCGCCTTCGACGGGCAGCGCGGGCTCGCGGCCGACAGGTACGGGGAGTTCATCGCCAAGGACGACTTCGACACCTCGGTGCTGCTCGCCCAGCGGTTCTGCCAGGGGTTGCAGGGCGTCCGCGGCACCGCGTACACGCCGAAGGCCGGCTACGACCTCTACCCGACCAGCGGGACCAGCGACGACTACGCCTACTCCCGGCACCTCGTCGACCCGTCCAAGGGCAAGGTCTTCGCTTACACCATCGAGTGGGGCACCGAGTTCCAGCCGCCCTGGTCGGAGATGTCGGAGATCATCAAGGAGGTCGACGCCGGCCTGGTGCGGTTCTGCCTGGCAGCCCTGCAGCCGTGACGGCCCGACCGGCACGGCGTCGCTGCCCGACCGGCACGGCGGTGACGGCCCGACCGGCACGGCGTCGCTGCCCGACCGGCACGGCGGTGACGGCCCGACCGGCGCGGCGTCGCTGCCCGACCGGCACGGCGGTGACGGGCCGACCGGCACGGCGGCCCCGGTCGACCGTCGCAGGTCTTCCGGGGCCGCGGCTCGGTGCCGGGTGGCGGCCGCTCAGCCGCCGTTCACCGGCCAGCCGTCACGGGTGGTGACGGTGCGCTCGTACGGGCCGTCGGGGCCGCTCGCCCGGTAGCTCTCGGTGGATTCGGCGGTCCGGACGGTGGAGTCGCCGCTGTGCCGGTGGGCGCTCGGGCTCAGGGTGTGGTCGACGCTCGCGCGGGAGGTGGTGTGGGCGCCGGTGGCCGTGGTGTCGACCCGGTGGTAGCCGAGTTGCATGGCGGCGCGCTGGTCGGAGTTCCCTACGGAGTCCGAGGTGCTGCGGTAGGTCACGTCCAGCGGCTCGGCCTCGTACGCGGTGCGGACCCGGTGCGGGCCGCCGCCCCAGTTGGACGTGGTGCGGGTCAGGTCCGCGTTGTTGTGCAGCACCAGATCGTTGCCCTGGTCGGCCAGCCGCTGCCCGGACCGGAAGCTCAGGTCGTCGCGGACCTCGGTGGTGACCCGGCCGTGTGAGGTCTGCACCCAGCCCCGGGCGAGGTCGTGGCGGGTCGCGGTGACCTGCCAGGCGCCGCTGCCGCCGCCCTGGTCGTCCAGCGAGGTGGCGACGGCGGCCTCGGGGGCGACCCGGTAGTCGGTCAGTGCGCCGCTGGTACGGGTGCTGCCATGGTCCACCGTGGCGAACAGGTTGACCTGACCGGTCCAGGCGTCGTTGCTCTGCTTCTCGGCCTGGTTGACCGTGATCGAGACCGAGTGCGGGCGGCCGTCCAGCAGCAGCCCGACGTACGGGGTGAGGTCCACCTGGTAGGCGGGCAGGTCGAAGGCGAAGATGCCCGGGATCGGCCGCCAGAGCAGCGGCTCCCATCCGCCGGTGTAGATCACCGGGTACGGCCAGACCGTCCCGGCGACCCGGCCGTCCACCGCGATCCGCAGCTCACGGAACGGTCCCTTGCCGCAGTAGCCGAGACCCGGGTTCCTGGCCACGAAGTCGTCCGGCGCGGCGGCGTACGCGAACTCCTCGCAGGCGCCGCCGCCCCTGGCGTACACCTCGGCGGTCAAGCGCTCCAGGTTGGCCGGGAAGACCAGGTCCCCGGCAGCGGTCGGCGCGGCCTGGGTGAGGCTGAAACCGCCGGCGGTGAGCAGCCGGTCGGCCTGCTCGCTGGCCGGCCAGGCGGCGTTCGCGGTGTAGTAGGTGACGGTGGCCGAGAGGGTGAAGACCCCGGTGTAGGTGGAGTCGGTGACGTTGGCCAGGTCGAACTCGAAGGGCTGCGGGGTGGTCAGCAGCGGTGCGTAACGGGTGAGATCGTGCTCGACCCGCCACTCGATGCCGTCCTGGGAGGGCTCGGGGGTGGAGGACATCATCACCTCGACACCGCCGACCCGGACGGTGAAGAGCCGGTCGAACTGCCGCCCGGCGACCTGCCCGTGCAGGTCGAGCACCACCTTCGACCAGGGGCCCGCGCAGTCGGCGGGCGGGGTGAGCTGTCCGACGTACGGGGTGTCCGGCGGGTTGCCGTACCCGTTGCGGAACTGCCGGTCGTGCATCACCTCGACCGCGCAGGACTTGGTGGTGGGCCGCTTCAGCGGCTGGGTGACGCTGAACGGGTCGTGGTAGTCGGTGCCGAAGTCGGCGCGGGCCGGAACACCGGCCGTCAGGATGCCGACCAGGGCGAGCAGCGCGGCGAGCAGCAGCCGGGCGGCTCGGCGGGGTATTCGGAGTGCGGAGTGCGCTGACAATGCCCTCGACCTCGATTCTCACCGCCGGGGCCGCCGACGGACGCTGACGGCCCGTCACCGCGAGCGAGCCATCGGGCATCCTTCAGGCGGTGAGTTGGACCTGTCAAGGGTCCGTGGGGTCCTGCCCGGCCCCCGGCGGAGGGCGCGGCGCGCATCAGGACAGGTCCAGCAGCACCTTGCCCAGGTTGGCCCGATCGGCCAGCGCCCGGGCCGCCTCAGCCGCCCGCTCCAGCGGGAAGGAGACGGAGACCGGCCGCAGCGCCCCGTCCGCGAGAAGCGTCCACAGCTCCTTGCGGTAGTCCTCGATCAACTCGGGCCGCAGTCGGGAGAGTTCACGCATCGACAGTCCAACGGCGGTGTGCATACCGCGCAGCAGTGCGCCTGCGTCCAGCGTGCCGCCCGCACCGCTGTTGACGACCAACCGGCCGAACGGCACCAGGGCCTCGGCCGTCCGCCGGAGCACCTCGCCGCCGACGCTCTCGACCACCAGGTCGACCGGCGCACCCCAGTCGGCGTCCTGGTAGCGGACCACCTCGTCGGCGCCCAGCGAGCGGACGAAGTCCGCCTTCGCCGCCGAACCGACCGCCGCGACCACCCGCCCCGCGCCGAGCGCCCGGGCCAGCTGGACGGCGAGGTGGCCGACCCCGCCCGCGGCGGCGGTGATCAGCACCGACTCGCCCCGCTCCAGCCGTCCGGCGCGCAGCGCGGCGAGCGCGACCAGGCCGCTGCGGACGACCGCGAGGGCGTCGGCCGCGCCGACCTCCTCGGGAACCGGTGTGACCAGGGCCGGCTGGACCGTGACCAGCTCGGCGTACACGTCCTGGAAGGCCAGCCCGCCGACCCGGTCGCCCACCCGGTACTCCGCAACCCCCTCGCCGACGGCCACCACCCGGCCGACCACGTCTCCGCCCGGGCAGTGCGGCAGCGGGACTTCGCCGAAGCCGTTCAGCACCTTGAGGACCGGCAGGGTGAGACCGGCCGCCTCGGCGCGCAGCAGCAGCTCGCCGGGGCCTGCCACCGGCTCGGGCGCCTCGCCCGGGCGGAGCGCCGAGGGGCCGTCGTAACCGTGCATGTTGACCTTGCGCATGGACGCACCTTTCATTGGGGACACCAACGCTTCATTGGCGAGACCAACGATAGGGGTAAATCCATGGGGATGTCCAACGTTTTGTCGATAGGATTCCTGACATGAACGACCCCGCACTCAGCCGCCTGCAGACCCTGCCGAGCTGGCTGCTCGGCCGCGCCGCCGCCCTCGGTCACCGCCTGGTGGCCGAGCACCTCGCCGAGGCCGAGCTGCGGCTGCCGCACCACGCCGTGCTGTGTGCGGTCGCCGAGTACGAGCCGGTCGCCCAGGCCGAGTTGGCGCGGACGGTGAAGATCGACCCCAAGGACGTGGTCACCGTCCTCAACGAACTGCAGGCCCGCGAACTCGTCACCCGCACCCGGGACCCGAAGGACGCCCGGCGGAACCTGATCACCCTCTCCGCCGCCGGACGCGAACTGCTGCGCCGCACGGAGACCCTCGGCGAGCAGGCCAACGCCGAACTCGTCGCCCCGCTCGGCCCGGCCGAGCGCGAGCAGCTGGGCGTCCTGCTTCAGCGCGTCATCAGCGACCGCTGAGAAGCCCTGCGGGCGGCCCTTCGGGGGCTGGCCTTCGGGGGCACGCGGGACCAGCGCGCGCCGGAGGCCAGCCCCTGCCGGGCTAGCGCTGCTGGCAGGTGGGACACCAGAAGAGGTTGCGCGCGGCGTGCGTCTCGGTGCGCACCTCAGTGCCGCAGACCAGGCAGGGCATCGCGGCCCGGCGGTAGACGTAGACCTCCCCGCCGTGGTCGTCCACCCGGGGCGGGCGCCCCATCGCCTCGGGCGTGTGCTCCGGCCGGACGGTGTCGATCCGGCCCGCGCCGACGCCCTCCCGCATCAGGGCGACCAGATCCGCCCAGATCGCGTCCCACTCGGCGCGCGACAGCTCGCGCCCGGGCCGGTGCGGGGCGATCCCGAGCCGGAACAGCACCTCGGCGCGGTAGACGTTGCCGACCCCGGCCAGCACCTTCTGGTCCATCAGCAGCGCGGCTATCGTCGTACCGCTGCCGGAGATCCGCCGCCAGGCGGCGTCCGGATCGGCGTCCGGCCGCAGCGGATCGGGGCCGAGCCGCCGGTGGACGGCCGCCTTCTCGGCAGGGGTGCGCAGCTCGCAGGTGTTGGGGCCGCGCAGGTCCGCGTACGCGTCGTCGTTCTCCATCCGCAGCCGGACCAGGCCGACGGGGTCGGGGGCCGGGCCGGTGCCGAAGGTGAAACCGCCGTACAGACCGAGGTGGATGTGCAGCCAGGCGCCCTCCTCGAAGCCGAGGAACAGGTGCTTCCCGTGCGCCTGGGCCTCCGTCAGGACCTGCCCGTCGATCAGCTTCGCACCGTCGGCGAACCGGCCCTGCGGGCTGGACACCCGGGCCGGGCGCTGCCCGAAGACCCTGGTGTTCTCGATGGCGAGACGGTGGATGATGTGGCCTTCCGGCACGGGCGCGGCTCCCCCGATAGGTCCGTTGCGACCTTCCAATCATCGCAGCCCCCACCGACAGCGGGAACGCCCCGCCGGCCCCGGAACGGCCGGCCCCGGAAGCGGCCGGTCAGCGCGGGTTGAGATGGTTGACGATCACCCGGTCCAGTGCGGCCGCCGTCTCGCTGACGTCGAGCTGCGAGTTGTCGATGATCGGCAGGCCGGAGTTGTACCAGCCGGCCATCCGACCGTGGATCCGGGCCACCTCGTCGTCGCTCAGCCGCCGGTTGCCGCTGCGCCGGGCGTTGCGCGCCAGCACCGAGTCCAGTCCGGGCAGCAGCACGACCGGGATCATCCCCGGCCCGATGTGCCGCCGCCAGCCGCCCAGGCCGATGGCCGGCCGGTCCGGGAAGACGGCGTCGTCGATGATGCAGGAGATGCCGTTGGCCAGGTAGTTGCGGCAGGCGAACCCGCAGGTGCGGCGGGCCAGCCGGTACTGGGCCTCGGAGGCGTTGTTCCAGCCGGACTGCGGGTTGGCGAAGCCGGACTGCACCCACTCCCGCACGTCGTCCAGGCTGATGTGCGCGGTCGGGGTCGGCCGGCGCTCCGCCCACTGCCGGGCCACGGTGGTCTTGCCCGCACCGGCGGGCCCGATCAGCAGCACGGCGATCGGCCCGGTGGCGGCGTGCAGCGGCGGTGGCGGGGGAAGCTGCACGGGGGCACCGTGCGGCAGCGTGAAGTGCCCGGTCGCCCCGCCCGACGGCACCACGGTCAGCGGCACCGTCGACCGCGAGGCGTACGGCTGTGCCGCGGGCTGCGGCTGCGGGTGCGGCGGCAGGTAGGGCTGCGGGTACGCGGAAGGCTGCTGCGGAGCTCCGGCCTGCGGGTACGACCGATGCCCGCCCGTCGGCCCCTCCGGGCGGACGTTCGGCGGTGCCACCGGTCGCGGCGGCACCTGTCCTCCCCCTGCGTACTGCGTCACTGGCACCTCCCAAGCGGCGACACTACACGTCGGCCCGGCGGCGGGCACAGTCCGCCGCCGGGCCGGTGAGCTGCTGATCAACCGCAGGTCAGCCGCGGATCAGCGGCCGGTGGGCCACCGTTGACCAGGTGTCAGCGGGTGGTGAGCTGCTCGGCGATGGCGCGCAGCGCCAGCTCGTACGAGCCCAGGCCGAAGCCCGCGATGGTGCCGGAGGCGACCGCGGCGATCACCGAGGTGTGCCGGAACTCCTCGCGCGCGTACGGGTTGGAGATGTGCACCTCGATCATCGGTGCGGTCCGCTGGGCGGCGGCGTCGCGCATCGCGTACGAATAGTGCGTGAACGCACCCGGGTTGATCACGACGGGCGTGCCCTCGTCCGCGGCCTGGTGCAGCCATTCGACCATCACCTGCTCGGAGTTGGTCTCCCGCACCTCGACCTCGAAGCCGAACTCCTTGCCGAGCGCCGTGCAGCGCTCGACCAGCCCGGAGTACGAGGTCGCGCCGTACACGTCCGGCTCCCTGCTGCCGAGGCGGCCGAGGTTGGGGCCGTTGAGCACGATGACGCGGGTCATCGCGACACCTCCGTGTAGGCGGCGACCAGCAGGGACGGGTCAGGACCCTCCAGGATGGAGGTCTTGCCGAGGCCGTCCAGGACGACGAAGCGCAGCAGGTCACCGCGCGACTTCTTGTCGATCCTCATGGCGTCCAGCAGCTTCGGCCAGGCGTCCGCGCGGTAGGTCAACGGCAGGCCGACCGAGGCCAGCACCGTGCGGTGGCGGTCGGCCGTGGCGTCGTCCAACCGCCCGGCCAGGCGGCCGAGTTCGGCGGCGAAGACCATGCCGATGGAGATCGCCGCACCGTGCCGCCACTTGTAGCGCTCATTGCGCTCGATGGCGTGGCCCAGCGTGTGGCCGTAGTTGAGGATCTCCCTGCGGCCGGCCTCCTTGAGGTCGCCGGAGACGACGTCGGCCTTGACCTGGATGGCCCGCCGGATCAGCTCCAGGGTGTGCGGCCCGGCCGGGGTGGTGGCGCCCTCGGGGTCGGCCTCGATCAGGTCCAGGATGACCGGGTCCGCGATGAAGCCGGCCTTGATCACCTCGGCCAGGCCGGAGACGTAGTCGTGCTTGGGGACGGTCTCCAGGGTCGCCAGGTCGGCCAGCACGCCGATGGGCGGGTGGAAGGCCCCGACCATGTTCTTGCCCTCGGCGATGTTGATGCCGGTCTTGCCGCCGACCGCCGCGTCCACCATGCCGAGCAGCGTGGTGGGCATGGAGATCCAGCGCACCCCGCGCAGCCAGGTGGCCGCGACGAAGCCCGCCAGGTCGGTGGTGGCACCACCGCCCAGTCCGACGATCACATCGCTGCGGGTGAACCCCGTCTGGCCGAGCACCGACCAGCAGTACGCGGCGACCTCGACGCTCTTGGCGTCCTCGGCGTTGGGCACCTGGAGGACGATCGCCTCGTAGCCCTCGCCCAGCAGGTCCTCACGGATCACGTCGGCGGTCGCGGTCAGCGCCTCCGGGTGGATGACCGCCACCCGCTTCGCCTTGGTTCCGATCGACTTGCCGAGCTCACCGAGCAGTTGGCGGCCGATCAGCACGTCGTACGGGTCGTGGCCGGCGCTGCCACCGACGTGGATGGTGACGGTGTCCGTCATGGGTTCTTCAGCTCCAGTGCTTCGAGTACGGCGTCGGCGACCTGCTCCGGTGTGCGCCCCTCGGTGTCCACCACGGCGGTGGCCACCTCCAGGTACAGCGGACGGCGGGCTTCCATCAGCTCGCGCCAGCGGGCGCGCGGGTTGACGGCGAGCAGCGGGCGCGGCGCGTCCAGGCCGACCCGCTTCACGGCGTCACCGAGGGCGACCTCCAGGAGGACCACCGGGAGCGGCGCCAGCAGCTCACGGGTGGACTCGGCCATGACCGCGCCGCCACCGAGGGCGAGCACACCGTCGTGGGTCTCGGCCGCCGCGCGGACGGCCCGCACCTCCAGCTCGCGGAAGTGCGGCTCGCCCTCGTCGATGAAGATCTCCGGGATCGGCTTGCCCGCCAGCTGCTCGATGTCGGCGTCGGTGTCGCGGAAGGCGACACCGAGCCGCTCGGCGAGCAGGCGGCCGACCGTGCTCTTGCCGGACCCGGGCGGGCCGACCAGCACGACTACCGGACCGGTCATCGGACGATCAGGTGGTCGAGGTAACCCTGCACGTTGCGGCGGGTCTCGGTGACGTTGTCCCCGCCGAACTTCTCGTTCACCGCGTCGGCGAGCACCAGCGCGACCATCGCCTCCGCGACGATCCCGGCGGCCGGGACGGCGCAGACGTCCGAACGCTGGTGGTGCGCCTTGGCCGGCTCGCCGGTACGGACGTCCAGGGTCCGCAGCGCGCGCGGGACGGTGGCGATCGGCTTCATCGCGGCGCGCACCCGCAGCAGCTCGCCGGTGGACAGACCGCCCTCGGTACCACCGGAGCGGCCGGAGGTACGCCGGACGCCCTCGGGGGTCGGGACGATCTCGTCGTGCGCCTCGGAACCGGGGATCCGGGCCAGCTCGAAACCGTCCCCGACCTCGACGCCCTTGATCGCCTGGATGCCCATCAGCGCGGCCGCCAGCCGGGCGTCCAGCCGGCGGTCCCAGTGCACGTGCGAGCCGAGCCCCACCGGCACGCCGTACGCCAGCACCTCGACCACACCGCCCAGGGTGTCGCCGTCCTTGTGCGCCTGGTCGATCTCGGCGACCATCGCGGCGGAGGCCTCCGGGTCCAGGCAGCGCACCGGGTCGGCGTCCAGCTTCGCCTCGTCGGAGGGCTTCGGCAGCACCCCGGCCGGGGCCTTGGCCGAGGCCAGCTCGACCACGTGCGAGACGATCTCGATGCCGCAGGTCTCCTTGAGGTAGGAGCGGGCGACGGTGCCGAGCGCGACCCGGGCGGCCGTCTCCCGGGCGGAGGCGCGCTCCAGGATCGGGCGGGCCTCGTCGATCGAGTACTTCTGCATCCCGGCCAGGTCGGCGTGGCCCGGACGGGGACGGGTGAGCGCCTCGTTGCGGGCCAGACCCGCCAGCACCTCGGGGTCGACCGGGTCGGCCGACATCACCTGCTCCCACTTGGGCCACTCGGTGTTGCCCACCATGATCGCAACCGGGCTGCCCATGGTCAGCCCGTGCCGGACGCCGCCGAGGAAGGTGACCTCGTCCTGCTCGAACTTCATCCGGGCCCCACGGCCATAGCCGAGCCGCCGACGGGCCAACGCGTCGGCCACCATCCCGGTGGTCACCGGCACACCGGCCGGCAGGCCCTCCAGCGTCGCGACCAGTGCGGGGCCGTGCGACTCCCCCGCCGTCAGCCAGCGCAACGTACCCAACGGACCTCCTTCGTCAGCGGCCCGGTCCGCAGTTCGCGGCTACGGCCCGGCCGGGTGTTCCATCCGACGGGCCGAAGTGGGCCCGTCCTACAGGACTGATCCTTTCACGTCGTCCCCGCACAAAGGGCCACAGTCCGGAGAGCGGACACCGCTGCGGACACCCCGCCGCCGGCGTCGGCCGCCCACCGTCATCCGGCTCAGTTCCCGGCGAGCGCCGCCTCCCCGGCCGCACGCATCGCGGCCAGCGGGCCCTCGGAGACACCGGTGAACTGCTCGAACTGGAGCACCGCCTGGTGTACCAGCAGGTCAAGACCGCCCAGCACCGTCGAACCCCGCTCCGCACAGGCCGCGACCAGCCTGGTCGGCCACGGGTGGTACAGCACGTCGAACAGCGCTCCGGGCCGCTCGGGGATCGCATCGGCGAAGTGGTCGGTCGCCCCGGCCGGGGTCGTGGAGACGGTCAGCGGCGCCGCCAGCGCCTGTGCCCCGTGCTCCCAGTCGGCGGTCCGCACGCTCAACCCGAGCCGCTCGCCGAGCGAGCGCATCTCGGCGGCCCGCTCGGCGCTGCGCACGTACGCCGTCACCTCGCCGTCGCACACCTGGGCCAGCGCCGCCAGCGCGGAGGACGCGGTGGCGCCCGCGCCGAGCACGGCGGCGCTCTCCACCCGCTCGATCCCCCGCTCGCGCAGCGCGTTCACCAGGCCCGGCACATCGGTGTTGTCCCCGCTGCGCCGCCCCTCCGGGTGGAACACCACGGTGTTCACCGCGTCCACGGACAGCGCCGTCGCGCTCACCTCGTCCAGCAGCGGGATGACCGCCCGCTTCAACGGCATGGTCAGCGACAGCCCGGCCCACTCCGGCCCCAACTCCCCCACGAAGGCGGCCAGCCCGTCCTCACCCACCTCGAACCGGTCGTACCGCCAGTCGTCCAGCCCGAGCGCCGCGTACCCGGCCCGATGCAGCACGGGCGACAGCGAGTGCGCGATCGGCGAACCGAGCACGGCGGCCCGGTGGTAGGTCCTCACGTGGGTTCCCCATTCCGTGCCTGATCCGGCCAACTCCGAACGGAGAACCGGACAATCCCCAGGTTTCGGCAAAGACAGCAGGTGGAGAGGGAGCCAGGCTCCGGGCGGCACTTCCGCCAGGCCAGTACCGACAACCTCGCAAGGAGCAACTATGTCACGCTTCGTCCGCGCGACCGCCGCGGCCGCGACGACCCGTCGTTCTCTACGCCGGCGGCCGCCGATGGCAGCCTCGCCCGTCGGCTCGCGACCAGCAACCAGGGAGAGGCCCTGGAGGCCCTGCAACTGAGCGCCGACTCGGGCTTCTTGAACAAGACCGACTCCATGCCGCGCTGCCACCGGCGAATATCCGTACCCGCCGACCGTCATGTCAGGTCGGCGGGTACGGCATCAGCGCCTCGCGGGTGCCGACCTCGCCCTCGGGGCCGTCCGTGTCAGCTCTTGCACATACCGCGCACGGGGTCGAAGCCCTTGCCACGGGCCGTGCAGTACTCCTGGACGTTCTTCTTGTGCTCGTCGAAGGTGGTCGCGAAGCGGGTCTCGGTCGGGGACATCGCGATCCAGTACGCCCAGTCGCCCGGGGTCGGGTTCAGCGCCGCCTTGATGGCGTCGTCGCCCGGGTTGCTGATCGGACCGGGCGGCAGGCCGTGGTTGACGTAGGTGTTGTACGCCAGCGACTTGTCGCCGATCTCCTTGTCCGACATCGTCGTACGGCCGAGCTGGTACTGGAGCGTGGTGTCCATGCCCAGGTAGGTGTTGCTCTTCAGCCGGTTGGCGACGACTCGGGCCATCTTGCCGAAGTCCGCCGAGTTGTTGCCCTCGGCCTGCACGATGCTGGCCTCGATGAGCACCTGGTAGCCGTCCTTCACACCGGCCTGCTGCGCTCCGGCGTCCAGGTTGAGCTGCTTGAAGTGGTCGACAGCCGTCGAGACCATCTGCTTGAGCAGGTCCTCGGGCTTCATGCCGTCGGTGACCGAGTACTTGGTCGGGTAGAGGAAGCCCTCGATGTTGCCGTGGGCGTAGTCCGGCAGGCCGAGCTCGTTGACCTTGTCCTTGGCGACGCCTGCCGTGGTGCCGTTGGGGAGCTTCAGCTTGGCGTCGATCTTCGCGTAGATGTCGACGGCCTTCTTGCCCTCGGGGATGGTGAGCGCGTTGCCGCCGTTGGAATCGACCATCTTGGCCACCGCGGCCGCAGCCGACATCTGGTGGGCGAGGGTGTAGGTACCGGGCTGGATCGAGGCACCCTTGGGGTTCTTGCCGACCGCGTTGACGAACGCCCCGATGCTCTTGACCACGTCGGCGTCCTTGAGTGCCTGGCCCATCGCCTGACCGGAGTCGCCGGTCTTGATCTCCACGTTCACCGAGCCGCTGCCGTCGCCGCTGTAGTCCGGCGGCGGACCGAAGTGCGTCTGGTAGAAGCCGTAACCCCACCAGCCCGCACCGGCGGTGGCACCGAGCAGGCAGACCGCGACGATCAGGCAGGCACCGCGGTTGCGGCGGCCCTCCTTCTTGCCCTTCTCCTTGCGCTTGCGATCGGACTCCCGGGTCTCCGGCTCCTCGTCACCGCCGAAGAGGGACGGACGGTCCTCCTCGACCGCATCGGCGTCCTCGGGATGCCCGTCGTGGAGCTCGTCGTCCACCCACTCCTCGACGGCCGGCTCGGCCGCCGGGGCGTCGAGCGCGGCGGCCTCGGCCTCCCAGTCGATCCCGTCCGGACCCGGGCCCGCGGGCCGCGGTACGCGCGGAGACTGCGGGGCCTGGGGAGCCTGCGGCTGGCGGACGGGCTGTCCCGGCTGCGGCATCTGCTGCTGCGGGAACTGCTGCCCTGGCTGCCCGAGTTGCCCGGTCTGCCCCATTTGCCCCGGCTGCCCGGGCTGCCCCTGCGGCATGAACTGCTGCGGTACCGCCTGCTGCTGGACCTGCTGGGCCATCTGCTGCGGCATCTGCTGCTGCGGGTAGCCGAACTGGTCGTACTGCCCGCCGCCCTGCACGAACTGGCCCTGCTGCTGTGCCTGTTGCATCATCTGCTGCTGGACGTTGAACTGCTGGCCGCCGAGCGTCTGGCCGCCCTGCTGCTGCGCCTGCGGGACCTGCTGCCCGTACTGGTCCTGCTGCCAGCCCTGCTGCTGCGGGAAACCCTGCTGGACGAACTGGGCCTGGTCGAACTGCTGGCCCTGCTGCTGTTGGGGCACCTGCTGCCAGGCCCCGGTCTGCTGGTGCTGCTGCGGCATCTGCTGCTGCTCCTGGCCGCCGTATCCAGGGTCGCCTGGGTGCCACGGCTGCGCGCCCTGGGGCTGGTAGCCCCCGCCCAGATCAGTCATCGAACCCCTTATGCCAACCGACAGGACAGAGCCGACCGCGCCCACTGGCCGGCCGCCCGGGAGTTGGTCCCGGTGACTCCTCGAACCGGCGTGCTAGCGCAACGCCCGGGGGAAGACGTTACCGTACCGCAGCAAACCGTCCACCCGGGGCGAGGCGGCGTCAGTGAGCAGCGGCGCTCGGCGAGGAACCTCTCCCGGCCTGGTTGGCGTTGAATTCGGCGACGTTCTTCTGCTGCTGGTCAAGGCTGTCGGTGAAGCGGGTGTCGCCGGGTTTCACGGTCACGAAGTAGAGCCAGTCGCCGTCTGCCGGGTGGGCGGCCGCGCGCAGTGCGTCCTGCCCGGGGTTGGCGATCGGGGTGGGCGGCAGACCGGCGTGCAGATAGGTGTTGAACGGGGATTCCAGCCTGGTGTCGGCACCGGTCGTGGTGATCGTGGAGCGGCCCAGCGCGTAGTTGATGGTCGAGTCGAGCTGCAGCGGCATGTTCTTCGCCAGGCGGTTGTAGATGACCCTGGCGACCTTCGCCATGTCCTCGGGGTTGTCCGCCTCGCCCTCCAGCAGACTGGCGACGGTCACCAGCTGGTACGGGGACTGGCGGTTGACCGTCGCCGCCGCCTCGACGTTCTCCTCCTGGTACACCCGCAGGCTCTGCTCCACCATCTGCTTGAGCAGGTCGGTCGCGGTGGTGCCGTCGGTGACGGGGTAGGTGGCGGGGAACAGGAAGCCCTCGATCCTCCCGTTGGTGAACTGCGGCAGTTCCAGGTTCCCGAGCTGCTGCTGGGCGGTCTTCTGGGTGGTGCCGGGCAGCAGCTTCAGCCGCTGGTCGATCGCGGCGTAGACCCGGGTGGCCCGCCAGCCCTCGGGGATGGTGAGCGCGTTGGCGTTGGCCGGGTCGAGCAGCACACCCAACGCGGCGGCCGCGGACATCTTCCGCTTCAGCGCGTACGTGCCGGGCTGGATCCGGGTCCCTGCCGGGCTGTTGGCCGCCACATCCGTGAAGGCTTCGACACTGGCCACCACATCAGCTTTCACAAGACTCTTACCGATCTGGGTGAGGCTGGCGCCCTTGGGCACCGACACCGTCACCGCCCCCGTGCCGTTCCCCACGTAGTCGGCCGCCTTGGGCTGCCCCTTCGGCCAGAGCAGCAGCCCGGCGACCACCACCACGCCCGCCACCGCCAGCAACGCCAGGACGCTCAGGCAGCAGGCCGCGGCGGTGCGCCGCCGCCGGGGGTCCGGCGGTCTGTACCCGTACGGCTCACCCGGCGGCAGGCCCTCCGGCTCGGTCACGGGTGCGCCGAGGTGTCCGGGGGTCAGGCCTGGGGTGGCGTACGGGTCGGTCATGGCGGCTTCCTGGTCGTGGTCGGTGGACGACACCACGAGGGGGCCCGTGCGGACGCGTCCGCACGGGCCCCCTCAGGGAAGCTAGACCAGACCGGTCAGTTCATCGGCTCGACGCACTCGCCGGGCGCGCGGCCACTCACCCGTTCGGTCTCCAGGGCGCTCTGCAGGATCACCACGGCCGCTGCCTGGTCGATCACCGAGCGGCCCTTCTTGGAGCTCCGCCCGGAGGCCCGCAGGCCCTGGGCGGCGGTGACCGTGGTCATCCGCTCGTCCACCAGACGGACCGTCACCGGGGCGATCAGCGCGGCCAGCCGTCCGGCGTACGCCCGGACCTTGGCCGCGGCCGGGCCTTCCTTGCCGCTCAATGAGCGGGGCAGGCCGACCACGACCTCGATCGCGTCGTACTCCTCGACGATCTCCTTGAGCCGCGCCTGGGAGCGGCCCCCGGCGGGGACCGTCTCCACGGGCGTGGCGAGCAGCCCGTCGGGATCGCAGGACGCGACCCCGATCCGGGCGTCGCCGACGTCCACGGCGATCCGGCGGCCCCGACGGAAGACCTTCTCCTCGCCGAACATCAGCTCGCGCGCTCCACGACCAGGGCGCGGACGGCGGCGATCGCCTCGTCCACGGCGGCCGGGTTGCTGCCACCGCCCTGGGCGACGTCGTCCTTGCCGCCACCGCCGCCGCCGAGGGTCTTGGCGGCGGTGCGGACCAGCTCGCCGGCCTTGATGCCGCGCGAGCGGGCGTCCTCGTTGGTGGCGATCACGGTGAGCGGGCGGTCGTTCGCCACGGTGAAGGCGGCGACCACGGCCGGGCGGGAGCCCAGCCGGCCCCGGACGTCCAGGACCAGCTTGCGCAGCTCGTCCGCGCCGGTGCCGTCGGCGACCCTGGCCGCGACCAGGGCGATGCCCCGGACGTCCTCGGCCGA
The DNA here is from genome assembly GCF_053598215.1 of Kitasatospora sp. NPDC001175. Taxonomy (NCBI): domain Bacteria; kingdom Bacillati; phylum Actinomycetota; class Actinomycetes; order Kitasatosporales; family Streptomycetaceae; genus Kitasatospora; species Kitasatospora sp. NPDC001175. The sequence goes on along the minus strand of NZ_JBSFJU010000006.1, from coordinate 77,695 downwards.
GTCGGCGAGACCGGCGGCTGCCGCGAGGACCTTCTCGGCGCGGAAGCGCTCGATCTCCTTCTCGGCGTCCTTGAGCTTGGCGAGCATGCCCGAGATCTTCTCCGGCAGCTCCTCCGGGCGGCCCTTGACCAGCTCGGTCAGCTGGGAGACCACGGTGTGCTCGCGGGCCAGGAAGCGGTACGCGTCCACGCCGACCAGCGCCTCGACGCGGCGCACGCCGGAGCCGATCGAGGACTCGCCGAGCAGCTTCACCAGGCCCAGCTGGGCGGTGTTGCCGACGTGGGTGCCACCGCACAGCTCCTTGGAGAAGTCGCCGATGGTGACCACGCGGACCTCGTCGCCGTACTTCTCGCCGAACATGGCGATGGCGCCGGCCCTGCGGGCCTGGTCCATCGTCATGACCTCGGCGGTGACGTCCAGTTCGCGGCTCAGCACCTCGTTGATCCGCTGCTCGACGTCGGTCAGCACGCTGCCGGGGACGGCGGCGGGCGAGCCGAAGTCGAAGCGGAAGCGGCCCGGGGCGTTCTCCGAACCGGCCTGGGCGGCCGTCGGGCCGAGCGCGTCGCGCAGCGCCTGGTGGGTCAGGTGGGTGGCCGAGTGCGCGCGGGAGACGGCCCGGCGGCGCTCCACGTCGATGGTGGCGTACGCGGAGGCACCGAGCACCACCTCGCCGAACAGCACCCCGCCGGAGTGCACGATCACGCCGGGCACCGGCTGCTGGACGTCGCGGATCTCGACCACCGCGCCCGACTCCAGGCGGAGCCGGCCGTGGTCGGCCAGCTGGCCGCCGCCCTCGGCGTAGAACGGGGTGCGGTCGAGGATGATCTCCACCTCGTCGCCCTCGGTGGCGGCCGGCGAGGGAACGCCGTCCACCAGCAGGCCGACCACGGTGGCCTCGCCCTCGGTGGCGGCGTAGCCGGTGAACACGGACGCGCCGGCCCGGTCGGCGACCTCGCGGTACGCGGCGACGTCGGCGTGGCCCATCTTCTTGGCCTTGGCGTCGGCCTTGGCGCGGTCCCGCTGCTCCTGCATCAGCCGGCGGAAGCCGGCCTCGTCCACCTGGAGGCCCTGCTCCTCGGCCATCTCCAGGGTGAGGTCGATCGGGAAGCCGTAGGTGTCGTGCAGCTTGAACGCCTGCTCGCCGGAGAGCACCGCGCCACCGGCCTGCCTGGTCTCGGTGACGGCGGCGTCCAGCAGGTTGGTGCCGGCGCGCAGGGTCTGCAGGAAGGCGGCCTCCTCGCCGGTGACGACCGTCTCGATGCGCTTGCGGTCGGTCTCCAGCTCCGGGTACTGCGGGGCCATCGCCTTGATCGCGATGTCGGTGAGCTCCTTGGCCACCGGATCGGTGGCGCCCAGCAGGCGCATGTTGCGGATGGCGCGGCGCAGGATGCGGCGCAGCACGTAGCCGCGGCCCTCGTTGCCGGGGGTGACGCCGTCGCCGACCAGCATCAGCGCGGTGCGGATGTGGTCGGTGACCACGCGCAGCGAGACGTCCGACTTGTGGTCGGCGCCGTAGGTGTGGCCGGTGAGCTCGGCGGCCCGGTCCAGGATCATCCGGCTGGTGTCGATCTCGAAGAGGTTGTCGACGCCCTGCAGGATCGCGGCCAGGCGCTCCAGACCGAGACCGGTGTCGATGTTCTTGCTCGGCAGGTCGCCGAGGATCTCGAAGCCGTCCTTGCCGTCACCGTGGCCGCGCTCGTACTGCATGAAGACCAGGTTCCAGATCTCCAGGTAGCGCTCGCCGTTGACGGCCGGGCCGCCCTCCTCGCCGTAGGCGGGGCCGCGGTCGTAGTTGATCTCCGAGCACGGGCCGCACGGGCCGGGGACGCCCATCGACCAGAAGTTGTCCTTCATGCCCAGGCGCTGGATGCGCTCGGCCGGGACACCGATCACCTCGCGCCAGATCTGCTCGGCCTCGTCGTCGTCCTGGTAGACGGTGATCCAGAGCTTCTCCTTCTCCAGGCCGTAGCCGCCGTCCGCGACGGGAGTGGTGAGCAGCTCCCAGGCGAACTTGATGGCTCCTTCCTTGAAGTAGTCACCGAAGGAGAAGTTGCCGCACATCTGGAAGAAGGAGCCGTGCCGGGTGGTCTTGCCGACCTCCTCGATGTCCAGGGTGCGGACGCACTTCTGCACGCTGGTGGCACGGGTGAAGCTGGGCTTGACCTCGCCCAGGAAGTACGGCTTGAAGGGCACCATGCCGGCGTTGACCAGCAGCAGGGTGGGGTCGTCGGCGACCAGGGACGCCGACGGAACGACAGTGTGCCCGCGCTCCTCGAAGAATCGCAGCCAGCGGCGGCGGATCTCTGCCGACTCCATCAGTGGTCCTTCCGGTTGGGTGTTCCGCCCGGCAGCTCGTCGAGCCGACGGGGCGTTGCAGCTATGGCTTGGGGGGTGGTGCCTTGGGCGGTGGTACGAAGACCGCGGGACGGGGGCAGGGCGGCGGCCGGGGAACCCGGCGCCGCCGAGATAGCTCGGTACTGGGGCTCGGCCCGCAGTGCCCGGCCGCCCGCGAGGCGACGGCGCTGCGGCTCGACCACGGCGGTGCCGTCCAGGCCCAGGTCGGCCCTGAGCTGCTCCTCGCGCTCGGTCATCCCGCTGCGGACCTCGGCAGCGAAACCCTTGGCCAGGTCGCCCAGGTGCAGGGCACCGCGGACCGCGGTGCCCGACAGGCTGTCGGGGGTGAGCCTACGGGTGGCCTCGTCGGCCTTCTTCATGGCCCACACGGTGGCACCGGCGCCGACGGCCATCCAGAAGATTCGTCGGACCATCGTCAGCCCCTCACGGCTCGCCGGACACGGGAGAGCAGGCCGCCTCGCGGCGCGGTGGCCGCCCGGACCTCCGCCCGGATCAGCCGGGCCAGTTCCTCGCGCTCACCCGGCTGCTGCGGGACCGTCAGTCCGGCCTGCCGGCGGTTCACCGCCTTGCGGACGCCGTAGCTGAACGCGGCGACCTTGACCAGCGGGCCCCCGATGGTGGCGGCGACGGTGGAGGAGAGCGCGTTCGCGTTGGCGGCGGCGTCCTGCACGTTGGCGGTGATCTCGTCCACCCGCTCCAACTGCTCGTTGGCGCTGCGGACGGCCGCGCCCGCGTCCACCAGCAGCGGTACGGCCTGCTCGGTCACCGCGGAGACCAGGACGGTGGCCTCCTTCAGCACCCGGGAGAGCCGGACCAGCACCACCGCGAGCAGGGTGACCAGGACCGCCCAGAACACGGCCACCAGCAGGCCGGCCAGCTCTCCCACGGACACCTTGCGCGCTCCCTCGCCTTGCAACTTCCTCAGAGGGGAACCCTACCGTGACCACGTGCGGTTTCCCGACCGGATTCCCCTCCGCAACCGATCTTGCGCACAGGGGTGCCGCTTCGCGGGCACGGCAGCCGCGCGCCCCGCCCCTCACGGCCGGGGCCGGCACGCGCGCGGCTTCCACCCGAAAGCGCCGCCCGCCCTACCGGTGAGTTCGCCGTGAGCCGGGTGTCGGCCGCGTCGTTGTCGCCTTCGACGATCGTCCAGAACCGGGGGCAGCGCATGGAGAACCATCCGAGAACACCGAACCGGCCGACCGCGACGGCCCGCACCGGGAGTGCGAGGCGCGGGCCAGAGCGGGGCTCACCGAGCAGGAGTTCACCGAGGCGTTCGACCTGGGCACCGCGCTCGACCTGGACTCAGCGGTGCTCCGCGCACCCGGCGGCGAGCTGCCCGGTCCGGCCGGCGAAGGAGGCATGCCCGGCCCCAGGCCGCCGGTGCGCCCGTCCCCGGTCCCCATCCGCTGACGCCGGCGAGAGCAGCCCGAGCCGAAGGGCGCGCCGGTGCCGAAAGCGACGAACGACAAGCGAGCGGAGGAGGCACCCCCGGCCGAAGGCGGGCAAGGCGGGCGGGTGTCGGCACCGGCTCCGTCGATCAGCGGCTCCGCCGCGGGGAGCGCCCGGAGGCGAGCGGGCGAGTAGCAGAGAGGCCCCGGAAAGGGGTGAACCCCCGCAGCCCGAAGGCTGCGGGGGTTCGGTGCCGCAGGGGCACTGCTCGCGGGTCAGCGCGAGTAGTACTCGACGACCAGCTGCTCGTCGCAGACGACCGGGACCTCACGACGCTGCGGGAGACGGTCCAGGCGGAAGGCCAGGGCCTTCAGGTTGACCTCGAGGTACTTCGGGGTCTGGCCCTCGCCCGCGTTGCCACCCTCACGGGCGATCTCGAACGGGGTCTTGGCCTTGCTGCGCTCGCGGACGGTGACGACGTAGCCCGGCTTCATCTGGAACGACGGCTTGTTGACCTTGCTGCCGTTGACCTCGATGTGGCCGTGCACGACCATCTGGCGGGCCTGGTAGATGGTGCGGGCGATGCCCGAACGCAGGACCAGGGCGTCCAGACGGGTCTCCAGCTCGGCGATGAGCGCCTCACCGGTCTTGCCCTGGACCTTCTTGGCACGCTCGAAGGCGCGGGCCAGCTGCTTCTCGCTGAGGTCGTACTGCGCGCGCAGACGCTGCTTCTCGGTCAGACGGACCTTGTAGTCAGAGTTCTGCTTGCGGCCACGGCCGTGCTGGCCGGGCGGGTACGGGCGGGCCTCGAAGTACTTGACGGACTTCGGGGTCAGCGGAACGCCCAGCGCACGGGCAATCTTGACCTTGGGGCGCTTCTGGTTCGCCATGAACCATTACCTCTCTTGCTTTTCGAATACGGCTTCACCAGGTGTTGACGGAGGTTGCTCCTCGCGACCCGGAGAAAACCATCCGGGGATGGTCAGCCGCTCTCCGAGGCCGGGCACATCTGTGCTTGCACACGTACGGCCCACCGCCCATGGGGTGGTGGGCTGCCCGCGACACCGAAACCGGTGCGCAACGCTCCTTGCACTACCCCCGAAGGGGTAATCGGCCGTTGTCCCGCTGGTGCGGCCGGTCGGTCGGGTCTGCACCCCACCGCCAGGCCCGGGACATGGCACTCAGGGCGAGTATACCGTCGATCACTCACGCCCACTGACCACCCTCGGCGCCGCCGGGAGGGCAGGGCCGGCCCGCCGGACCACGGCGCCCCCGGAGGGGAGCCGCGGGAGGCGGCCGGGCGGCGTCACTCGCCCTTCAGCCTGGCCCTCGTCCACTCGACGGTGTCCGCGTAGCGGGCCTCCCCGCCGTGCCTGGTCGGGTGGTAGTACTCCTTGCCGTGGACGGAGTCCGGCGCGTACTGCTGCGCCGCGATCCCGCCGGGCAGGTCGTGCGGGTACTGGTAGCCCTGGCCGTGGCCGAGCTTGCTGGCGCCGCCGTAGTGCGCGTCCCGCAGGTGCGGCGGCACGGCACCGGCCAGCCCCTGCCGCACGTCGGCCAGCGCGGCGTCGATCGCCAGGTACGCGGCGTTGGACTTGGGCGCCAGGGCGAGTGCGATGGCGGCCTGGGAGAGGATGATCCGCGCCTCGGGGAAGCCGATCAGCGCGACCGCCTGGGCGGCCGCCACGGCGGTGGGCAGTGCGGTCGGGTCGGCCAGGCCGATGTCCTCGCTGGCGGAGATCATCAGGCGGCGGGCGATGAAGCGCGGGTCCTCACCGGCCTCGATCATCCGCGCCAGGTAGTGCAGGGTGGCGTCCACGTCGCTGCCCCGGATCGACTTGATCAGGGCGCTGGCGACGTCGTAGTGCTGGTCGCCGTCCCGGTCGTAGCGGACTGCGGCCTGGTTGACCGCGGTCTCGGTGGTGGCGAGGGTGAGCGTGGCCTCGCCCTTCTCCAGTGCCGCACCGGCCGCCGCCTCCAGCGTGGTCAGCGCCCGGCGGGCGTCTCCCTGGGCCAGCCGGACCAGGTGGTCCTCGGCCTCGGCGCTCAGCTCCACGCTGCCCGCCAGCCCGCGCTCGTCCGCCACCGCGCGGCGCAGCAGGGCCCGGACGTCCTCGTCCGTGAGCGACTCCAGGGTGAGCAGCAGGGAACGGGAGAGCAGTGGGGAGATCACCGAGAAGTACGGATTCTCGGTGGTGGCGGCGATCAGGGTGACCCAGCGGTTCTCCACGGCGGGCAGCAGGGAGTCCTGCTGGGCCTTGGAGAACCGGTGGATCTCGTCCAGGAAGAGCACGGTCTCCCGGCCGGTCATACCGACGGCCCGGCGGGCACCGTCGATGACCGCGCGGACCTCCTTGACCCCGGCGGTGATCGCGGAGAGCTCGACGAAGCGGCCCTCGACTGCCTGGCTGATGACATGGGCGAGGGTGGTCTTGCCGGTGCCGGGCGGGCCCCAGAGGATCACCGAGCTGGTGGTAGCAGGGCCCTTGGCGCCGGAGACCAGGCGGCGCAGTGGCGATCCGGGCTTGAGCAGCTGGCGCTGACCCGCGACCTCGTCGAGGGTGCGCGGGCGCATCCGAACGGCGAGCGGGGCCCGGCCGGGCTCCTTGGTCTGGCGTTCCTCGGCGGCTGCGGTGAAGAGGTCCGGTTCTTCCACGCGTGAAGCCTATGCGAGCGGGGTGACAGTTCAGACCGAAGCATTTGGTTCGAATTTGAACCTGATCGGCGTACGCTGGCTGCGCCAGACCTCAGTACCCCCGGGAGCCCACCATGCCCGTCCGCCGCCTCAACCACGCGGTGCTCTGGATCCGCGACGTCGACCGCTCGGTCGCGTTCTACACCGACGTCTTCGGGTTCCGGCTCGATCACCTGATCCCCGGCCGGGCCGCCTTCCTCAGCGCCCCCGGCAGCCTCAACGACCACGACCTGGGCCTGTTCGCGATCGGTGCGAACGCCCCCGGCCCCGAACAGGGTCGGGTCGGGCTCTACCACCTGGCCTGGGAGGTCGGCACGCTCGGCGAGCTGGCCGAGCTCGGCGCCAGGCTGGACGGACTCGGCGCGCTGGTCGGCGCGACCGACCACCTGGTGTCCAAGTCCTTCTACGCCAAGGACCCGGACGGCAACGAGTTCGAGCTGATGTGGCGCGTCCCGCGCGAGGACTGGCCGAGCGAGGACTCCGGGCTGCGTTCGGGCCCGCTCGACCTGGCCAAGGCACTGGAGCGCTGGGGCCCGGACCTGGCCACCGGCGCCGCGGCCGGCCAGCCGACCTGACGGCTACCGCGCCGTCCGCCCGTCCGCCCCGTCGGCCTGCTCCAGCCGCGCCGCGTGGTCCGGCACGTACCTCTGCAGATCACGCGGCGGGCGCCGGTAGCCCTTGGACGGCGGCCTGGGCGGCAGCTCGACCGGCGGCTTCTCGATCTCCCGGTACGGGATGCTGGAGAGCAGGTGGGCGATCATGTTGATCCTGGACCGCCGCTTGTCGTCGCTCTCCACCACGTTCCACGGCGAGCCGGGCAGGTCGGTGTGGGCGAACATCTCGTCCTTGGCCCGCGAGTAGTCCTCCCAGCGGGTGATCGACTCGGTGTCCATCGGTGAGAGCTTCCACCGCCGCATCGGGTCCTCCAGGCGGGAGCGGAAGCGCCGCTCCTGCTCCTCCAGGCTGACCGAGAACCAGTACTTGCGGAGCAGGATGCCCGCCTCGATCAGCATCCGCTCGAAGGTCGGGCACTGGTGCAGGAACTGCTGGTACTCCTCGTCGGTGCAGAAGCCCATCACCCGCTCCACGCCTGCCCGGTTGTACCAGCTGCGGTCGAACAGCACGATCTCGCCCGCCGCGGGCAGCTGTTCGACGTACCGCTGGAAGTACCACTGGCCGCGCTGGCGCTCGGTCGGCACCGGGAGGGCCGCGATCCGGGCCACGCGCGGGTTCAGGTACTCCGTCACCCGCTTGATCGCGCCGCCCTTGCCCGCCGCGTCCCGACCCTCGAAGACCACCACCAGCCGGGCGCTCTCGGCCCGGACCCACTCCTGGAGCTTCACCAACTCACCCTGCAGCCGCAGGAGTTCCTGCTCGTACACCTTCTGGGGAAGCCGATCGGGTGCCGCCGCCACTGTGCCCTCCGCTCGCCGGATGCCGATGAGCATCCACGCTACGGGCGATCCCCCGCCGCCGCAGGTGACGGCGCCGGATCGGACGGTGCCCCCGCCAGGCGTCCGGGCGGCCTCGGCCGCCGGGTTCCCGGGCCGGTCGACGCTCCGTCGGTACGAGGCAGCGATCGGCGACGGCACCGGCAGCCCCCTGCACTGCCGGTACCGGTCCGCCTCGCGGCTGATCAACTCTGCCCTGCCCCGGCGCCCGGGTCCAATAGCCCCTTCCATAACCTTGGGGAATGGACATAGACACCCGGCTGCTGCGCTACTTCACCACGGTCTGCGAGGAGGGCCAGCTCACCGCCGCGGCAGGCCGGTTGTTCGTCTCCCAGCCCACCCTGACCAAGCAGATCCGCAGGCTGGAGAGCGAGCTCGGGGTCACCCTGCTGCGGCGCTCCCGGGAGGGGGTGACGCCCACCGCGGCCGGGCACGCGCTGGCCACCCACGCGGCGCAGATGCTGGAGAGCTGGGAGGACGCGCTGCGGGCCACCCGGCAGGCAGCGGACACGGCCGGCGGCACGCTACGGGTGGGCTTCTCGGGCAGCACCATCAACCTGGTCGGCCTGCCCACCATCGCGGAGTTCGGCCGCCGGATGCCAGGTTGGCAGGTCCGGATGCGCCAGAACAACTGGGTGGACCCCACCTCGGGGCTGGCCTCCGGCGAGACGGATCTGGTGCTCTGGCACGGTCCGGCGTCGCTGGCACGGGAGTTCGCGACCGCCGTGCTGGGCACCGAGGAGCGCTGGGTGGCGCTCTCGGTCGAACACCCGCTGACCGCCCGCGAGTCGGTGGACCTCGCCGATCTGCTGGACGAGCCCTTCGTGGCGATACCGCAGGAGTCGGGTGCCTGGCGGGACTACTGGCTCGGCGTGGAGGAGCGCGGCGGCAGACCGGTCACGATCGGCGCCGTGGCGCACAACGCCGACGAGTGGCTGGCGGCGATAGCCTGCGGGCAGGGCCTCGGTTTCACCCCCGAGTCGATGCGGCGCCTCGCCCAGCGCCCGGATGTGGCGTTCCGCCCGGTGCGAGGCCTGAGCCCCAGCCAGGTCGGCCTGTACTGGCTGCGCGACCGGCCGGCGACCCCCGCGATGGACGCCTTCATCCGCAGCTGCCGGGAGACCATCGCGGTGGGGGCGAACCGGTAGGACGCGGGAAGCTCGCGCCCGGCAGGAGGGCGCACCTCCCGCCCGCGAGGCGGTGGTTCAGCTCGCCTCGAACGGCGTCGGGTAGCGGCACAGGCCGCGCGGGCGCCCGTCGTAGGAACTGAGCGGCAGTGCCTGGAAGTACTCGTCGCGGACCGGGAACGGCCCGGTGACCTCGTGCCGGGAGGCCGGGGTGAAGCCGAAGTGCCGGTAGTAGTTGGGGTCGCCGAGTACCACCACCAACCGCTCCCCGGCCGCGTCCGCCGCGTCCAGGGCGGCCTGCACCACCAGCCGGCCCACGCCCTTGCCCTGCCACTCGGGCGCGACCGCCACCGGGGCGAGCGCCAGCCCCTCGTCCTGGCCGATCCGGAGCCGGGTCAACAGCGCGTGCGCGACGACCAGTTCGCGCTCCGCCAGGTCGGTCACGGCGACCACGGAGAGCTGGTCAAGCCAGGACGGGTCCCGGCGCAGCGCGTCCACCAGATCGGCCTCGTCCGGCCCGGGGAAGGCGGCCATGTGCACGCGTCTGGTCGCCGGAGCGTCCGAAGGGCGCTCAACTCTGATACGTACGGTCATGCCTAGTCCTCCGCTAGTCACACCCCGTTGTGGGACGTTGTGGACCGGCCCCGGCCAGGTGTCGGGGACACCGGACCGGGGCCGTGAAGGTGATGCTACTGATCCGACCGGACCGTTCGTCAGCCCTCGTTCGAGACCTCGGCCTTGGCCTTGGCCTCGGCCGCGGCCTTGGGCTGCGCGTCGACACCGGCCTCCCGGCGCTGGGCCGCGGTGATCGGGGTCGGCGCGCCGGTCAGCGGGTCACCACCGGTGGAGGTCTTCGGGAAGGCGATCACGTCCCGGATGGTGTCGTACCCGCCGAGCAGGGTGACGATCCGGTCCAGGCCGAAGGCGACGCCACCGTGCGGCGGCGGGCCGTAGTTGAAGGCGTCCAGCAGGAAGCCGAACTGCGAGGTGGCCTCCTCCTCGGAGAGCCCGATCGCGTCGAACGCCCGCTTCTGCACGTCGCGCTGGTGGATGCGGATCGAACCGCCGCCCAGCTCCGAGCCGTTGAGCACCAGGTCGTAGGCGTTGGAGAGCGCACTGCCCGGGTCGGTGTCGAAGGTGGCCAGCGACTCGGCGGTCGGTGCGGTGAACGGGTGGTGCACCGCGTGCCAGCCCTGGAACTCGCCCTTGTCGTCCTCGATCGGCTCGAACATCGGGAAGTCGACCACCCAGAGGAAGGCCCACTTCGACTCGTCGATCAGGTTGCAGCGGCGTCCGATCTCCAGTCGGGCGGCGCCGAGCAGCTCCTGCGAGGCGGTCTTCCGGCCGGCCGCGAAGAAGACCGCGTCGCCCGGCTTGGCACCCGCGGCGGCGGCGAGGCCTGCCAGGTGCTCCTCGGAGAGGTTCTTGGCGACCGGGCCGCGCAGCTCACCGGTCTCGGCGTCGACCAGGACGTACGCCAGGCCCCGGGCGCCGCGCGCCTTGGCCCAGTCCTGCCAGGCGTCCAGCTGCTTGCGCGGCTGCGAGGCACCGCCGGGCATGACCACCGCACCGACGTAGGGCGCCTGGAACACCCGGAACCCGGTGCCCTTGAAGTACTCGGTGAGGTCGGTGAGTTCCTGGCCGAAGCGGACGTCCGGCTTGTCGGAGCCGTAGCGGGACATGGCGTCCGCGTAGCTCATCCGGGGCAGCGGGTTCGGGATCTCGTAGCCGTGCACCTCGCGCCAGATGGCACCGATGATCTTCTCGCCGAGGGCCAGGATGTCCTCCTGGTCGACGAAGGAGGCCTCGATGTCCAGCTGGGTGAACTCCGGCTGCCGGTCGGCGCGGAAGTCCTCGTCGCGGAAGCAGCGGGCGATCTGGTAGTAGCGCTCCATGCCGGCCACCATCAGCAGCTGCTTGAACAGCTGGGGCGACTGCGGCAGCGCGTACCAGGAACCGGGCTGCAGGCGGACCGGGACCAGGAAGTCGCGGGCGCCCTCGGGGGTGGAGCGGGTGAGGTACGGCGTCTCGATGTCGAGGAAGTCGTTCTCCTCCATCACCCGGCGGATGATGTTGTTGACCTTGGAGCGCAGTCGCAGGCCCTTGGCCGGACCCTCCCGGCGCAGGTCCAGGTAGCGGTAGCGCAGCCGGACCTCCTCGTTGACCGTGCCCGGCTCGTACTCGGCGACCGGGAACGGCAGCGGGGCCGCCTCGGAGAGCACCTCGATCTCGCTGACCACGACCTCGACCTTGCCGGTCGGGATCTCCGGGTTCTCGTTGCCCTCCGGGCGGACGCGCACCTCGCCGACCACCTTGACGCAGTACTCGGCGCGCAGGCCGTGCACCGACTCCAGGTCGCGGACCACGATCTGCACGGTGCCGGAGGCGTCGCGCAGGTCGATGAACGCGACACCGCCGTGGTCCCGGCGGCGGGCGACCCAGCCGGCCAGGGTGACGGACTCTCCGGCGTGCTCCGCGCGGAGCGTGCCCGCGTCGTGCGTGCGGATCACAGCTGCTTCTCCTTCAGGGTGGATACGAGTGCTTCGAGGGCGACGGGGGTCTGCTCGCCGGTGGTCATGTCCTTGAGCTGGACGACCCCTTCGGCGAGATCTCGGTCCCCGGCGACCAGGGCGAAGCGGGCGCCGGAACGGTCGGCGGACTTCATGGCGTTCTTGATCCCCTTGACGCCGAAGGCGAGGTCGGTGGCGACGCCGGCCCGGCGCAGCTCGATCACCTTGGCGAAGAGCACGTTCTTGGCCTCCTCGCCGAGCGCCACGGCGTAGACCGAGGTGGCGCCGGGCAGGTCGAGGGTGATGCCCTCGGCCTCCAACGCGAGGTAGGTGCGGTCCACCCCGAGGCCCCAGCCGACCGACGGCAGCGCGGGGCCGCCGAGCATCTCGGACAGGCCGTCGTAGCGGCCGCCGCCGCCGATCGCGGACTGGGCGCCGAGACCGTTGTGCACGAACTCGAAGGTGGTCCGGGTGTAGTAGTCCAGGCCGCGGACCAGCCTCGGGGCGTCCTCGAAGGCGACACCCGCGGCGGTCAGCAACTCGCGGACCTTCTCGTCGTACGCCTTGCAGTCCTCGCACAGGTAGTCGCGCAGGCGCGGGGCGTCGGCCAGCTGCACCTGGATGTTCTCGCGCTTGTCGTCCAGCACGCGCAGCGGGTTGATCTCGCAGCGGCGGCGGGTCTCCTCGTCCAGGACGAGGGTGCGCAGGAACTCCTGCAGCGCGGCGCGGTAGACCGGGCGGCACTGCTTGTCGCCCAGGCTGTTGATCAGCAGCTTGTAGTTGCGCAGGCCCAGCGAGCGGAAGGCGTCGTCGGCCAGGATGATCAGCTCGGCGTCCAGCGCCGGGTCCTCGGCCCCGAGCGCCTCTGCGCCGACCTGGGCGAACTGGCGGTAGCGGCCCTTCTGCGGGCGCTCGTAGCGGTAGAACGAGCCCGAGTACCAGAGCTTCACCGGCAGGTTGCCGAGCTTGTGCAGGTTGGCCTGGAGCGCGGCGCGCAGCACGGAGGCGGTGCCCTCGGGGCGCAGCGCGAGGTCCTCGCTGCCGCGCTTGGTGAGGGAGAACATCTCCTTGGTGACGATGTCGGTGGACTCGCCGACACCGCGCGAGAAGAGCTTGACGTCCTCGAAGACCGGCGTCTCGATGTAGCCGTACCCGGCCCGGCGCAGCGGCGCGGAGAGGCGCTCGCGGATCGCCAGGAAGGTCGCGGAGCTGGGCGGCAGCAGGTCGTAGGTGCCCTTGGGGGCGGTGAAGGTACTCAACTTCTCTTCCGTCACATTCCTCGTCGCGGGAAAGCTGGAGCGTCCGCCGCTCCGGCTACCTGCCTGAGGTAGGGGTTGGTGGCGCGCTCACGGCCGATGGTCGTCTGGGAGCCGTGGCCGGAGAGGACCACGGTGGCGTCGTCGAGGGGCAGGCACACCCGGGCCAGCGATTCCATGATCGCCTTGCTGTCACCACCCGGGAGGTCCGTGCGCCCGATGGAGCCGGCGAAGAGCAGATCGCCCGAGAACAGCACCGGAGGAACCTCTCCGGCCGCGGGCGTCCTGAAGGTCACCGACCCCCCGGTATGGCCGGGCGCGTGGTCGACGGTGAGCTCCAGGCCCGCCAGTTCCAGGACACTGCCGTCCTTCAACTCCCGTACGTCGTCCGGCTCGCCGACCGTGATCGAGCCCATCAGCTGCTGCCCGAGCGAGCGGCCGAGCGCCCGTTCCGGGTCGGCCATCATGTAGCGGTCCTCGGGGTGGATCCAGGCCGGCACGTTCCGGGCACCGCAGACCGGCACCACCGACGCGATGTGGTCGATGTGCCCGTGGGTGAGCAGCACGGCCACCGGCTTCAGCCGGTGCTCGCGGATCAGGTCCTCGACGCCCCGGGCCGCCTCGTGGCCGGGATCGACGATCACGCACTCCTCACCGGCGGCCGGGGCGACCAGGTAGCAGTTGGTACCCCAGGCTCCGGCTGGAAATCCGGCGACGAACACGTGACGTCCTCATGCTCTCGGGTGGCGGTGCCTTCCCTGATTCGTCACCGCTGGTCTCACCGCAGCCTACCGGCGGTACGGCACCGGTTGCGAACCAGATGGCGGTGAGTCCGCCCCGGGCCCCGCTGACTCGCGGCCGCCGGAACCTCCGGTTGATCCCGCACTTACGCACGAGGTCTTTACACTTGGCCGCCAGCGGGTGGGATGATCCCGCACAACAAGCAGGCACGACATCAGGAGACACGGCCGGTGGTCAGCAGCGAACAGCGGCGGCGGCAGCTCGCCCGCGAGAAGTACGAGCGGCAGATGGAGCGCCGGGTCGAGGCCCGGCGCAAGGCCAAGCGCCGCAACGCCGTCGTGAGCGCAGCCGTCGCGGCCGTCGTGGTGATCGCCGGCGCCGGCGCCTGGGCGGGCGGCATGTTCGACAAGAGCGCGTCCAAGAACGCCGCACCGCAGGCCGCACCGACCCCGACCGCGGCCCCCACCCCGGTCAAGGGCTGCACCGCCCCGGCGCCCGGCAAGCCGAACGGCAAGCAGTGGAAGGCCGAGCCGGCCATGTCCGTCGACTCCGGCGCCAAGTACACCGCCACGCTGGACACCAGCTGCGGCAAGGTGACCTTGGAGCTGGACGCCGCGAAGGCGCCGCACACGGTCAACTCCTTCGTCTTCCTCGCCGGCGAGCAGTACTTCGACCACACCAAGTGCCACCGGCTCACCACCTCGGGCATCTACGTGCTGCAGTGCGGCGACCCGACGGGCACCGGATCCGGCGGCCCCGGCTACCAGTTCGCGGACGAGAACCTGACCGGCGCGACCTACCCGGCGGGCACCGTGGCGATGGCCAACGCCGGACCGGGCACCAACGGCAGCCAGTTCTTCCTGGTCTACAAGGACACCCAGCTGCCGCCCAACTACACCCCGTTCGGCAAGATCACCGGCGGCCTGGACGTACTGAACAACATCGCCGGCGGCGGCGAGAACGACGCCAACGGCCCTGGCGACGGCGCCCCGAACGCCAACGTGGTGCTGAACTCGGTTACCGCCACCAAGAGTTGATACTCTGCGGCGCTGCCTCCCGCTCCCGCGCGGGCGGCTCGGGAGGCAGCGCCGCCAGAAATCGCCCGGCCCGGATGCGGACAGCACCGGCGCTGGTCGCCTATGTTGCTGTTGTATAGGGTGCCCTGACCGTCAGCCGTCACCCTCGGCGCGAACAACTCGACGGCTCGGACGGCGGACTCCATCGGTCCGCCGCACATCAACTGTGGACGACGTACGCGCACCACACTCGGGTGGGCGCGACGTCATGTGGAGGAGGCGCTGTGAGCAGCGACCCGTGGGGCCGTGTCGACGAGCAGGGGAACGTCTACGTCAGGACGGCCGAGGGTGAACACCTCGTCGGCTCCTGGCAGGCGGGCTCCCCCGAGGAGGCCCTCGCCTACTTCGAGCGCAAGTACCAGGGCCTGGAAGCCGAGATCGGCCTGCTGGAGCACCGCGTCCGCAAGACCGACCTGGCCGCCAAGGACGCCCAGACCGCGCTGGAGCACCTGCGCCAGCAGGTCGTCGAGGCGCACGCGGTCGGCGACCTGGCCTCGCTCGCCCAGCGGCTCGACACGCTCAGCGGCGAGATCGAGTCCCGGCAGGCGGAGCGCAAGGCGGCTCGCACCAAGGCCCAGGAGGACGCCCGTACGGCCAAGGAGAACCTGGTCGCCGAGGCCGAGCGGCTCGCCGAGTCCACCCAGTGGCGGGAGGCCGGCGACCGGCTGCGCGCCCTGGTGGACACCTGGAAGAGCCTGCCCCGTCTGGACCGCAAGAGCGACGACGAGCTGTGGCACCGCTTCTCGCACGCCCGCTCGGTGTTCTCCAAGCACCGCAAGGCACACTTCGCGACCCTGGACGCGGAGCGCGAGAGCGCCCGCGCGGCCAAGGAGCGGCTGGTCGCCGAGGCCGAGGCGCTGTCCGACTCCACCGACTGGGGCGACACGGCCGCCGCCTACCGCGACCTGATGGCGCGCTGGAAGGCCGCCGGGCGGGCCCAGCGGGACGCCGAGGAAGAGCTGTGGGCCCGGTTCCGGGGCGCGCAGGACGTCTTCTTCCAGGCCCGTGCCGCCGCCTTCAGTGAGCGGGACGCCGAGCAGGGCGAGAACCAGAAGTTGAAGGAGGCCCTGCTGGTCGAGGCCGAGGCGATCCTGCCGGTCACCGACCTCAAGGCCGCCAAGGCCGCGCTGCGCGACATCAGCGAGCGCTGGGAGGCTATCGGCCACGTGCCGCGCGACGCCCGGCCGAAGCTGGACGGCCGCCTGAACGCGGTCGAGCGGGCCATCCGCGAGGCCGAGGACGCCGAGTGGAAGCGCTCCAACCCGGAGGCCAAGGCCCGCGCCGCCGGTATGACCGGTCTCCTCCAGGCCGCCGTGGACAAGCTCCAGGCCGACCTGGACAAGGCCCGTGCCGCCGGCAACGCGAGCAAGGTCGCCAAGCTGGAGTCCGAGCTGGCCGGCCGTCGGGCCCTGCTGGACCAGGCCCAGAAGAGCCTGCAGGAGTTCAGCGGCTGAGTACCGCTGCGACAGGGGCGCCGGTCCTCGTCCGGCAGCCCGCGCGCGGCCGTCCACGCGGCCCCCGGCGCCCCTGTCCCCGCCCCGCCTACAGGCGCCACTGCTGTTCGGCGGCCCAGTCCGCGAAGCGCTGCCAGCCCACCTCGGGATGGTCCCGGCGCAGCCCTTCCACGTCGACGTCCAGGCCGACCTCGGTGAAGTAGCGGAACATCGCGGCCAGATCGGCCGAGTACGCCTCGATCTCGGCGAGCGGCTTGGTCTCGAAGCCGATCGGCCGCCCGCACACCCCGCTGAGCACCTCTGCGATCCCGGGACAGGTGAGCCGGTCGGAGGCGATGTCGACCCGCCGCCCGGCGAACTCCTCGGGCCTGGCGAGGACCTCGGCCGCGAAGACCCCGATGTCCCGCGCGGAGATCAGCGCCAGCGGACGGTCCGCGGGCAGCGGCAGCACGAACCTCCCCTCCCGCAGGCCGCTCAGCGTCCACTCCCCGGTGTAGTTCTCCATGAAGGCCGCCGGCCCGAGCACCGTCCATGGCACGCCGAGCCCGGCCAGGTGCCGCTCGATCCGGTACTTGCTGTCGAAGTGCGGGATGCCGGTCCCCCGGTCCGCGTGGGCGGCCGAGCTGAACACGATCCGGCCGACCCCCGCCGCCGCGGCGGCGTCCAGCAGTGCCGTTCCCTGCCGCACCTCCGTCCCGGTGTCGGTGCCGAAGGGCGTGGACATCGCGAAGAGCGCGTCCACCCCGCTCAGCGCCGCGTCCAGCGACTCCCGCCGGTCGAAGTCGGCGAACACCACCTCCGCCCCGGCGGCACGCAGCCGCGCGGCGACGGACGACTGCGGCAGACGGGTGAACGCCCGCACGCGAAAGCCCCGTTCCAGCAGGGCGAGGGCGGCCGCTCCGCCCTGGGCGCCGGTCGCACCCGCGACGGCGACATAGGATTCATTCGTCATGCAGGAACTGTATGACGCAATCTCTGCGTCGCGCAGATATTTTTTCGGAGGTGACCGGTGCGGCCGACCGAACTGGAGCAGGAGTCCCGCCGCTACATGGCCGCGTACGCCCTGTTCAACCAGGCGATCGCGGACCATCTCGGCCTGTACCCCACCGATGTGCAGTGCCTCAATCTGCTGACCCTGGAGAGCGGTCCGCTCACCACCGGGCGGATCGCCGAGCTCACCGGACTCACCAGTGGCTCGGCGACCCGTCTGGTCGACCGCCTGGAGAAGGCGGGGTACGTGACCCGCCGCCGCGACAGCTCCGACCGGCGGCGGGTACTGGTCGAGCCGGTGCCCGAGGCGACCCGGCGGCTCGGCGAGCTCTGGGCCCGCCTGGGCGAGGGTTGGCAGACGCTGCTGGTCGGGTACAGCGACGCCGAACTCGCCTTCCTCGCCCGTCACATGCGCCGCACCACCGAACTCGCCGCCAGGCAGGTCGGGCTGCTCAGGGAGATGGGCCGGGCCGGGTAGGCGCCGGCCGGATCAAGTGGTCGCCGTGCCGGAGGGAGTCGACCCGAAGATCTGGGTGAGCCGGTTGAGGTCGATGCTCTGCGAAGGCGCCGGGGTGGTCTTCTTCACCGGCACGGAGAACTCCTTGAAGTTGAGCATCTCGCTGCCGATGCCGCCGGTCCGCTGGAAGTGGAGCGGGTAGGGCCGGCCCTGGGTGGCCACCCAGAGGGTGCCGTGCTCCTCGCCCTTGGTGCCCAGTACGGACACCGCCGGGACGCCGTTGCTGGAGCCCTGGGGGCCCGTGGTCAGGTCGACCCCGGTGGGCGACAGCGAGTCGGCCAGCTGGGACAGGTCGCAGATCGAGGCGAGTTCCAGGAACTGCACGTTGTCGGCGGTGGTCTTCAGGTAGCGGTCGCCCACCAGCTTGGCCACCGCCTGTCCGCCGTGGTTCTGCCAGAACGCCTGGTCGGGCTTGACCCAGAGGTCGTTGCCCACCCTGGTGACCTGGAAGTTGCCGAGGAAGCTCTCGCTCACGGAACCGTTGCAGTTGCCGCCGACGTCCATCGACAGGTCGAAGGTGACCAGGTTGACGCCGTCGTCGATCCGGCCGTTGACGTGGGACGAGTGGCCGTCCTTGAGCGCCTTGATCGCCGACAGCACGACGTTCGGCCCGGACAGCTTCGCGACACCGTTGGACGCTAAGGCGGCGGACGGTGAGGGCGAGGGCGAGTCGGCCGCCAGGGCCGTGCCACCGCCTCCCAGCGCGCCTGCCGTCAACGCCGCACAGGCAAGTGCGGTCACAGTCGTCAGCTTGAGGTTCATGGGGCCTCCCACCACTGGGTTGACTCTTCCCAGCCTGTACCGGCAGGAGGCCCCGCGCACATCAGAGCGGCTTCGGCGGCCGGATCACTTCCGTCCGGAGGTGACCCGGTACACGTCGTACACGCCCTCGACCCCGCGGACCGCCTTGAGCACGTGCCCGAGGTGCTTGGGGTCGCCCATCTCGAAGGTGAAGCGGCTCATCGCCACCCGGTCCCGGGAGGTCTGCACCGCCGCCGAGAGGATGTTGACGTGCTGGTCCGAGAGGACCCGGGTGACGTCCGAGAGCAGCCGGGAGCGGTCCAGCGCCTCGACCTGGATCGCCACCAGGAACACCGAGGACTGGGTGGCGGCCCACTCGACCTCGATCATCCGCTCCGGCTGCTGGGCCAGCGACTCCACGTTGACGCAGTCCGAGCGGTGCACCGAGACGCCGTTGCCGCGGGTGACGAAGCCGACGATCGGGTCGCCCGGCACCGGGGTGCAGCAGCGGGAGAGCTTGACCCAGACGTCGTCGACACCCTTGACGATCACGCCCGGGTCGCCCTTGGCCCGGCGCCGCGCCGCACGGCCCTGACGGGTCGGGGTGGCGGTCTCGGCCAGGTCGTCGGTGGCTTCCTCCTCGCCGCCGAGCGCCTGCACCAGCTTCTGCACGATGTTCTGCGCCGCGACATGGCCCTCGCCGATCGCCGCGTAGAGCGAGGAGATGTCGGGGTAGCGCATCTCGTGTGCCAGGGTGACCAGCGAGTCGCCGGTGAGGATGCGCTGGATCGGCAGGCCCTGCTTGCGCATCGCCCGGGCGATGGCGTCCTTGCCCTGCTCGATCGCCTCCTCGCGGCGTTCCTTTGAGAACCACGCCTTGATCTTGTTCCGGGCGCGCGGGGACTTGACGAAGCTCAGCCAGTCCCGGGACGGGCCCGCGTTCTCCGCCTTGGAGGTGAACACCTCGACGGTGTCGCCGTTCTCCAGTGTCGACTCGAGCGGCACCAGCCGGCCGTTGACCCTCGCCCCTATGCAGCGGCAGCCGACCTCGGTGTGCACCGCGAAGGCGAAGTCCACCGGGGTGGCGCCCGCGGGCAGCGCTATGACGTCGCCCTTCGGGGTGAAGACGAAGACCTCGTTGTTGGAGAGGTCGAAGCGCAGCGACTCCAGGAACTCGCCCGGGTCCTCCGTCTCCTTCTGCCAGTCCAGCAGCTGCCGCAGCCAGGCCATCTCGTTGACCGCCCCGGCCTTGTCCTCCTTGCGGACCTGGGTCGGCGTGTCGGTACGGATCTTGGAGGCGCCGGCCACCGCGCGCTGCTTGTACTTCCAGTGCGCGGCGATGCCGTACTCGGCGCGGCGGTGCATGTCGAAGGTGCGGATCTGAAGCTCGACCGGCTTGCCGCCGGGACCGATCACCGTGGTGTGCAGCGACTGGTACATGTTGAACTTCGGCATGGCGATGTAGTCCTTGAACCGCCCCGGCACCGGGTTCCACCGCGCGTGGATGGTGCCCAGCGCCGCGTAGCAGTCGCGGACGGTG
The DNA here is from genome assembly GCF_053598215.1 of Kitasatospora sp. NPDC001175. Classification (NCBI taxonomy): domain Bacteria; kingdom Bacillati; phylum Actinomycetota; class Actinomycetes; order Kitasatosporales; family Streptomycetaceae; genus Kitasatospora; species Kitasatospora sp. NPDC001175. Next base: position 57,850 of record NZ_JBSFJU010000006.1, on the reverse strand, counting down.
TCGACCAGGACCCGGATGCCCACCAGGTCGTAGATCTCGGCGAAGTCGCGGCCCCGCACGATCATCTTCTGGTAGACCGAGTAGTAGTGCTTCGGCCGGCCGGTCACCTGAGCGGTGATCCGGGCGCCCTTCAGGTCGCCCTGGACCTGGTCGATCACGGTGGCCAGGTACTCGTCCCGCTTGGGCGCGCGCTCGGCCACCAGACGCACGATCTCGTCGTACATCTTGGGGTAGAGGATCGCGAAGGCGAGGTCCTCCAGCTCCCACTTGATGGTGTTCATGCCCAGCCGGTGCGCCAGCGGGGCGTAGATCTCCAGGGTCTCGCGGGCCTTCTTCTCCTGCTTCTCCCGCTTGAGGTAGCGCATGGTGCGCATGTTGTGCAGGCGGTCGGCCAGCTTGATCACCAGGACCCGCGGGTCCTTGGCCATCGCCACGACCATCTTGCGCACGGTCTCGGCCTGCGCGGCCTCGCCGAACTTGACCCGGTCCAGCTTGGTGACGCCGTCCACCAGCAGTGCGACCGAGTCGCCGAAGTCGCGGCGCAGCGTCTCCAGGCCGTAGTCGGTGTCCTCGACGGTGTCGTGCAGCAGCCCGGCCATCAGGGTGGGGGCGTCCATGCCCAGCTCGGCCAGGATGGTGGCGACGGCGAGCGGGTGGGTGATGTACGGGTCGCCGCTCTTGCGCTTCTGTCCGCGGTGCCACTTCTCCGCGACCACGTAGGCGCGCTCGATGTCGCGCAGCAGGGCCGGGTCGGCCTTCGGGTCGTTGTCCCTGATGGTGCGGAACAGCGGCTCCAGCACCGGGTTCAGCATCGTGCCGCGCTGGCCGCCGAGGCGGGCCAGGCGCGCTCGCATGCCACCGGAGGACGAGAGCCGCGAGATGGCGGGCGGCGCCGGACGCACCGGGGTGGCCCCCGAAGGCGCGGGCCGGTTCTCGGGGGCGGCGGCCTCGGCCGTGGGCTGGGCCTCGTCGGGCAAGGGCACTCCTCGGGGCGCGTTGCCTTCCCCTTCGCGCGACCGGGAAGGGGTGAATCTTCATGGTACCCAGCCCGGAACTGCGGCGTTCGACCGCCCGGCGTGCGAGCGGCCCGAGCGAACACGCGCGGGGCGGCGACCACGGTGTGGTCGCCGCCCCGCGCGGTCTTGCTCAGACCAGGACCAGCGTCTCCAGCGGAGCGCCGCCCAGGTGCTCGGTGAGCCGGTCACGGCCGGGCAGGAAGCCCAGCTCCATCAGCACGACCACACCGGCCGGCTCGGCACCGGCCTGCCGGACCAGGTCCAGCGAGGCGCTCAGCGTGCCGCCGGTGGCCAGCACGTCGTCCACCACCAGCACCTTCTCGCCCGGCTCGAAGGCGTCGCACTGGACCTCCAGGGTCGCCGAGCCGTACTCCAGCTCGTAGGAGCGGCCGTACACCTCGCCGGGCAGCTTGCCCTTCTTGCGGATCGGCACGAAGCCGAGCCCGGCCGCGTACGCCGCCGGGGCCGCCAGGACGAACCCCCGTGCCTCCAGACCGACCACCTTGGTGGCGCCGTGTGCCTTCGCCCGGCTCGCCAGCGCGTCGACGAGGGCCGCGAAGGCCTCCGCGTCGGCGAGCAGCGGAGCGATGTCCTTGAACAGCACACCCGGCTTCGGGTAGTCGGGGACGTCCCGGATCCTGCTGTTCAACAGCTCGGCGAGGGCGGGATCGGAAACGGTCACGGGGGTTCCTCTACTGCGGGTACGGCGTGGATTCAGCGGTTGCCGGACGGACGGCCCTTGCTTCGGGACCGGCTCACCGGCTCGCTGCGCTGTCCGACCATACCTGCCGGGATCTCGTCCTCGACAGCCTCCCCCGCAGCGTCCACGGGGGCCTCGGCGGCCAGCTTGGCGTCGGCGGCGCGGCGACCGAGTACCTTCTTGGCCAGCGCCCGCATCTGGGGGGTCTGCTCCTTGAGCTGCGCGTACAGCGGGGTGGCCACGCAGATGGAGGAGTAGGCACCGGCCGCGAGACCGATGAACAGGGCGAGCGAGATGTCGTTCAGGGTGCCGGCACCGAGCAGGCCGCCACCGATGAACAGCAGTGCGGAGACCGGCAGCAGGGCGACCACGGTGGTGTTGATGGAGCGCACCAGGGTCTGGTTGAGGCCGTGGTTGGCGGCCTCGCTGAAGGTCTGCTTGTTCTGCTTGGTGATGCCCCGGGTGTTCTCCTTCACGGTGTCGAAGACGACGACCGTGTCGTAGAGCGAGTAACCGAGGATGGTCAGGAAGCCGATCACGGTGCCCGGGGTGACCTCGAAGCCCACCAGGGCGTAGACACCGATGGTGATCAGGAGGTCGTGGATCAGCGCGACCAGCGCGGCCACGGCCATCCGCCACTCGAAGGCGACGGCCAGGTAGACCGTCACCAGCACCATGAAGATCACCAGGCCCAGCAGGGCCTTCTGGGAGATCTCATGGCCCCAACTCGGGCCGATCACCTGGGCGTTGATGTCCTTGGTCTGGACGTTCAGGTCCTTGGAGAGGCCCTCGATGAAGGTACTCGCGGGCACCTTCTCCGCGGAGCTCACCTGGATCCTGACCTCACCGGTGCCGGTGTGCTGAACCACCGCGGTCGAGTCATGGGTGATCCCGTTGGCGGCGTCCTGCGCCTGAGCGACCGTCAGTCCCGGCTTGGTGACCGTGTAGACGGACCCGCCCTTGAACTCGATACCCAGGTGCAGACCCATCGCCAGGCCGATCGCCGCGAGCACCACGATCACGCCGGAGAGGCTGTACCAGAGCTTGCGCCGGCCGACGAAGTCGAAGCTGACCTCGCCCTGGTAGAGACGGTGGCCGAGATTGCCGAAGCGTGGCATCGCGTCAGGCCTCCTTCACGGCAGCGGTGGCGGCGGAGCGGCGGCGGCTGCCCCGGATCGGCGAGCGGGCACCCAGGCGCTTCGGGTCCAGACCGGACCACGGGTGGCCGTCCGCGAAGAACTTGCGGCGGGCCAGGATGGTGATCAGCGGCTTGGTGAAGAGGAAGATCACCACGACGTCGAGCAGGGTGGTCAGACCGAGGGTGAAGGCGAAGCCCCGCACCTTGCCGACCGAGACGATGTACAGCACCGCGGCACACAGGAAGGACACGAAGTCCGAGACCAGGATGGTGCGGCGGGCGCGCGGCCAGGCGCGCTGGACGGCCGGACGCAGCAGGGCGCCCTCGCGGACCTCGTCGCGGATGCGCTCGAAGTACACGATGAACGAGTCCGCGGTGATACCGATCGCGACGATGGCACCGCAGACGGCGGGCAGGTTCAGCGCGAAGCCGATGCCGGCGCCGAGCAGCGACATGATCGAGTAGGTGAGCGCCGCCGAGACCACCAGACCGGCGATCGAGACCAGGCCCAGGCCCCGGTAGTAGACCAGCGAGTAGAGGACCACCAGTGCCATACCGATCGCACCGGCGATCAGACCGGCCTGCAGCTGGTCACCGCCGAGCTGCGGCGAGACGGTGGTGACGTCGCTCTTGTCGAAGGTGAGCGGCAGCGCGCCGTAGCTCAGCACGTTGGCCAGGCTCTTGGCCTGGTCCTGGGTGAAGCTGCCGGAGATCACCGCGTTGCCGCCGGTGATCGACTGGCTGACGTACGGGTGGGAGACGACCTTGCCGTCCAGCACGATGGCGAACTGGTTGGCCGGGGAGGGCTGGGTGGCCAGCTTGCCGGTGGTGCCGGCGAAGGCGCTGGAGCCCTTGTCGTTGAAGGAGAGCTGGACCTGCCAGCCGGCACCCTGCTGGGTGTCGAAGGTGGCCTGCGCCTTGGAGACGTCCTGGCCGTTCACCGCCACCGGGCCGAGCGCGAACTTGTTCCAGACGCCCTGCTCCTTGTCGAAGCTGCAGGCGACCGCGGACTTGGTCGGGTCGGTCTGGTAGTCCTTCTGCTGGGTCGGGTCCGAGCAGTCCAGCGCGGTGAACTGCTGCTGCAGCTCGGGCGGCACGGTGCCCTGGGTGAGGGCCGCGGTCATGTCCGCCGGGGACGGGGGGTTCGGGGCGGCGGACGGCGCGGCACTCTGGCTCGCCGTCGCACCGGCGCTCGCGGAACCCGACGGGGTGGCGCCCGCCGAGGCCGACGGGTCGGCCTTCAGGGCGTCGGTGAGGGCCCGGCCGGCCTTGCTGGCACTCGCTGACGGCGAGGCGGAACCGGTGCCGGCCGAGGCGCCGGCGGACGGCTTGGCGGACGGCGACGGGCTGCCGCTCGCGCTCGGGGTGGACGAGGGGGCCGGGGCCTTCACACCGGTGGGGGCGTAGGCCAGCACCGGGCGGAAGTAGAGCTTGGCCGTGGTGCCGACCTGGTCGATCGCGGCCTGCCGGTCACCGCCGTTGGGGATGTTGACGATGATCGTGTCATTGCCCTGGGTCTGCACCTCCGTCTCGGAGACGCCCATCCCGTTGACACGCTTGTTGATGATCGTGACCGCGGTGTCCATGTTGGCCTTGTTGATCGCGGCCTTGTCGTCGGACTTGGCGGTCAGCGTGATGCTCGTGCCACCGGCGAGGTCGATCCCCAGTCGCGGGGTCGTGTGACCCTTCCAGAACATGACGGCGACCAGTCCGACGGCAATCGCCAGGATCAGGGCCAGCGCCCGTCCCGGATAGCCGTCGCGCGGGCGCGACTTTGGTGTTGCCACCTTGCTCGTTTCTCCCTGTCCATGCCGCCGCCCCCACCGGCCCGGTCCGGATTGCGGCGGGACCGGGACGGGGAGGCGGCGGCCCTGAGGTCCTGGTGTGGGCTCGCGGCTCGTGCCGCTACGGCCGGGGGTGTCGCCCGGTCGTGTTACTTGGCTGCGGGAGCCTCGCCGTCGGCGCTGCCCTTGTCCTTGACGTCCTCGGGCGCGTCCTTCTCGAGGCTGAGCGGCTTCGCGTCGGCGGCCTCCTCCTCGTCGGCCACCTCGTCGGCCGGCTCGTCCTCGGCGGGGCGACCGTTGATGATCGCGTCGTACTCCTGCGGATCGAGGACGGCGGCGATGGCGCTCTTGATGAAGTGGGTCACCACACCGGGCGCGATCTCCAGCTCGACGGTCTCCTCGTTGACCGACTTCACCAGGGCGTACATGCCACCGATGGTGCGGACTCCCGAGCCGGGCTCCATCGCCGAACGCATCTGCGTGGCCTGCTCCTGCCGCTTCTTGTTCGAGCGGAAGAGCATGAACAGCACGGCGATCATGACGAGGGGAAGAAGGAGTGTAGACACAGCAGCCAGAATCCTTACGGGCCGCCCGCCTGGGCGGCCAGTGGTGGTCGTCGGCCCGTCAGGTGAGAGGGGCGGTCCGGCGGAGTCTAGGCGACCCGCACTGATCGGACAACGCCAAGCATCGCAGAGTGCCGCCGAAAGTGGCGACCCTCCGACCGGCCGTTCTCATCACGCGTCGTTCGTGTCCCCGAACGGTTCGCCTCGCGCGGGCACCGCGCCGGGCGGCCACCGGGCCCGTTGCCTGAGCGGTACCCGGCCCCTGTCACCGTCGGCACCCCTCGCGGCCGTCACTCACCCCGCGTCCCTCGCCCCGTCGAACAGCTCGCCCTGCGCGGGCACCGGGCCGCGCGGCTGCGTCTGCGGCGGGGTGAGCCCGAGGTGGGTCCAGGCGGCGGCGGTGGCGATCCGGCCGCGCGGGGTACGGGCCAGCAGGCCCTCGCGGACCAGGAACGGCTCGGCGACCTCCTCGACCGTCTCGGCCTCCTCCCCCACCGCGACCGCCAGGGTGGACAGGCCGACCGGGCCGCCGCCGAACAGGCGCAGCAGGGCGTCCAGCACCGCGCGGTCGAGCCGGTCCAGACCACGGGCGTCGACCTCGTACACCTGGAGGGCCTGCGCGGCGATCTCCTGGGTGATCACGCCGTCATGCCTGACCTGGGCGTAGTCGCGGACCCGGCGCAGCAGCCGGTTGGCGATGCGCGGGGTGCCCCGGGAACGGCCGGCGATCTCGGCCGCACCGGCCGGGTCTATCTCCACGTCGAGCAGGGTCGCGGAGCGGTGCACCACGCGCTGCAGTTCGGCGGGGGCGTAGAACTCCATGTGGCCGGTGAAGCCGAAGCGGTCGCGCAGCGGCGGCGGCAGCAGTCCGGCCCGGGTGGTGGCGCCGACCAGGGTGAAGGGGGGCAGCTCCAGCGGGATGGCGGTGGCGCCGGGGCCCTTGCCGACGATGACGTCGACCCGGAAGTCCTCCATCGCCATGTAGAGCATCTCCTCGGCGGGCCGGGACATCCGGTGGATCTCGTCGAGGAAGAGCACCTCGCCCTCGGTGAGCGAGGAGAGGATGGCGGCCAGGTCGCCGGCGTGCTGGATGGCCGGGCCCGAGGTGATCCGGATCGGGGCGTTCAGCTCGGCCGCGATGATCATGGACAGGGTGGTCTTGCCCAGCCCGGGCGGGCCGCTCAGCAGCACGTGGTCCGGCGCGCTGCCGCGCTTGCGGGCGGCCTGCAGCACCAGCGAGAGCTGCTCGCGCACCCGCTCCTGTCCGATGAACTCGTCCAGCAGTTTGGGGCGCAGCGCCGCCTCGACCGCCTGGTCCTCGCCGTCGGCGGCCGCTGTGACGATGCGGTCGGCGTGGTCGAAGTCGTACGGACTCATCGCGGCGGGCTCCTGCCGGCTCGTCGGGTGGTGGTTCGCCTGGTGACGGTTGGTCGGGCGGTCGTTCATCGGGCGCGGTTGAGGGTGCGCAGGGCGGCCTTGAGCAGGGCGCCCACATCGGTGGTGGCCTGCGCCTCGGCCTCGGGGGTGACGGCCGCGACCGCGTCGTCCGCCTCGCGCGGGGCGTAGCCGAGGCCGACCAGGGCGGCGTGCAGCTGCTCGCCCCACGGAGCGGGACCGGCGGCGATCGGCTTCTGCGCCGGGACGCTGCCGTGCGGGGCACCCAGCTTGTCCTTGTACTCAAGCAGCAGCTTGGCGGCCTTGGCCTTGCCGATACCGGGGACGGCGATCAGGGCCTTCTCGTCGCCGTTCGCGACCGCCAGGCGAAGCGCGTCGGGGGTGTGCACCCCGAGCATGGCCTGGGCCAGGCGCGGCCCGACGCCCGGGGCGGCCTGCAGGATCTCGAAGGTGGCGCGCTCGTCGTCGTCCGCGAAGCCGTAGAGGGTGAGCGAGTCCTCCCGGACGACCAGCGAGGTGGCGAGCCTGGTGTGCTCCCCCGGCCGCAGGCCGGCCAGGGTGCCGGGGGTGCACTGGACGGCCATGCCGACGCCGCCCACTTCGACAACGGCGGTGCCGGCCGCGATGGCGGCGACCGGACCCTGGACGAAGGCGATCATCGGAGGTGCTCCCTACGGGCGGTCGGTGCTTTGGCGAGGGCGGCGGCGATCCGGTCGGTGGCGCCGCCGCGCCAGATGTGGCAGATGGCGAGGGCCAGCGCGTCGGCGGCGTCGGCGGGCTTGGGCGGGGCGTCGAGCCGAAGCAGGCGGGTGACCATGGTGGTGACCTGGGCCTTGTCGGCCCGGCCCGAGCCGGTGACGGCGGCCTTGACCTCGCTGGGGGTGTGGAGGGTGACGGGTATGCCGCGCCGGGTGGCGCAGAGCATCGCGACGGCGCTGGCCTGGGCGGTGCCCATCACGGTGCGGACGTTGTGCTGGGCGAAGACCCGCTCGACGGCGACCAGGTCGGGGCGGTGCTCGTCCAGCCACCGCTCCAGGCCCTGCTCTATCAGCAGCAGCCGCTGCCCGATCTCCGCCTCGGCCGGGGTCCGCACCACGCCGACCCCGAGCATCCGCAGCGGGCGACCGGGCGCGCCGTCGACCACGCCGACACCGCACCTGGTCAGCCCAGGGTCCACACCCAGTACCTTCACCGCCGAGCCCCGCCTTCCGTTCCGACCTGCGAAGGCTACCGGTCGGCTGTGACAACCCCGGCCCCGAACACACCTCCGCCCGGCAGCCGTGCGGGCTGCCGGGCGGAGCGGACGGATCCGGGATCAGGCGTCGACCTCGGCCATGACCTCGTCGGAGACGTCGAAGTTGGCGAAGACGTTCTGCACGTCGTCGCTGTCCTCGAGGGCGTCGATCAGCTTGAAGATCTTGCGGGCGCCGTCGGCGTCCAGCTGGACCTGCACGCTGGGGACGAAGTTGGCCTCGGCCGAGTCGTAGTCGATGCCCGCGTCGACCAGCGCGGTGCGGACGGCAACCATGTTGGAGGCCTCGGAGATGATCTCGAAGGACTCACCGAGGTCGTTGATCTCTTCCGGGTCCTGGTCGAGGACGACCTCGAAGAGCTTGTCCTCGTCCACGCCGTCGGCCTTGGGGACGATCACGACGCCCTTGCGGGAGAACATGTACGAGACCGAGCCCGGGTCGGCCATCGAGCCGCCGTTGCGCGTCATGGCCACGCGCACGTCCGAGGCGGCGCGGTTGCGGTTGTCGGTGAGGCACTCGATGAGCACCGCGACACCGTTCGGGCCGTAGCCCTCGTACATGATCGTCTGGTAGTCGGCGCCGCCGGCCTCCAGACCGCCACCGCGCTTGATCGCGCGGTCGATGTTGTCGTTCGGGACCGACGCCTTCTTGGCCTTCTGCACGGCGTCGTACAGCGTCGGGTTACCGCCCAGGTCGGAACCGCCGGTGCGCGCCGCCACCTCGATGTTCTTGATCATCTTGGCGAAGAGCTTGCCGCGCTTGGCGTCGATCACGGCCTTCTTGTGCTTGGTGGTAGCCCACTTAGAGTGGCCGGACATCGCCAGCTCCTTTACGTCGCCAAAGGGAAATGAACACAGGAGATCTTACCGGTGTCCGAACCGACACCTGGCATCGCATCAGTCTCCCTCGCGAGCCGAAGTGCGCGCCCGTATCGGGAGCGACGGGCGACAAGCGACGGACGAGCGCCGGAGGGAGGAGTGTCGACACCGGACCAGAGCGCCCGGAGGCGAGCGAGGAGCACACCGCGCGAGCCAAAGGGCGCGCCGGTGTCGAAAGCGACGAGCGACAAGCGACGGAGGAGCGCCGGAGGGAGGAGTGTCGACACCGGACCAGAGCGCCCGGAGGCGAGCGAGGAATCAAGCGACGAATTACGCCGCGGCCCGCTCAGACGGCCTCGACCATGCGTACGAAGTACTCGTGCACCCGGTGGTCGCCGGTCAGCTCGGGGTGGAACGAGGTGGCGAGCAGGTTGCCCTGGCGGACCGCCACGATGCGGCTCTCGGGACCGTCGGCAGCCGGCAGCTCCGCCAGCACCTCGACGGCCGTGCCGACCGCCTCGACCCAGGGGGCGCGGATGAACACGCCGTGCACCGGTCCGCCGTCCAGCCCCTTGAAGTCGATCCCGGACTCGAAGGACTCGTTCTGCCGGCCGAAGGCGTTGCGGCGGACGGTCATGTCGATGCCGCCGACGGTCTCCTGGTCCTCCCGGCCGTCGAGGATCTTGTCGGCGAGCATGATCATGCCCGCGCAGGTGCCGTAGACCGGCATCCCGGCGGCCACCCGCTCGCGCAGCGGGCCCATCACGTCGAACTGCAGGGCCAGCTTGGACATGGTGGTGGACTCGCCGCCGGGGATCACCAGCGCGTCCACCTCGGCCAGTTCCTCGGCGCGCCGCACCGGGCGGGCTATCGCGTCGGCGGCGGCCAGTGCCACCAGGTGCTCACGGACGTCGCCCTGCAGCGCGAGAACGCCGATGACGGGAGTGCTGGACACGGTTGCTACCTCTTGGATCGTGTTCGCTGGAGTCTGTGCTGCGGGCGCGCTCGGCGGCCCGCCGCGCCCCACTGCTGCGCGGCGGGCCCGGAAGCGCTACCGAATCACCAGCCGCGGTTGGCGTAGCGCTCGGTCTCCGGCAGGGTGTCGCAGTTGATGCCGACCATGGCCTCGCCCAGGTTGCGGGAGGCGTCGGCGATGATCTTCGGGTCGTCGAAGAAGGTGGTGGCCTTGACGATGGCGGCGGCACGCTTGGCCGGGTCACCCGACTTGAAGATGCCCGAGCCGACGAAGACGCCCTCGGCGCCCAGCTGGCGCATCAGCGCGGCGTCGGCCGGGGTGGCCACGCCGCCGGCGGAGAACAGCACGACCGGGAGCTTGCCGAGCTCGGCGACCTCCTTGACCAGCTCGTACGGGGCGCGCAGCTCCTTGGCGGCGGCGTACAGCTCGTTGTGGTCCAGGGCACGCAGGTGGCCGATCTCGTTCTTGATCTGGCGCAGGTGGCGGACGGCCTCGACCACGTTGCCGGTGCCGGCCTCACCCTTGGAGCGGATCATGGCCGCACCCTCGGCGATGCGGCGCAGAGCCTCGCCCAGGTTGGTGGCGCCGCAGACGAAGGGGGTGGTGAAGGCCCACTTGTCGGAGTGGTTGACCTCGTCGGCCGGGGTCAGCACCTCGGACTCGTCGATGTAGTCGACACCGAGCGACTGCAGGACCTGGGCCTCGACGAAGTGGCCGATCCGGGACTTGGCCATGACCGGGATGGAGACCGCGTTGATGATCTCCTCGATCATGTTCGGGTCGGACATCCGGGCCACGCCGCCGTCCTTGCGGATGTCGGCGGGAACGCGCTCCAGCGCCATGACGGCGACCGCACCGGCGTCCTCGGCGATCTTCGCCTGCTCGGCGTTGACCACATCCATGATCACACCGCCCTTGAGCTGCTCGGCCATGCCGCGCTTCACGCGGGCGGTGCCGATCTGCGGCTGGTCTGCGGTGATGGGGGTGGTGGACACGTGAGACCTCACTCGAAGATGAACCAGTGCTATCGCCCTATCGTAGGCCCGAACCACCGCTTGCCCATGCGCCACCTAGTCCAAGCCTGCAAGTCGGGATACGACAAACAGGCTGTAACGCGCTCACGCGGGAGCACCCTGGGGCGTGAGCGCCGCGGGGGGTTCGTCGTCCATCTCGAAGGCGAGCGGGAAGGGCGCCCGACCGGCCAGCCGGAAATAGCGCACCAGACGGTGCTCGCGCACCGCCCGCGCAGCCCGGACCGCGTCGTTGTGGAACCGCCGCGCCATCGGCACCCGGCGCACCGCCGCTGTGAGGTCCCTCACAACTTCTTCACCACCCGGAACCGCCAGCAGCGCCGCCACCTGTTCCGGGTCGGCGAACACCGCGCGCAGCGCCAGGCTCAGCTCGCTCTCCGCCACCTCCCGGTGCTCGTCCTCGGCCTGCCGGGCGGCGTGCGAGGCCTCGTACAGCAGGATCGAGGCGGCCGGGTCGAGCAGCGAGGAGGTGGCCAGCTCAAGCGCGACGGAGGCCCGCCGGACGAGCTGCGCGTCCAGCGAGGCCCGGGCCGCGTCGATCCGGGCGTGGAGGCGGTCGAGCCGGCCCGCCGTCCAGCTCAGGTAGACGGCGAACAGCACGAGAGCCGCGGCGGCCCAGATCCACGTAGTCACGGAGCAGAACGCTACAGGGCACTCTTCCGGTAGAAGTCCCGGTCCATCTCCAGCACGTTCACCGCGAGGTGCGCCCGCACCCCGGAGGCCGGCCGCACCGAACGCTCCAGCAGGCTCAGCAGTTCCTCGGCCAACTCGGTCCTCAGCTCACGACTGCGACCCGAGAGGAGCTTGATCTCCAGGTACACCGTCGCGGCCCGCGGCAGCCCGCCGTGGCCGACGTGGAAGTCCTCGGCCTTGCGGAAGACCGTCTTGCAGTCGTCCACGGGCGAGGAGATCAGCGCGGCGACCCGCGAGTGCAGATCGCGGACGAACGCCGGCCGGTCGAAGGCGACGCCCTCGGAGTAGTCGATGGATATCTGCGGCATCTCGGGCCCCCGGGGTTGGTCGACGCACCGTCAGGCCAACCCTAGTTGGCCCGTCGATCCAGGTTCCCCCGGCCGGCCGGTCAGTCCCTGGTCAGCTTCAGCCGGCCGCGCCACCCGGTCCGCTCGTCCTCGGCCACCGGCGGCATGCCGTCGGTGACCGTCTCGTACACCGAGAGGATCTCCGCGCCGACGGTCGACCAGTCGAACCGCCGCACATGTCGGGAGGCCGCCCGGCGCAGTCCGGCCAGCCGGTCCGGGTCGCCCAGCAGCCGCAGCGCGGCGTCGGCGAGGGCCGCCGGGTCCTCGACCGGGAACAGCTCGCCGGCGTCACCGCCGTCCAGCACCTGCCGGAACGCGTCCAGGTCGCTGGCCAGCACCGGGGCGCCCGCCGACATCGCCTCGACCAGAATGATGCCGAAGCTCTCGCCGCCGGTGTTCGGCGCCACGTACAGGTCGACGCTGCGCAGCAACCGGGCCTTCTCCCGGTCGCTGACCATGCCGAGGAACTCCACCTGCCGCCGCACCTCAGGCGCCAGGCCAGCCACCGCCTCCTCCTCGTCGCCCTTGCCGGCCACCAGCAGCCGGACGCCCGGGCGCTCGGCGAGGATCTTGGGCAGTGCGGCGAGCAGGCTCGGCAGGCCCTTGCGGGGCTCGTTGATCCGGCCGATGAAGCCGATCGTGCCGGGCTTGCCGTCGGCCGCCCCGCCCTGCCAACGCGGGTCGGGCTCGGCCTCGGCGAAGAACCGCACGTCCACGCCGTTGGGGATCACCACCGCGTCGCCACCGAGGTGTTCCACCAGAGTGCGCCGGGCGTACTCGCTGACCGCGATCCGGGCGCTCATCTTCTCCAGGCCCGGCTGGAGGATCGGCGAGGCCGCGATCATCGCGCGGGACCGCGGGTTGGAGGTGTGGAAGGTGCCCACCATCGGCCCCGAGGCGGACCAGGCTGCCAGCATCGACAGGCTGGGAGAGGAGGGCTCGTGGACGTGCAGGATGTCGAACCGGCCCTCGTTCAGCCAGCGCCTCACCCGGGCGGCGGAGAGGATGCCGAAGCTGAGCCGGGCCACCGAGCCGTTGTAGGGCACCGCGACGGCCCGACCGGCCGAGACCACGTACGGCGGCAGCGCCGACTCGTCCTCGGCCGGCGCGAGTACGGAGACCTGGTGGCCGAGGCCGATCAGGTGCTCCGCGAGGTCGCGGATGTGGAACTGCACCCCGCCGGGGACGTCCCAGTCGTACGGGCAGACGATTCCGATCTTCATCGCGGCCCCCTCAGGCGGTACGGCGTGGGCCCAGGTCGGCCAGCCAGAACTTCTGCAGCATGTGCCAGTCCTCCGAGTGCTCGCGGATCCCGTCCGCCCACACGTCGGCGAGTGCCTGGGTCATCGCCAGGACCTTGGACTGCTGGTCGCCCTCCTCGGGCACCGGCAGCTCGGGGTGGATCTCGACCCGCATCACCGGACCGTCGTACCAGAGCGTGGCCGGGACCAGCGCCGCCCCCGTCCGCACGGCCAGCGCGGCCGGGCCCGCCGGGACCTTGGTCTGCTCGCCGAAGAACTCCACCGGGATGCCGGCGTCCGACAGGTCGCGGTCGCCGACCAGGCAGACCAGCCTTCCCGCCCGCAGCCGGCGGGCCAGCGTGCCGATCACCGAACCCCCGCCGCCGGTCAGCGGCAGCACCTCCATGCCCAGGCTCTCGCGGTACGCGACGAAGCGGTCGAACAGCGACTCCGGCTTGAGCCGCTCGGCGACCGTGGTGAACGGGTGCCCCTGGCCGACGATCCACGCCCCGGCCAGGTCCCAGTTGGCCATGTGCGGCAGCGCCGCCACCACACCGCGCCCGGCCTCCATCGGACCGGTCAGGTTCTCCAGCCCCTTGGCCTGCACGACTTCCGAGATCCGCGCCCGGCTCCAGGTGGGCAGCCGGAATGCCTCCAGCCAGTACCGCAGATAGGAGCGCATCCCCGCCCGGGACAGCTCGCGCAGCCGCTCCTCGCCCGCCCCCGGGTGCACCCGGGAGAGGTTGCGTTCCAGCTGGCGCACGCCCTTGCCGCGCTTGCGCCAGGTGAAGTCCGCCAGCTGGTCGAACAGGCCGCGCGCGACCGGCTCCGGCAGGTGCTTCAGCACCGACCAGCCCAGCGCGTAGGCACCGTCCACCAGCCGTTCCCTGAGCGCCGGAGCGCTCGGCACCGGGGCGCTCACAGCACCTCCCGCGACTCGACGGCCTCCAGCGCCTCCCGGCGCACGGTCAGCATCCGCTGCAGCACCGTCACCAGGCTGCCCAGCGCGACCAGCCACAGCGCCAGCGGCAGCAGCGGCTCCACATACGGCACCCCGAAGGTGTGCAGGCCGGCCACACCCGCCGCGACCAGGCTTATCACCAACCGCTCGGCCCGCTCGACCAGCCCCGACACGTTGCACGGCAGCCCCAGGCTCTCCGCCCGGGCCTTGGTGTACGAGACCACCTGGCCGCTCGCCAGGCAGAGCACCGAGATCGCGCAGAGCAGGTCGTTGTCTCCCTTGCCCGCGTACCAGAGCGCCAGCCCGCCGAAGATCGCCGCATCGGCGACCCGGTCCAGCGTCGAGTCCAGGAACGCGCCCCACTTGCTCGACCTGCCCGCCTGGCGGGCCATGTTGCCGTCCACCAGGTCGGAGAAGATGAAGAGCGTGATCGTGATGGTGCCCCAGAAGAACTCGCCCCGGGGGAAGAACACCAGCGCACCGGCGACCGAGCCGGCCGTACCGATCAGCGTCACCGCGTCCGGGCTCACCCCCCAGCGCAGCAGCAGCGCCGCGAACGGCGTCAGGACACGTGTGAAGAAGGCACGTGCGTACTTGTTGAGCATGGCCTTCCAAACCGCCCTGGTCTCACCTATCCGCCCTCGGCCCCAGTGGTCGACCGGCGGCCGAGCGGAACGACCCACCCGGCCCGACAATGGTATCCAGGCCGCTCGTACCGCTTGGCCGCCCCATACCCCGCGAGCCGGTCCCGGCCCAAACCGGCCGCCACTCAGGGCACTTCCCCGCATACGGGACGTAACTGCCGCCCCCGCGAAGGAGGCACGCCATGGCCGACCGAGGAACCCCTCACGCGCCCGCACCCACCGTCGAGCGGCCCGCGCAACTGCGCAACGTGGCCCTGATCGGCCCCAGCGGCGCAGGGAAGACCACCCTCGCCGAATCCCTCGCCCTCACCGCGGGCGCCCTCACCCGGGCGGGCACCGTCCCCGACGGCACCACCGCCGCCGACTACGAGGAGATCGAGCACCAGCAGCAGCGCTCGGTCCAGCTCGCGCTGCTCCCGCTCAGCTGGCGCGACACCAAGATCAACCTGCTGGACACCCCCGGCTACGCCGACTTCGCCGGCGACCTGCGGGCCGGACTGCGCGCCGCCGAGTCCGCCGTCCTGGTCCTCTCCGCCGCCGACCCGATCCCGCTGCCCGCCCTCACCCTCTGGCGCGAGTGCCGCGCCACCGGGCTGCCCACCGTGATCGTCCTCACCCACCTCACCGCGGGCCGGGGCAGCTTCGAGGAGGCCCTGGTCGCCTGCCAGGAGGCCTTCGGCGAGGGCCACCCCGACACCGTCCTGCCCATCCACCTGCCGATCCTGCGCGACGGCCACCCGTACGGCTCACTCGAACTCCTCACCGGGCGCCGCTACGGCGAGAGCGGCGAGGTACCCGGCGCCGACGAGGCCCGCGGCCGCCTGGTCGAGGCCATCGCCGGCGAGGACGACACCCTGCTGGAGCGCTACGTGGCCGGCGAGGACCTCGACCCCGCCTCGCTCACCGAGGCGCTGCGCCGCGAAGTCCTCCAGGGCACCGTGCACCCCGTACTCGCCGCCGCACCCCCGCTCGACCCGGCCGGCCCCGCCGTCGGCGCCGCCGAACTCCTCGACCTGATCACCGAGATCCTCCCCACCCCCGAGGAACGCCGGGACGACCTGCCGTCCTCCGATCCCGACGCCCCCGTCACCGTCCAGGTCGTCCACACCGGCGAGGACCCGTACGTCGGCCGCCTCAGCCTGGTCCGGGTCTACTCCGGCACCCTGCGCCCCGACACCACCCTGCACCTGGCCGACCACCCCGACGAACGCGTCACCGCCCTCACCTCCCCCTTCGGCAAGCAGCAGCGACCGGTCCCCTACGCCCTCCCCGGCGACCTGGTCTGCCTCGCCAAACTCGCCACCGCGCGCACCGGGGACACCCTCTCCGCCGGCCAACTCGTCCTCGAGCGCTGGCCGTTGCCCGAACCGCTGCTCCCTGTCGCGATCCGGGCCCACAGCAAGGGCGACGAGGACCGGCTCGCCCAGAGCCTCGCCCGGCTCACCGCCCAGGACCCGGCCCTGCGGGTGGAGCAGAACGCCGAAACCCACCAACTCGTGCTCTGGTGCACCGGCGAGGCCCACCAGGCCGTCGTCCTGGACCGCCTGCGCACCCGCTACGGCGTCAACCTCGACACCGTCGGGTACCAGGTCGCCCTGCGCGAGACCTTCGCCACCACCGCCAGCGGCCACGGACGGCACGTCAAACAGTCCGGCGGCCACGGCCAGTTCGCCATCTGCGACCTCACCGTCGAACCCCTGGCGCCCGGCAGCGGCTTCGAGTTCGTCGACAAGGTCGTCGGCGGCGCCGTGCCGCGCAACTTCATCCCCTCGGTGGAGAAGGGCGTACGCGCCCAACTCGCCCACGGCGTCAAGGCCGGCTACCCCATGGTCGACGTCCGGGTGACCCTCACCGACGGCAAGGCGCACTCGGTCGACTCCTCTGACGCCGCCTTCCAGACCGCCGGCGCCCTCGCACTGCGCGAGGCCGCCGCCCACGCCACCGTCCGACTGCTGGAACCCGTGGACGAGATCCAGGTCCTGCTGCCCGACGAGTACCAGGGCGCCGTCCTCACCGACCTCTCCGCCCGCCGCGGCCACGTGCTCGGCACCGAACCCGGCGGCCCCGGCCTCAGCCTGGTCCGCGCCGAAGTCCCCGAACTCGAACTCGCCCGCTATCCAGTCGAGTTGAGGTCCATCTCGCACGGCACCGGCCAGTTCTCGCGCAGCTACGTCCGGCACGCCCCGATGCCCGCCGCCCTTGCCGCCCGGTACGAGAACGGCTCGTGAAACCCGGCGGCGGTCAGCGTAAAGGGGCGGCGGGGATCAACGGACGGGGGCGCACAACGGCGTGCGGACCGGATGGCACAGCACCCCACTGATCCGCAGAAGCACCGGGGCGCAGCAGGCCCCGCCGAACGGCATCCGCTTCCGCCCTCGCGCCCCCATCCGTCAACCTCCCGCCCCGAAAGGCTCACCCGCGCTGCGGAAGCGCGCAGGCCGGCGTCCCACCGGGCATCCGGTGCCGGTTCCGCGCGACCAGCCGATAGACCACCCCCGCCAGCGGACGGACCGGCGGCAGAGCCAGCGCCCCGCCCAGGTACGCCCACACCCCGCCCGACCGCATCAGCAGCCGCGCGGCCGCCTGGGCCCCGCCGTAGACCTCCCCGCCGGGCGTCACCCAGAGGATCTCCCGCTCGGCCCGCTCCCAGGTCACCAGCCCCCGCCCACCGGCCCGCTCGTCCAACGCCGCCAGATCCGCGAACTGGAACGGCACCGCCTCCCACCCCCCGGCCGCCAGGCTCGCCCGCAGATAACGCTCGGCGGCGTTCTTGCAGGTCGTGCAGAACGCGCAGTCCCCGTCGAAGACGAGCACCGGATCCACCGCAACCACCTCAGCATCGGCCATGCCCCGATCCTCCCACCACCGGGACCAGCGGGACCCGCGGGGTCAAAGCGGGCCTGAAGTGGGCACCATAGCGAGAGGAGCCACGCCTGGCGAGATGTGACAGCGGTTCAGACGATGATCCGCGCAGCACGGCGGCGGCACGGTACCCTGCGGCTGACAAGGGGAGGAGGGGGCACCACCGTGACCAAGCTGGACATGACACCGGGCGCGCAGATACCCCGCACGGACGTCGGACCACAGACCGCAGTCACCCAGCTGCTCTCCTCGGCGGCCTACCGCGACAGCGACTTCCGCGACCTAGGGGAGAAGCTCGGCGCCAAGATCAAGGAGGGCAAGTTCGCCCTTTTCCGGCCAAGTCTCGGCGAGGCCTACAGCCGCGCCCTGATCGACCGGACCCTGGCCGCCAAGCGCAACCCGCTGGTCCCGTCCTTCGGTACCGACACCCGGATGGTGGTCGAGCACTGCCTCGCCGCCGAGGATCTCCGAGGCGCCAGGGACCGCAAGCTCACCCTGGTCACCCTGGTCAGCGGACTGCTCTTCCTGCCGGGCGCGCTGATCTGGCTGCTCGCCTTCCAGAGCCGGGCCTGGCTGAAGAAGCAGAACCCGGCCCGTGAGGGCTTCTACGGCACCGTCGCGCTGCTGGTCGCCGGTGGACTGGCCCTGCTCTTCGTGCTGCGGCCGCCGATGAGCGGGCTGCTCGCCCAGTACTTCCGGCTCATGATGGTGGCGCCCGTCGTCGGCTGGTTCGTCGCCAAGCGGATCGTCCTGCGCAGCACCGAGGACCTGCGCTCCCGCTGGGGAGCCCTGGTCGAGGGCAGCGCGATAGCCGCGACCGTCCCCAAGGCCGTCCCGCGCGACGACCTGGACAAGAAGGCCAGCACGCTCCGCGCCCAGCTGGAGCGGCTGACCGCCGAGCAGGACACCAACATCCAGCACTACGCCGGCTCCAGGGGCATCCTCGGCGCCGGAATGCGCTGGGGCGTCTGGGAGATGGTCGAGGACCTGCGTCCGGCCGAGGGCCAGGTCGACTTCCGGACCTTCCACCCGTGGGATCTCACCCGCCGCATCGCCGACCGCCTCGGCGGCCTCGGCCGCAGCGAGATCTCCGACGGCGGGATGAGGCACGTCGCCATCCAGCAGTGGGTCGTGGTGGACATTCCGGAGGGCGCCGACGAGATCGGCCGCCCGGGCGGCCCCGAGATGGACGGCTACCGGATGCGCGACTTCGGCATCCAGTCCATCGCCAACCGGCAGACCCTCGGCACCGACACCCGGCACCGGCTGGCCACCCAGCTCGTGCTGCACAACGGCCAGTTGGTGACCACCACGGTGATCGGCGTCACCGTGCTCAGCAACACCCTGCGGGTCTCGGTGGCCGGCTACGCCCTCGGCCCGCTCAACGGGCTCTTCGGCGCCAAGCCCAAGCCCAAGGAGATCTCGGTCGCCAAGACCGGCAAGTTCTGGGAGGAGAAGACGGTCGTCCTGCCCCTGGTGGACAACGACGAGGTGGTCCGGCAGGCCGTCCGGGCGCCGTTCATGAAGCTGCCCACCCTGCTCACCTGGCTGGGTGGCAAGATCGCCCTGCCGGAGCCGTTCTCGCTCCGGGCCGCCTGGGCCGACCGCACCTGGACCAGCCGCTTCAAGTCCGACGACGTGATCTACAGTGCCACCCCGGTGGTCAACGCGGTACTCGCCGCCACCGTCGACTTCCTGGAGGAGCACGACGTCAACGTCGCCCGCTTCACCAACCGGACGGGCATCCTCAAGTCCGAGATGCAGGGCGTGCGCCCCTTCAAGGCCGACGTCTACGACGCCGGCTGACCACGGCCGCACGCCGAAGGGCTCGTACCGGAACCTCCCGGTACGAGCCCTTCGGCCTTGCCCCGTCAGGTCCGCTCAGCCCTGCGGCCAGACCTCGGCGAGCATCTTGCGGGTGTCCGCCAGCAGCTGCGGCAGCACCTTGGTGTGCCCCACCACGGGCATGAAGTTGGTGTCCCCGCCCCAGCGCGGCACCACGTGCTGGTGCAGGTGCGCGGCGATCCCGGCACCGGCAGCGGCGCCCTGGTTCATCCCGATGTTGAAGCCGTGCGCCCCGGAGGCCGCGCGCAGCGCCGTCATCGCCCGCTTGGTGAACTCGGCGAGCTCGACCGTCTCCGCCTCGTCCAGGTCCGTGTAGTCGGCCACGTGCCGGTACGGGACGACCATCAAGTGCCCGCCGTTGTACGGGTAGAGGTTGAGCACCGCGAACACGGCGCTGCCCCGGGCGATGATCAGCCCGTCCTCGTCGCTCAGCGACGGGATCGAGCAGAACGGGCAACCGTCATCGGGAGCCGGTCCGGTGGGCTTGTTCTCACCCTGGATGTACGCCATCCGATGGGGGGTCCAAAGGCGCCGGAAGCCGTCCGGCTCACCCACGCCCTGCTGCAGTTCCGGCTCACTCGTCATGCTGATCAGCATATTCTCCCGGGCAACCCCGCAAAGCCGTACGGGGCAGACTCATCAGAGCCTGCCCCGTACTAACCCCCGCTCACGCGGGGACCACGTCACACCTGGATACGGCGCTCCACCGCGTCGACGATCTCGGCGACGGCCTCGGCAACCGGCACCCCGTTCTTCTGCTCACCGTTGCGGTAGCGGAAGGAGACGGCACCGGCCTCGACGTCGTCGTTGCCCGCGATCAGCATGAACGGGATCTTGGCCTTCTGAGCGTTGCGGATCTTCTTCTGCATGCGGTCGTCCGAGGCGTCCACCTCGACCCGGATGCCGTGCTTCTTCAGCTCGGCCGCGACCTCCCGCAGGTACGGCACGTGCTCGTCGGTGATCGGGATGCCGACCACGGTGACCGGGGCCAGCCACGGCGGCATGGCACCCGCGTAGTGCTCCAGCAACACCGCGAAGAACCGCTCGATCGAGCCGAACAGCGCACGGTGGATCATGACCGGACGCTGGCGGTTGCCGTCCGCGCCCTGGAACTCGAGGTCGAAGCGGTTCGGCAGCTGGAAGTCGACCTGGATGGTCGACATCTGCCAGGTGCGGCCGATGGCGTCGCGGGCCTGGACCGAGATCTTCGGTCCGTAGAAGGCCGCACCGGCCGGGTCGAGCACCAGCTCGAGGCCCTGCTTCTCGGCCGCGGCCCGCAGGGTCTCGGTGGCGATCTCCCAGTCCTCGAGGGCGCCGATGTACTTCTCCGGGTCGCGAGTCGACAGCTCCAGGTAGAAGTCGGTCAGACCGTAGTCGCGCAGCAGGTCCAGCACGAAGGTGAGCAGCGAGTCCAGCTCGTCGTGCATCTGCTCGTGGGTGCAGTAGATGTGCGCGTCGTCCTGGGTGAAGCCCCGGGCGCGGGTCAGACCGTGCACCACACCCGACTTCTCGTACCGGTAGACCGTACCGAACTCGAAGAGCCGCAGCGGCAGTTCGCGGTACGACCGACCGCGCGAGCGGTAGATCAGGTTGTGCATCGGGCAGTTCATCGGCTTGAGGTAGTAGTCGTGCTCGCCGTCGAGCTGCATGGGCGGGTACATGCCGTCGGCGTACCAGTCCAGGTGGCCGGAGAGCTCGAACAGGGTGCCCTTGGTGGCGTGCGGGGTGTAGACGAACTCGTAGCCCGCCTCCTCGTGCCGCTTGCGCGAGTAGTCCTCCATGACCCGGCGCATGATGCCGCCCTTGGGGTGGAAGACGGCCAGGCCCGAACCGATCTCCTCCGGGATGGAGAAGAGATCGAGCTCGGTGCCGAGCTTGCGGTGGTCGCGCTTGGCGGCCTCCTCGAGGAAGTCGAGGTGCGCCTTCAGCTCGTCCTTCGTCGGCCACGCGGTGCCGTAGATGCGCTGCAACTGGTTGTTCTTCTCGCTGCCGCGCCAGTACGCGGCGGCCGAGCGCATCAGCTTGAACGCCGGGATGTTCCGGGTGGTGGGCAGGTGCGGGCCACGGCAGAGGTCGCCCCAGCACCGATCTCCGGTCTTGGCGTCCAGGTTGTCGTAGATGCTCAGCTCGCCGGCGCCGACCTCGACGCTGGCACCCTCGCCGGCGGTGGCGGCGGAGCCCTTGAGGCCGATCAGCTCCAGCTTGTACGGCTCACCGGCCAGCTCCTCGCGGGCGGCCTCGTCGGTGACCACACGGCGGGAGAACCTCTGCCCGCGCTTGATGATCTCCTGCATCTTCTTCTCGATGACCTTGAGGTCATCGGGGTGGAAGGGCTTCTCGACGTCGAAGTCGTAGTAGAAGCCGTCCTTGATCGGCGGGCCGATGCCCAGCTTGGCCTCGGGGAAGATCTCCTGCACGGCCTGCGCCATCACGTGTGCGGTGGAGTGCCGCAGGATGTCGAGGCCGTCCTTGCTGGAGATCGCGACCGGCTCGACCTCCTCGCCGTCCTGGACGACGTACGCGAGGTCCTTGAGCTGGCCCGCGACCCGGGCGGCGATGATCGAGCGGTCGTCGGCGAACAGATCGGCGGCCGTAGTGCCCGTGGTCACCACGCGCTCTTCCCGATCGGGTTCGCGGTTGATGATTACCCGGACTTCCGTCACCGGTCTCTCCTGACATCCCTGTGCCGCAGCACTCTGCTGCGCGTGTCGATGGTACCGAGCCCGGCCACCCGACCGCGTACCCGTCCACCCGCCGATGGTCGACCACGTTCCGTGTCCGTTCGGCCACGGATCCCGAGAAACCTTCCCGCGGGCTTGCCGCCGGGCGGTTGAGGGTGCGTCAACTGCGGTATCACCAGGACAGAAACGCCGCCGCGCCCGGCGCGCCACCGGTCCTCGGTGGCGCGCCGGGCCACGCCCAGTGGCACCTGAGGGGCAGTCATGCAGCATTCTCAGCGCTGGTACGAGGGGCCGCTGGGCTCTTTCGACACCGAGACCACCGGCGTGGACGTCGAGACCGACCGCATCGTCTCGGCCGCCCTGGTGCTCCAGTCCTCCCCCGGCACAGCCGCCCGGACGGTGTCCTGGCTCGCCGATCCGGGCATACCGATCCCCGACGGCGCCCGCGCGGTACACGGGATAACCGACGCGCAGGTCCGCGCCCACGGCCGGCCTCCGCGCACGGTCGTCGCCGAGATCGCCCGCGCGCTCGGCGAACAGGCCAGGGCCGGCGTCCCCCTGGTGGTGATGAACGCCCCGTACGACCTGACGCTGCTCGACCGCGAACTGCGCCGCCACCGCGAGATCTCACTGGCCGACTCCCTGGGCGACGCCGAGCTGCTGGTGCTCGACCCCCGGGTGCTGGACCGCTACGTGGACCGCTACCGCAAGGGCCGCCGCACCCTCAGCGATCTCTGCGCCCACTACGGCGTCACCCTGACCGGCGCCCACGACGCCGCCGCCGACGCGGCCGCCGCCCTCGACCTCGTCCGCGCCCTCGGCTCCCGCTACGCCAGCCCGCTGGGCACGCTCTCCGCCGCCGAACTGCATCTGCGCCAACGGAGCTGGTACGCGGCCCAGGCCCGGGGACTGCAGAACTGGTTCGACCGCTCGGGCAGCACCGAACGCGTGGACTTCCACTGGCCGCTGCGCCCGGCCCGCTGCGGCTGCGGCCGCCGCCTCTCGTCGAACCACCGTTGCGAGGCCGCGGCCTGAATTCGCCGGAGACGACTCAGGCCCCGACCGGACTCCCGGTCAGGGCCTGAGTGTTGACGGTGGGCGATACTGGGATCGAACCAGTGACCCCTTCGGTGTGAACGAAGTGCTCTCCCGCTGAGCTAATCGCCCGTGGCAACGAGAAGAACTCTAGCACCACTTGGCTTCGGCTGCACAATCCGGCTCCGTACGGCCCGCGCCGACAGCCCCCCAGTTCCCTCCGGCCACAAGGATGCTGATAGTGAATCAGCTCACCCTTCAACAAGAAGCAGGCCAGCGGGAATGCAAAAAGATGTCGGGCCCCGACCATTTCCTGGTCGGGGCCCGACATCTGTGGTGCATTCCGGTGGGCGATACTGGGATCGAACCAGTGACCCCTTCGGTGTGAACGAAGTGCTCTCCCGCTGAGCTAATCGCCCGGGCACAGAAAGAACATTACCGCATCCGGACGGGTGCTCCGAACCACCCCCCTCGCACCGCCCCTGCCGGACCGGCCGACCGAGGCGGCCCCGGCCCGGGTCACCCCCGGGGCCCGGTCATCAGCAGGTCACCGCGGCAAGCCGACCGGGCGCCCCCTCTGCCCCCTCCCCCGACCCTCCGGATCCGCCCCCGCACTCAGCCCCGTCCCGCCCGCCGGGCCGAGCCGTCGGCCGGACCGGATTGTCGCTTCGCACAACCATGCGGCGGCCATCCGGCGAAAACCACCAGGCGTTGCCAAGCGCCCGGGCCCGCCGGGAGAGCCACCACGTTTCCGCAATGCGCCGGAAGGGGTACGACTCGCAGCTGAATCGGGACAGACGGGTTTACACCGGGCTTTCAGGTGGGATGGTCCGTTCGCCGACGTGCGATTCCCCGAGCGCACACTGAGCGAAAGGCCCTGGCGCTTATGAACACCACGGTCAGCTGTGAGCTGCACCTGCGCCTCATCGTGTCGAGCGAGTCGTCACTGCCCGTCCCCGCGGGCCTGCGCTACGACACTGCCGACCCCTATGCCGTGCATGCGACCTTCCACACCGGTGCCGACGAGACCGTGGAGTGGGTGTTCGCCCGTGATCTTCTTGCGGAGGGGCTCCATCGACCCACCGGGACCGGCGACGTCCGGGTGTGGCCCTCGCGCAGCCATGGACAGGGTGTGGTCTGCATCGCCCTGAGTTCTCCGGAGGGAGAGGCCCTGCTGGAGGCCCCGGCCCGGGCGCTTGAGTCCTTCCTCAAGCGGACCGACGCCGCCGTGCCGCCCGGCACCGAACACCGCCATTTCGATCTCGATCGAGAGCTGTCCCACATCCTCGCCGAGAGCTGACCGCCTCGGCGGTGGGGCCGTTACCCGACAGCGTCCGTCCTACTCGGGGGCACGGTCGCACTGTTCGCCGCCCACCAAGCGGCCTCGGGGCTCGTCCCGGTCACTCCACGGAGCGGCCGGCCCGACCTGTATCGGCGACGACGGAGGCGCCCGGCCACCGGTGCCGGTCATCCATGCGCGGATGACCGCTCACCAGGCCGGGCGCTTTCGTCACGACCCAGCGCGGTCCGTACACCATCCGTCCCGGTCCGTCCGTACGGCACCGCCCCTATCCGATCCGGCAGCCTCGCGGGCGGCGCGCCGCACCCGGCCGCGGCGCCCCGGCAGCCGCGGACCTACGCCGTTCGGACAGCCCCGCCCGGTAGAGTCACGGGTGATGACCGACGCGGGAGGCCGGGGCCGCCCGCCGCGCGAGGAGTCCTCACGTGCTGATCACCCATGACACCGAGTGCTCGCTGAGCGTTCTGGTGGAGCTGCTCAACACCTCCCACGAGGCGTGTGGCAGCGAGCAGCTCCCGGATGTCGCCGCGCTCAGCGCCTTCGTGGTGCGCCAGGACATCAGCGAGGTCGACTCGCTCTCGCCCGCCGACCTGGCTGCCGTGCACCGCCTGCGGTCGCGGCTGCGCGAGGTGTTCTCCGCCGGTTCCACCGAGGAGGCGGCCGAGCTGGTGAACGCGGTGGTGGCCGCCGCCGGGACCACGCCCCGGCTCACCAACCACGACCAGCACGACTGGCACATCCACTACTTCGCCCCGCACGCGGCGATCGGTGACCACCTGGCGGCCGAACTCGGCATGGCGCTGGCCTTCATCGTGATGGCCGGGGAGCGCGAGCGGCTGCGCCGCTGCGAGGCCCCCGACTGCGCCCGGGTCTTCGTGGACCTCTCGCGCAACCGCTCCCGCCGCTACTGCGACAGCCGTACTTGCGGCAACCGGCTGCACGTGGCGGCGTACCGCGCGCGGCAGCGGTCGGCGGAGACCGTACCGACCGGCTGAGCACCGTCGGGCGGCGCCTGCCGGGGATCGGGCGGACGGTGGGCCGGATGACAGACTGGGCCCATGATCGAAGGTTCTCTCCCCCGCCTCGAGTTCTGGTGCGAGCTCCAGTGCCCGGACTGCCGCGCCGCCCTGGACGACGTACGGGCACTGCGTGACCGGTACGGCGACGCGCTGCCCATCGAGCTGCGGCACTTCCCGCTGGAGAAGCACAAGCACGCGTACGCGGCGGCCCAGGCGGCCGAGGAGGCGTTCGCCCAGGGCAATGGGTGGCAGTACGTGACGGCGCTGCTGGCCCGGGTCGAGGAGCTGGACAAGGGCGGGGAGAAGCTGCTGGTGCAGGTCGCCGCCGAGGTCGGGCTGGATGCCGAGGAGGTCGACACCGCCCTGGTCGACGGCCGGCACACCTTGATCGTGGACGCCGACCAGGCGGAGGGGAAGGCGATCGGCGTCACCGGCACGCCGACGTACGTGATCGCCGGACAGCGTCTGGACGGCGGGAAGAGCCAGGACGGGCTGCTCGAGCGGATCGTCGCCATCATCGAGGAGCAGCGCGGCCGGGCCTGAGTCCCGCCGCTTCGTCGTCGCCCCGGGCCCGGTCACGTCTTCGGTGACCGGGCCCGCCGCCTTTCGCGGCCCTCCGGCCGTCAGAGCAGTGACTTGCCGAGGACGCGGTGGGTCACCCGGTAACCGAGCGAATCGTACAGACCGGTCGCGACGGTGTTGCTGCTGAAAACGTTGAGGCCCAGATCGCGGACTCCGGCGGCGAGGCACTCGCGCTCGGCCAGCAGCATCAGGGCCCGGCCGTAACCCCGGCCGCGCTGCTCCCTGTCCACCTCGACGGTCATCACCCAGGCCAGCGGGGCGCCGTTCGCAAGGACGCTCTGGCGCAGGGCCACCCAGAGGCTTCCGAGCGGGGTGCCCTCCGGGTCGTACAGGCGGCGCAGGGCGACGTCCGGGGTGGCCGGTCCCTGCGGCAGCAGGTGCTGGTGGTCGGTGTCCGACTTGGCCCGCGCCTGTTGCTCGGTGAGGCCCGAGGCGCCGAGGTCGTGCAGATAGCCGGCCTTGGCCCGGGCGAGCCAGTCGTCGAACTCGGCCTCGCCGATGGGCCGGGTGGTCAGGCCGGCGGCCGGCAGGTCCGGGGCCCGGTCGAGGTGTTTGGCCATGTTGCGCATCCGCTCGGTGTAGCCGAGGGCTTGGGCGAGGCGGATCGCGGCGGTCGCCTCGGTGGGGATCCGCACGTCCACCCTGCTGCAGTCCCAGCCGCGCAGCACCTCCTCGGCGGCGAGCGCGCCGACGGTACCCCGCCCGCGCCCGCGGCCGTCGGTCACCTCGAGCTCGGAGATCTCGCCCCACCACTGGGTGCCCCAGGGCAGGGCGGTGGTGCGAAGGCCTCCGACGGGGCGGCCGTTGACGCAGATCTGCCAGCGGCGGCTGCGGCCGCCGCCCGGTACGGGCTCCTCGGGGCGCTCGGGGCGCAGCGTGGTGGTCATGGGGGCTCCCTTCCCCGTTGCCGTGGCTCTCTACCCGGGCGTCTGCCGGCCCGGCCTGCCCCGGGTGTGCGGTGGAATCGCCGAGGGGCGTGTGGAGCTGCGTGGCGGGCCCGGTGTGGAGTGCGCGGTCGCTCGCCGGGTTCTGCGGTGCCGACGGTCCTGCCGTGTCGTCGTTGACCGGGGGCGGGGGCGCTGCCCGGTCACGGGTCGAGGTCGTCGGCGCTGCGTTCGGCGAACTGCGTCATGGCCTTGAGGGTGATCGGGCCCGGGGTGGGGGCGAGGTGGCGGTCGTCGACGCGGGTGACGGCCTGGACGTCGCGGGTGGTCGAGGTGAGGAAGACCTCCTCGGCCTGCCGGAGGACGTCGAAGGGGAGGTCGGCCTCTTGGGCGCCGGTCCAGTCGATGACCAGTCGGCGGGTGATCCCGGCGAGGCAGCCGGAGCTCAGCGCGGGGGTGAGCAGCCGGCCGTCCAGGACGACGAAGATGTTGGAGCCCCTCGCAGAGGTTTCCGGCGGTGTTGGCGAAGACCGCCTCGGAGGCGTCGTCCCGGTGTGCGGCGGCGAGGGCGACCACGTTCTCGGCGTAGGAGGTGGTCTTCAGGCCTGCGACGGCGCTGTGTTCGTTGCGGCGCCACGGCACGGTCCGGACCGCCGTGGTGTCGGGCCGCCGGGTGGCGCCGCCGAGGGCGACGACCAGGCTGGTGGGGCCGGTGCCGCGTTCGGAGCCGAGCGGGGAGATCCCGCCGGTGTAGGTGATCCGGATCCGGGCGAACGGCACGGGGTCGGCGTGCAGGACCTGTGCCACGGCCTCGCGGACCTGGTCATGATCGGGGTCGGGCAGGCCGAGGCCGCGGGCGGAACGGGTGAGCCGTTCCAGGTGGCGGGTGAGTGCGAAGGGGCTGCCGTCCACCGCCTTGACGGTCTCGAACACGCCGTCGCCGACGGTGAGTCCGTGGTCCAGGACGGAGATCACGGCATCGCCGCTCTCGGTCAGGGAGCCGTTCACCCAGATTCTGGTCGGACTCGGCATGACGGCAGCTCCTCGGGGCCGGCGGGGTCAGCAGGTACCGGTGCCCGACGCTATCCCGACCAGGCGGGCCGCCTTGAGTTCGGTCTCGTCCCATTCACGCTCGGGGTCGGAGCCCCAGGTGATCCCGGCGCCGGTACCGAACCTGAGGACGGGGTGGCCGCTGCTCCGGTCGAGCCAGAACGTCCGGATGCCGACGGCGAGTTCGGCTTCGTCCCGGTCCGCGTCGACCCAGCCGACCGCACCGCAGTACGGGCCGCGGGCGGCGGTCTCCAGGGCGTCGATGATCCGCAGTGCGCTGGACTTGGGGGCGCCGGTGACCGAGCCGGGCGGGAAGGTGGCGGCGAACAGCTCGGGCCAGCCGGCGTCCTCGCGGAGGGTGCCTTCCACGGTGGAGACCAGGTGCACCAGCCCCGGGTGCTTCTCGACCACGCAGAGGTCGGGGACGGTGACGGTGCCGGTGGCGCAGACCCGGCCGAGGTCGTTGCGGACCAGGTCCACGATCATCACGTTCTCGGCGTGGTCCTTTTCCAGCAGATCGTGCTCGGTGCGGCCGGTGCCCTTGATCGGCCCGGAGGAGACCGTGTGGCCGGTGCGGCGCAGATAGAGCTCCGGCGAGGCGGTGGCGATCTCGACGCCGTGTTCGGGGAGCCGGATCGTCCCCGCGTACGGGGCGGGGTTGCCGTGGGCGAGCAGGCCGGTGAGGGCGTCGATGTCGCTGCGGGCCGGGTCGGGCAGCGGCGCGGACAGCACGCGGCAGAGGTTGGCCTGGTACACCTCGCCCGCCGCGATGTGTTCGCGGATGCGGCGCACCCCGGCCGTGTAGGCGTCCCGATCGAGGGAGCTGTGCCAGCCGTCGGCCCCCGGGCCGAGCCAGCCCTCGGTGCGCGGTGGAGCCGGGTCGGGGCGGACGTCGTCGAAGCGGGCGCAGGTCAGCCGGCCCTCGAAGTCGTACGCGACGGCCCAGAACCCGCTGGAGTCGAGCGCGGCCGGGTCCGAGGTGACCTCGCGCAGTCCCGTCGCCAGGCGGCCGCCGAAGCGGGCCATCGGGGCGGCGGGATCGAGGGAGCTGGTGCGGCCGGACACGGTTCTCCTGCGCGGATCGGATGCTGTGCTGCCCGGGTGCGGGCACGGGGGCGGGTTTTGGGTCGGTGGCTGAAGTGTAGGTCGGCGGGGGCGGTCGGCGCGGTCCGCGGGAGGTCCGGCCGACCGCCGGCCTCCGTTCCGCCGCAGGTCATCCCGGAGGTGGTCGGCGAGCGCGGCACGCTCCGCCCTGGCGGGGCCTCGCCGGGCTGACGGAACACCATCTGCCTCCGCCCCGACGGCACGCTTCCGGAGGCGGAATTTGAGCTGGCCGAGGTTTCCGCTAAAGTTCAACACGTCGCCGGGACACGGAGCCGCAGGAAAGCGGTGAAGGGCCCGGGAGACAGGCGGACGTGGCTCAGTTGGTAGAGCATCACCTTGCCAAGGTGAGGGTCGCGAGTTCGAATCTCGTCGTCCGCTCGATGGAGAACAGGTAGGATCGTTCTCCTCAGTTGCCTGGTGGAGTGGCCGAGAGGCGAGGCAACGGCCTGCAAAGCCGTGTACACGGGTTCAAATCCCGTCTCCACCTCCAAGAGGTCCCCCTGGTTCGCCAGGGGACCTCCCCGCGCGATTAGCTCAGCGGGAGAGCACCACCTTGACACGGTGGGGGTCACTGGTTCAATCCCAGTATCGCGCACCTTCGGCTTCCCTTTTTGGGGCCTGGCGTAGCATCGCCTTACCGGGCGCGATTAGCTCAGCGGGAGAGCACCACCTTGACACGGTGGGGGTCACTGGTTCAATCCCAGTATCGCGCACTCGGATCCCTCGGGGTCTGACGCAGTACCGCCTCACCAGGCGCGATTAGCTCAGCGGGAGAGCACCACCTTGACACGGTGGGGGTCACTGGTTCAATCCCA